>NC_014844.1:907277-1209703 GCF_000176915.2 Pseudodesulfovibrio aespoeensis Aspo-2
AGCGAGAAGGGCCTCAAGGACTTCGTGGCCAACGCTTCCCATCAGTTGCGCACGCCGCTGACATCCATCAAGGGGTACTCCGAAACCCTGCTCGACAATCCTCCGGCAACGCCCGAAGGGGGCCGCCAGTTCCTCGAAATCATCCTCAAGAACGCCGACCACATGGACAAGGTCATCTCAAGCATGCTCGCCCTGGCTCGATCCGAGCAGGTGGGCGAGGCGCTGGCCCTTGCCCCGGTCTCCGGGCGCGAGAGCATGGACCGGGCCGTGGCCGATGTCACCCCCTGGGCAGGAGAGCGCAACATCACCCTGCGAAGCCGGACGCCTGAAAGCGAGATGCTCGTCATGGCCGAGCCGGACGGGCTGCTGCACGTCTTTCACAACCTGCTCAACAACGCGGTCAAGTACAGCCCCGAGGGCGGGGTGATCACGGTCAGCGCCGAGGACGACGGCGAGTCCATCGTCTTCTGTGTCGAGGACCAGGGGCCGGGCATCTCGCGCGAACACAGCATCAAGGTCTTCGAGCGGTTCTACCGCGTGGACGAGAACACCATCGACGGTTCCGGCAGCTCCGGACTGGGGCTGGCCATCTGCCGCCGCATCGTGCGGAATTTCGATGGCGAGATATGGCACGACGGCTATGGAGAGGACATCAGGGGAGCGCGGTTCTGCTTCCGTCTGAACAAACCGGCTTGAACGGGCCGGATCACCCTCTAACCAACTCCCTCGCAAGAGGGGCCATGCAATGGATATCTACGACCTTTTCTTCTATCTGTCTCTGGGAGCGGGCTTTCTCATGGCCTTCAACCTGGGAGCCAACGATGTGGCCAACTCCATGGCCTCGGCTGTGGGCGCGCGGGCCATCTCCGTGCGCCAGGCCGTGTTCATCGCCAGCATCCTGAACTTCGTCGGCGCGGTGTTCATGGGCTCGCACGTGACGGCCACGGTGAGCAAGGGGATCATCAACTCCTCGGCCATATCAGACCCCAAGCTGATGATGATAGGGATGTTCTCCGCCCTGCTGGCGGCGGCGCTGTGGGTGCTTGTGGCCACGCTCACCTCGCTGCCCGTCTCCTCGACCCACTCCATCGTCGGGGCGATCATGGGGTTCGGGCTGGTGGCGGGCGGGCCGGACGTGGTCAACTGGCTGAAGATGGGCGGCATTGTCCTCTCCTGGATCATCTCCCCGTTCTTTGCCGCCATCATCGCCTTCTCGGTCTTCTCCCACATCCGAAAATACATCCTCTACAAGCACCACTTCATCGAGCAGGCCAAGCGATGGGCCCCCATCTGGGCTGCCTTTACCATCCTGCTGATCGCCCTCTCTTTTCTCTACAAGACCCCAGCTGGCAAGTCGCTTGACCTGCATTGGGTCACGGCCTTGGTCATTGCCGCTGCCCTGGGCCTGCTGACCTGGCTTGGCACGCGCGTGCTCGTCGGCAGGATGGTTATGGATCAGGAAGAGGGTGCAGAAGGGGTGGAGCGGGTGTTCCGGCGGATGCAGGTAGGCACCTCCTGTTACGTGGCCCTGTCCCAGGGGGCCAACGACGTGGCCAACGCCATCGGCCCGGTGGCGGCCATCTACCTGATCGCCAAGGAGCATCAACTCTACTCCCAGGCGGACATCCCCATTTCCATGCTTATACTCGGCGGACTGGGCATCGCTTTTGGCATCAGCCTGCTCGGCCACAAGGTCATGGCCACCGTGGGCGAAAAGATCACCACCCTGACCAACACGCGCGGCTTTGCCGTGGATTTCGGCGCGGCCTCCACCGTGCTGATCGCCTCCAACCTCGGCCTGCCTGTCTCCACCACCCACGCGGCTGTGGGCGGCGTGGTCGGCGTGGGGCTGGCGCGCGGGTTCAAGGCCGTGGATTTCCGCGTGCTGTTGCGCATCGTGGCCTACTGGGTGGCCACCGTGCCCATCGCGGCCCTGACCAGTATCATTTTCTTTGTGCTGCTGAAGTGGTTGTGTTACAGCTAGGCTACGCTAATCTCTGAATAAACGTTCGCGAGGATAGACATATGTTCATCAGAATGCCGTTTTTTGGTCTGCTTTCCAAGAGAGATCCCATGGAAGGACTCGTCGAGCACTACAACAAGATCGCCGAGTGCATCGCCACCATCGACGAGTCGCTCGAATGCTATCTTGGCGGCGGGATGTGCCGTGAATTCGAGGAGTTGACCAGGACCATCGACGAGATCGAGAATCACGCAGACATCATCAAGCGCAACATCCGCAACCACCTGCCCAGGGGCGTCTTCATGGCCGTGGAGAAACCCCTGTTCCTGAGCTACACCAAGAGCCAGGACAACATCCTGGACTCGGCCCAGGACGCGCTCCACTGGCTGGCCATGCGCAAGGTGGAGATTTCCGAGGATATCCAGAAGGATCTCATCTTTCTGCTCGACGCGGTGGAGCGGACCACGATTTTGCTCGGCCCGGCCCTTGATGCCACCATTGCCCTGGTCAATGGCGAATCCCTGGACCGCGAAGGCACCAAGAACCACTATTGCAAGGTGCGCTTCGAGCGCGAGAATGTCCGCACCCTCAAGAATGAACTCCAGAAGGCGGTCTACGCCAAGGACATTGAGTTCAAGGACATCTATCAGCTCCTGCACTTCATCGACTGCCTTGACGACATGGCCCACAATACCGAAAACTGCGCCGACTTCCTGCGGGCCATGATCGCACGCTAGCCGGCCCTGCCCCGACATGAGTGAAACCGCCCTGTCCGCTAGCCGGACAGGGCGGTTCTGCGTTTCGCGGCCCGTGTCTTGCCGGATATCAGGCTCCGGGCTTATCTCCCATTGCGCCCTTTCTTTCCTCCATTTTCCGTCGCCGGGGCCCAGCGTCCCATCCAACCACCCCCGCCTGTCGGCTTGTCCTGCCGCGCTCTGTGTCGCCATCGCGCCGGTTGCAAATTGCCAGCTAGCGCAAGAGGCTGTTCCGCTGCGAGAAATATATTGATATTGATTTTCAAAATCGATATATCAGTCTTCCAAACGATGCGGGGAAGGGGCTGCCCGCCTGTACCGACCAGGAAATTTCAGGGAGACGCATATGCAGGAAATGGGTGGTGATCGTGATGAATGAAGAGGCATTGCTCAAGGCAGGAGCACTCGGGGCGGTACAGGCCGGGCAATGCGGGTCGTCGGCCCATTTCGTGACCACCATCCTGCACCAGTTCGCCGAGTCCCTGGGCTTTGCCATAGACGCCAAGGACCAGAGCACCCGGATGCATTCGGACGAGGTGGCCAGGATATCCCAGGTGCTGGCCCTGACCATGGGGCTGTCCGGCACCGAAGGGCAGATCATCCATGTGGCCGGGCATCTGCACGACATCGGCAAGATCGGCGTGCCTGACGCGGTGCTCGGCAAGTGCGGCACCCTGACCCCTGCCGAGTGGAAGGCCATGCGCAGGCACCCGCAGGCCGGGGCCGACATCTTGCGCCCTGTGGCCGCCCTGAGCAATCTCGGCGTGGTGGATATGGTCCTGTTTCATCACGAGCGGTACGACGGGGCGGGCTACCCGCACGGTCTCAAGGGGCTGGCCATCCCGCTGGGCGCGCGCATCATCGCTCTTGGCGACACGCTCTCGGCCATGCTCCAGGATCGCCCCTATCGCAAGGCGCGCACCTTTGACGCGGCCCATGACGAGATCATCCGCTGCTCCTGCAGCCAGTTCGACCCGCGCGTGGTCGAGGCGTTCCGCGAGTCTGCGGGCAAGCTCGAATCCCTTGTGGAAAACGGCGCGGGCAAGACCCTGGCCGCATAAGAAAGGCCGACCGGAACCATGTCCGGTCGGCCCAGGGAAGGCTGTGTCGCGGGCCGCTACCGCTCGAAGACCGCGCCCCTGGATGCGGAGGTGACGAGCCGGGCGTAGCGGCGCAGGAACGGGGAAGCAATTTCCTTGACCACGGGCGTGTAGGTCTTGCGCCGCGCTTCAAGCTCGGCGTTGTCCACCAAAAGGGTGATGGACCGGGCCGGGATGTCGATGGCGATCCTGTCACCGGTCTGGATCAGCCCCACCGGGCCGCCCGCCGCCGCCTCGGGCGAGACATGGCCGATGGCCGCGCCGCGCGTGCCGCCTGAGAACCGGCCATCCGTGATCAGGGCCACCGAGCCGCCAAGACCCATGCCGGAGATGGCCGAGGTGGGCGTGAGCATTTCGCGCATGCCCGGGCCGCCCTTGGGGCCTTCGTAAAGCACCACCACCACGTCGCCGGGCTTGATCTCGCCGCCCAGAATGGCCTGCACGCTTTCCTCCTCGGAGTGGAACACCCTGGCCGTGCCCGTGTTGACCATCATCTCCGGGGCCACTGCCGACTGCTTCACGCAGCAGCCCTCGGGCGCGATGTTGCCGTAGAGGATGGCGATGCCTCCTTCCTCGGAATAGGGGGTGTCGATGGGCCGGACGATGTCGTGATTGGTGACCTTGGCGCCGAGATCCTTGAGGTTTTCGCCCAGGGTCTTGCCGGTGACGGTCATTACGTCGAGGTTGAGCAGGCCGCGCTTGACCAGCTCGCTCATGACGCCGGGGATGCCGCCCGCCTCGTTCAGGTCTTCCATATAGTGCGGGCCTGCCGGGGAGAGCTTGCACAGGTTGGGCGTCTTTCTGCTGATCTCGTTGAACATTTCCAGGCTCAGGTCGAGGCCTGCCTCGGCAAAGAGGGCGGGCAGGTGCAGGGTGGTGTTGGTGGAGCAGCCAAGGGCCATGTCCATGGTCACGGCGTTGTGCACGGATTTCGCGGTCACGATGTCGCGCGGGCGGATGTTGCGCGCAAGCATTTCCATGACCTGCATGCCGGTGTGTTTGGCCAGGCGTATCCTGGCCGACATGACCGCCGGGATGGTGCCGTTGCCCGGCAGGGCCAGGCCGATGGACTCGGACAGACAGTTCATGGAGTTGGCCGTGAACATGCCCGCGCACGAGCCGCAGGTGGGGCAGGCGGATTCTTCGAGCACGGTCAGCTCGTCCTCGTTCATGGACCCGGTCTTGACCCGGCCCACGCCCTCGAAGACCGTGATCAGGTCCGCGCTCTTCCGGCGTCCGGCCAGCATGGGTCCGCCGGAGACGATGATGGCCGGGATGTTCAGGCGCAGGATGGCCATGAGCATGCCGGGCACGATCTTGTCGCAGTTGGTGATGCAGACCAGGGCGTCAAAGGGATGGGCCGTGGCCATGATCTCCACCGAGTCGGCGATGATCTCGCGGCTGGGCAGGGACATTCGCATGCCTTCGTGGTTCATGGCCAGCCCGTCGCAGACGCCGATGGCCGGGAACTCCATGGGCGTGCCCCCGGCGTGGCGGATGCCGTCCTTGACGGCCCTGGCGATGGTGTGGAGATGGACGTGGCCGGGGATGATTTCGTTGGCGGCGTTGCACACGCCGATGAGGGGGCGGTTGAGTTCCTCTCTGGTCAGGCCGGTCGCGTAGAGGAGCGAGCGGTGGGGGGCTTTTTCCAGCCCGCCGGTCATGATCTTGCTGCGCATGGGGTGACTCCTTCGTTGGTCGAAATGCGGACGGTTACTTCACCGCCAATGGCAGCGCCTGTCAACTCATAATGGGGATGCGGGGGATGAGATGGGGAAGGGGGAGAGAGTCGGTCGAACCTGCGGTTCTCCCTCCAAGTTTATTGATTGCCCTCCCGGCGGGGTTACTTTCTTTTGCTGCCCCAAAAGAAAGTAACCAAATACCATGCTGGCCTTACCTGAGGTAGTCTGAGTTTGAACGACAACTTAGAACCGCAGGAGGCACAGCATGGCAAAGTATTCAGTATCACGAATCAGCGATTTTCTGGAAGCGTTTGAAGGCCGGGAGATTCACGTCGGCGTGGACGTTCACAAACTCAGTTATCATGTGGCGGTGCGTCGCGAGGATGGGGCTTGTGAGACATGGGTAGCGCCTGCCAAGCCATATGATTTGGTCCTGGCGTTGCTCGAATTGGGGCAGCCAATAGCACAGGTCACTTATGAATCCGGCCCAACGGGTTTTGGGCTATGTCGGGCCATGGAAGAGGCTGGCATAGATTGCTGCGTGGTTGCCCCGAGCAAGGTTCCCCGTGCTGTGGTTGCGGGGTCAAAGACAGATCGGTTGGACTGTATCAAACTGGCCGACTATGCCGCCAAGGGCATGCTTAAGGGGATCGCCGTGCCTACTCCTGCCGAGGAAGGAGAGCGCAGCCTGATTCGCCGCAGGTCGCAGATTGTCGACAACATCCGCCGCGCCAAGTTACGGATCAAGTCGTTGCTGCTTTACGTCGGCGCGGAGGAGCCGCCAGGGCTATCGCAGTGGTCCGGGCAAGCCGTTGGGAGACTGTCGACTCTTCAAATCGAGCCTGCCGCCAAGTTGACGCTGGACAGCCTGTTGCGCGAGTTGTCTTGGCAGAAGGTGGAGCTAAAAGAGATCGAGGCGACTCTGTCCATGATCATGGTAAAACGGCATGAAGAGGCTATGAAGCGGCTGCGGACGGTCCCCGGCGTCGGCCCGACGGTCGCCACCACGTTTTTGCTGGAGGTCTTTCGTCCGGAGCGTTTTCAGTGTCATGAACAGGTCGTGTCGTATCTCGGTCTTGCGCCGACGGTTCGCCAAAGTGGTGAGCGATCATCACGCGGCCGACTTGTTCCTGTCGGACAAAAACGATTGCGAAGCCTCCTGGTCGAATCCGCTTGGATATGGCAGGCAAAAGTTCCTAAAATCAAAGAACGTTACAACCAGCTTGTCGCAAAAACAGGAGTGCCGCAAAAAGCCATTGCAGCCATAGCTCGCCTCCTGGCAATCGTTTTATGGCGTTTGAGTCTTTCGGGCCGTTGTTATCAAAGTTCATAACCTGAATCACCAATCTGCGCGGGCGTTTTTCGGCTGTTTAGACAGCGTGAACCAAATGGCGCAATAATGATTTTGTACCGAACGAATGGTACTTGGTGCCAGAGAGCACGAATAGGAAAAGGCTATACACAGATTCCCTTGACGGTGGGCCACATAGGAGAAAAGGGGCTTTCCCACGCTTATCCGCGAGTAAGCCCGGCCAAGAATCTGATCAAATCCGGTCTGCTCCCGAATCAAGTCCTCCGTTTCGCTCCGTCCGTGATTCGAAAAGCCGCAGCCTCGGCTTTGTCAGCTTCTAGGCCGCACTTACTAATCGCTCGGGTTGGATTTGACTTGAAATATCTATTCTTGATATGCTATATGTATTTAAGGCAAACATTCTAATATCACTTGTTATCTCGAAGGGGTGTGGTGAAGTGATGAAAGCCAGTCGGCAAGACTTTTCGCTTATAAACACAAGGCTTAAACAGTTGATGGAGATTCATGATATTGAACATTTTCAAAATGCATTTTACTATTTAGTTCTAGAACTGTTGTTTGACCTCCAAGATGATGAAATTGATAATGCGGTAACAGATAGTTTTTATCTTTCAATGGCGTCAAACAATGCCTCTGGACACGATCGAGGTATAGACGCCATCTACATAGACGATAACTCGGCACCTCCGATTGTTCATTTGTTAAATTTTAAATATACTAGCAAATTTGACAACCTTTTGAGCCACTATCCTTCCCGTGAAATTGATAAGGTGCTCTCCTTTTTTCACGATTTGATGAGTGAGGGGATGGATTCGTTTGAAAATGCTAATAGTGCGTTAAGGGATAAGATTAATGATATTTGGAAGTTGATGGACTCAGATACTCCAAGTTTCCGCATTCATTTTTGCAGTAACAGCTATAATGCTTTCGAGGAATCTGAGAAAAAAAGAATTGATAGCAAAATTTGCAATTATTCGAACACGTCAGTGGAATACCACTTAATGCCAGACCTTGTTGAAATAATGACCCACAAAAGCAAAACGATAATCAGCGGGAAAATTAAAGCTATTGACAAAAAGTTTTTTGAAAAGTCTGAGGGTGATATCCGGGCTTTAATATTGGAGGTTGATGCAAAGGATCTTCTTAGGATTGTATGTGATGATGAAGGGCTTAGGAATGACGCAGCTCTTGAAGACTATGAAGTGTTGAAGACAAGAAAAATACTAGAGGAAGCCTTTGAGGATAATGTTCGTGTGTATTTAACACAGCGTTCAAAAATCAACAAAAACATCAGAAAAACGGCTCTTTCAGAAAGCAGTCACAGGTTTTTTTATTTCAACAACGGAATAACAATAACGTGTAGAAAATTTTCCTATCCAAACTATAGGGCTCCTATTGTAACGCTAGAAGATGCACAGGTCGTAAATGGTAGTCAAACTATTCATGCTCTTTTTGAGGCATTTCTAAAGGATAGTTCTAAATTCGATCATATTCAAGTGCTTTGTCGAATTTATGAAACAACCAATGCGGTCTTAAGTTCAGAGATTGCTGAGAACACAAATAGCCAAAATCCAGTTAAGAGTCGAGATATACGGTCTAATGACTATGTGCAAAAGAAACTGGAAGTTGAGCTTCTGTCGAAAGGCTTCTACTATGAGAGAAAGCGTGGGCAACATAGAGACAAGAAAGGTGGTGTTCGAATTGATGCAGAGAAAGCGGGGCAGGCATTGATGTCTTTCTATAATAAATTACCAGCTGAGGCAAAAGATAAGAAGCGCTTAATTTTTGCAGAAAAATACGAAGATGTGTTTTGCGATAGCATTACATCTGAAGAGATTGTTTTGTCATATACTTGTTATCAGTTTGTAGAAAAAATGAAGAAGAAGTGGAGGCGTGAAGCTATTTCTACAGGTGAATTTGATCAAAAATCATATTTAATGCATGCCTCGTATTATATACTTTCATTGATGCGTGTGTTGGCTGAAGGTGATGGAGTTGATATTCGTTCATCTGATCACGTTAGAACAATTGAAGCTTGCTATGAAAAAGCAGCAAGGATTGTTGAGAAAGCTGTTGAAAAAGAAGTTGACCGAGTCAAGAATACAGGCGAGACATACAGCAACCGGCTTTTCTTTAAAAGCGCCAGGCCCAAAAAATATATCTCTCAGCTCATTGATGATAAATATGAGTTTTGAGTAAGATTCATTCAAGTGGTGAGAAAAACAACTGCAGACCCAACCCGAGCGATTAGTAGGTGCGGCCTAGAAGCTGACAAAGCCGAGGCTGCGGCTTTTCGAATCACGGACGGAGCGAAGCGGAGGACTTGATTCGGGAGCAGACCGGGTTTGATCAGATTCTTGGTCGCGCCTACTCGCGGATAAGCGAGCGCCAGCCCCTTTTCTTTGGTTACTTTCTTTTGGGGCAGCAAAAGAAAGTAACCCCGCCGGGAGGGCAATACAAAAAGCTTGGAGGGAGAACCGAAGGTTCGACCAGCTCTTTTCCTCATTTTCCTTTCTCAATCTTCTCTCAGCCCCCCTTACGCACCGCCACCACCGCCCCTCTTTCTTTCCGATTATCCTTCCTCTCGTCGGCCAGATGGGGTAGACTTCAAGGTAAATCGAAAATAGTAGCCATTCCTATTTAGCTATGATAAGAAGGCTCAAACGAGATGTTGAAAACATGCCGGTGGGCGCACCCCCCGTGTTCATCGGCCTAAAGCGTATGGAGGAAATACAATGGCAAAAAAGAAAAAAGAGACGTTGACCGGCGCGTTTGGCCACCCTATTGGCAATGACCTCAACTCCGTGACCGCCGGGCCGCGCGGGCCGGTACTGATGCAGGATGTGCATCTGTTGGAAAAGCTCTCCCATTTTGATCGCGAGCGCATTCCGGAGCGGGTGGTCCATGCCAAGGGCGCGGGTGCCTACGGCTATTTCGAGGTCACGGCGGACGTGACCAAATACACCAGGGCCGCCTTTCTCTCCAAGGTGGGCAAGAAGACCGACGTGTTCGCCCGCTTCTCCACCGTGGGCGGCGAAAAGGGCAGCGCCGACGCCGAGCGCGATCCGCGCGGGTTTGCCCTCAAGTTCTACACCGAGGAAGGCAACTACGACATGACCGGCAATAACACCCCGGTCTTCTTCATCCGCGATCCGCTCAAGTTCCCGGACTTCATCCACACCCAGAAGCGCGACCCGGCCACCAACCTGAAAAGCCCGACCATGGCCTGGGATTTCTGGTCTCTGACGCCCGAATCCATCCATCAGGTGACCATCCTCTTTTCGGATCGTGGCACTCCGGCCACCTTCCGCAACATGAACGGCTACTCCAGTCACACCTATAAGTGGTATAATGCCAAGGGCGACTACTTCTGGGTCCAGTATCACTTCAAGACCGACCAGGGGATCAGGAACCTGACCGGCCCGGAAGCCGCCGCCATGTGCGGCAAGGACCCGGATCACGCCACCCGCGACCTGCACGACGCCATCGCGCGCGGCGAGTATCCCTCCTGGACCCTGGAGATGCAGATCCTCACGCCCAAGCAGGCCGAGAAGTTCGGCTGGGACATCTTCGATATCACCAAGGTCTGGCCGCACAAGGAAGTCCCGCCCATCACCGTGGGCAAGCTGGTGCTCAATCGCAACCCGGAGAACTATTTTGCCGAGGTGGAGCAGGCCGCCTTCAATCCGAGCAACCTGGTGCCCGGCATCGGCGTGTCGCCCGACAAGATGCTCCAGGGCCGCCTGTTCTCCTACCACGACACCCATTTGCACCGGCTCGGGCCCAACTACCACCTGATCCCGGTCAACCAGCCCAAGAACGCGCCTGAGAAGAGCTACCAGCGCGACGGTGCCATGCGCACGGACCACAACGGCGGGGGCGGCCCCAACTACTGGCCCAACAGCTTTGGCGGTCCGGCCCCGGACAACACCTCCATCGAGCCGCCCATCCCCCTGGACGGCCAGGGAGGCCGCCACGAGTTCGCCCACAAGAACGACGATTTCGTGCAGCCGGGCAACCTCTACCGCCATGTCATGACCGAGCAGGACCGGGCCAATCTGGTCAGCAACATCCTGGGTAGCCTGGGTCAGACGCCAAAGCCCATCCAGTTGCGCCAGTGCGCCCTGTTCTACAAGGCGGACGCGGACTACGGCACCCGTGTGGCCAAGGGGCTCGGCCTTGATCTGACCAAGGTCAAGACGCTGGCCTCCATGACCCAGGAGGAGCGCGTGGCCGCCACGCCCGTCAAGTAACATATTGTCCCGGATATCCCGGCGGGCCGTTCCCGCCGGGCAGCCCGCTTCCCCAAAGGCCCCTGTCCGCACCCCCGGCAGGGGCCTTGCCTTTGGCAGGGCGCCCGGTGGTCATCCGGGTTGTTCCCTGTCGCTCTTTGGCATATTTCACCCTTGTCTCGCGGCGGCTTTCAGCGTAGAACTTCGTGAAGTCTCAATAAAATCTAGACTTCGGGCCGCGTGACGCAGTCCGCCCATGTCCGGCAAGGGCTTTGGGGCGGTGGCAGGCGGCCTGGACGACGGAGGCACGGTGAAGCAGCGCGTTCTCGCGGGAATCCCCGATGTCCTGGACGAACAGCGGTTCGCCCATGGCGGCAACCTGCGCCGTCTGGCCGAGCAGGCCGGATGTCGGCCCGACGAGCTTCTCGACTTCTCGGCCAACGTCAATCCGCTGGGACCGCCGCCGTGGCTGGGCCAGGTGGTGGGGCAGGCGCTCCAGTCCGTGGATGCCTACCCGGACCCGGACTGCCACGATCTGCTCATGGCCGCTGCCGAGGCGTACAAGGTCTGGCCCACCCAGGTCATCGCGGGCAACGGCGCGTCCGAGCTGATCTTTGCCGCCGCTTCCCTGGGCGGATTCGGCCAGGCGGTCATCCCGTCGCCCACCTATGTGGACTACGCCAGGGCGTGCAAGGCGCACCGGCTCAAGGTGGTCGAGACGCCGCTCGGGGACGACCTGAGCGTCAACTTTCCGGCCATGGGGCGGCTTTTGACTACGCCGTCGCTGGTTTTTCTGTGCAATCCCAACAACCCCACGGGCGCGCTTTTTTCCCCGGCCGACCTGCGCGAGGTGGCGGCCATGTTCCCCCGCTCCCGTTTTGTGGTGGACGAATCCTTTGCCGAGTTCCTGCCCGAGGAAGCCGACCGCCTCATCCGCGACAGGCCGTCCAACGTCATCACCGTGCTCTCCATGACCAAGTTTTTCGCCATCCCAGGCCTGCGCCTGGGGTTGGCCTTTGCCGACCCGGACGTGATCCTGCGCCTCAAGCAGGCCATGCCCGCGTGGTCGGTCAACACCCTGGCCCAGAAGGTGGGCGCGCGCTGCCTGCGCGACACGGCCTATGCGGCGCGCACCCGCGAGCAGACCGCGCTCCTGCGCGAGAATCTCGCCTCGGGCCTGCGCCATGTGCCGGGCATCCGGGTGTTGCCGGGCGTGGCCAACTATCTGCTCTGCCGGGTGGAGCGCGTGGGCCAGGATGCGGTGCCGCTCAAGGAGAGGCTGCTGGCGGAGCACCGCATCGCCATCCGGCTGTGCGGCAATTACGAGGGGCTGGACAACAACTGGTTCCGCGTGGCCGTGCGCGGCGGCGACGACAACGAGCGGCTGATCCGGGCCATGGAGGCGGTCAGCGGCACCGGGCGCGGGCCGGTGGTCCGGCGCACCAAGCGCACCCCGGCCCTGATGCTCCAGGGCACCAGCTCCAACGCGGGCAAGTCCGTGCTGGCCGCCGCGTTTTGTCGCATCTTTCTCCAGGACGGCTACAATGTGGCTCCGTTCAAGGCCCAGAACATGTCCCTCAATTCGTTCGTCACCGACGAGGGGTGCGAGATGGGCCGTGCCCAGGTGACCCAGGCCATGGCCTGCCGCCAGCGGCCCGACGTGCGCATGAACCCGGTGCTGCTCAAGCCGGGGTCGGACACCGGCTCCCAGGTCATCGTCATGGGCCGTCCGGTGGGCAACATGAGCGTGGGCGAATACGTGCGCTACAAGCCGCGCGCCTGGGAGGCGGTTGTGGCGGCCTACGACTCCCTGGCCAACGAGCACGACATCATGGTCCTTGAAGGCGCGGGCAGCCCTGCCGAGGTCAACCTCAAGCACCACGACATCGTGAACATGGCCATGGCCCGCCATGCCGTCGCCCGCGTGCTCCTGGCCGGGGACATCGACCGGGGCGGCGTGTTCGCTTCCATGGTCGGGACCATGAGCCTGCTCACCCCGGCAGAGCGCAGCATGGTCGAGGGGTTCCTCATCAACCGTTTCCGGGGCGACGAGTCGCTGCTCGAACCCGCCTTTGGCCAGATGTTCGAGCATACGGGCAAGCCGGTCCTGGGCACCATCCCCTATATCCATTCCCTGGGGTTGCCCGAGGAGGACTCGGTCTCGTTCAAGGAAGGGTTCCGGCCCGAGGCGCGCAAGCTGTCGCCCGACCAGTGCGTGGACATCGCGGTCATCGACCTGCCGCGCATCTCCAATTTCAACGACATCGACCCGCTCCACGCCGAGCCGGACGTGCGCGTGCGCGTGGTGTCCGACGCCCACGCCCTGGGCACGCCCGACGCGGTCATCATCCCCGGCTCCAAGTCCACGGTGCCGGACATGAAGGCCCTGCGCGGGGCGGGCATGGCCGCGGCCCTGCGCGCCCTGGCGGGCAACGGCGGCAGGACGCGCGTCATCGGCATCTGCGGCGGCTTCCAGATGCTCGGCGAACTGGTGGACGACCCCTTTGGCCTGGAGTCCGAGACCACGCGCATGGACGGCTTCGGCCTGCTGCCCGTGCAGACCACCCTGGTGCCGGAGAAGACCCTGACCCGGACCTGGGGCACGCACGTCAAGTCGGGCTGCGCGGTTCACGGCTACGAGATCCACCACGGCCAGACCAAGCCCCTCTCGGACTCCCTGCGCGTGGCCCTGCGCGACAACGCGGGCCAGCCCCTGGGATACGCCAGGGACGATGGCCGGGTCTGGGGCACTTACCTGCACGGCCTGTTCGACGCCGACGAGTTCCGCCGCTGGTTCATCGACCAGCTGCGCAGCGACAAGGGGCTGGCCCCGCTGGGCACGGTCCAGGTGCGCTTTGACCTTGAGGACGCCCTGGACCATCTGGCTGGCGTGGTCCGGCAGGCGGTCTGCATGGAGAAGATATACAAGGCCCTCGGCTTCAGCGGCTGCTGCACCCAGGCCAGCCTGTTCCGCGCCGCGGGCGGCTGATCCCCGGTGCCGGAAAAAAGCATCGCGGTCGGCCTCCTGCGGATTTTCTTTGTCAAGGCACCATGCAAATACTGATTTAATTTTTTGTCATTTTATCCAGTCAGGGAAGGGTGATAAGGTGCTCTTTGCAGCTTTCGCCTGTGCGGCTCGATATTTTTTTATTGGGTGAATGAAAAATATGTGTTGACTTTCCCTTGTCGATAGCGGATGAGTGGCTCTCAAACGCCAGCGACACCCGTGGAGGTGTGGTCCCCTTGTGGCTAGGCTGGTTGAAAACGAACAGGTATATCGAGGGGCAGCGTGCGCATCTTGTACGCTGCCCTGTTTTGATATAGGCGCATGTGCGCCACTGCAACACTACTTTCTCAGGAGAAAATTGAATGTCCAAAAAACTGTATGTCGGCAATCTGTCCTGGTCCTCCACTGAAGACGACGTCCGCGCCGCTTTCGAAGCCTATGGCGAAGTGACCTCTGTCAACCTCATCGAGGATCGTGAAACCGGTCGTCCCCGTGGCTTCGGTTTCGTCGAAATGGACGATGCCGGCGCTCGCGAGGCGATCGCCGCTCTGGACGGCAAGGAATTCGGTGGCCGTAACATCAAGGTCAACGAAGCCAAAGCCCGTGAAGAACGCCCCCGCTGGTAGTTCCCGTAGATAAGGATCCGTCCTGATATACGGCGCCCGCTTCCCCACAAGGGAGGCGGGCGTTTCGCTTTTTTGTGGCCCGGGCTGGACAGGGCGGGCATGTCTGGTATGCTTCAGGCTGCATAACCCTGGAGGGATTCATGGAACCGTTGAACATTGTCGGCTGGCTGCTCCGGGCCGGGGTGGCCGTGGCCGTGCTGATCGGGTGCGTTGCTGCCATGCGCTGGCTCAAGGCCAGGCAGGGTAGCGGCGACCGACTTTGGACCGTGCTCGCCACCGCGCTCACGCCCAGGCTCATCCCCTTTGTCCTGACCGTGGCGGCGGTGGCGATCCTGTCCGCCCTGATTCCGGTGGAGTCACTGGAGAAAGGGGCCGCGGTCCTTGTCCTCTCGCTCCTGGGTGGGGCGTGGGTCCTGCTCGCGGCCTGGGGTCTGACCATCGTTTCCTCTGGGTTGAGCGTGCTGGTGGACTGGAAATACGATGTCACGGTGGCCGACAACCTTGGCGCGCGGCAGGTGCAGACCAAGGTCAAGGTGCTCCAGCGTATCCTCGTGGTCCTGATCTGGCTCGGCGCGCTGGCCGGGGTGCTGATGCAGTTCGAGCGCTTCCGGCTGCTCGGCGGCACACTGCTGGCCTCGGCAGGCGTGCTCTCCATCGTGCTCGGTCTGTCGGCCCAGAAGACCTTCGGGTCCATCATCGCGGGCATCCAGATCGCGCTCTCGCACCCCATCAACCTCGACGACGTGGTCATTGTCGAGGGAGAATGGGGGCGCATCGAGGAGATCACCTTCACCTATGTGGTGGTCCGGATATGGGACCTGCGCCGGTTGGTGGTGCCCATCACCTATTTTCTCGATACCCCGTTCCAGAACTGGACGCGCAAAAGCGCCGAGATCATCGGCCCGGTCTCCCTGCATGTGGATTACGCCACGCCCCTGGCCCCGCTGCGCGCCGAGTTGCGCCGTCTGTGCGAGGCGGCGGGCGACCTGTGGAACGGCAAGACCTGCGGGCTCCAGGTGACCGAGGCCGGGCCGGAAACCATGACCGTCCGCGCCCTGGTCAGCGCGTCTGACGCCTCCAAGGCCTGGGATTTGCGCTGCCTTGTGCGCGAGGGGCTCATCGATTTCATGCGGGCCAACCACCCCGAACACCTGCCCAAGCGGCGGGTGCTGCTTGAGGATGCAGGGGCAGGCAGACCAAAGGCCGGGACCGGCAGCGAGCAGGCATGAAAAAGGCCGACCCCAAGAGGTCGGCCTCGCATTCGGCTGCGGCTATTGCCCCTTGGCCACGGTGAAGCCCTGCGGTTGCAGGCCCGTGGATGAGGGGGTTCCGGCGATGCGCGCCAGGTAGTTGTCGCCAAGCTTGTCTATGTGGCTGTTCACGCCGTCAAAGTAGTTGAAATGCTCCTGCTCCTCCTCGACGATGGTTTCGAGGAGCTTCTCGCTGATGCTGTCGCCGTTTTCGCGACAGACGAGCAGGAACTGGTTGTACATGTCGATGGTCACATCCTCGAGGTTGGCGGAGAAGCCGAAAATCTCCTTCACGGCCTGTTCTCTGACGGTCTTGGCGTCAGGCTCGCTGACAGGCTCCCCGCCCAGCTCCTTGATCCGTTCCGCAAACATCTCTGCGTGGCGCATCTCGTCGATGGCGATGAGCTTCATGTTTTTCGCCAGCTCGCCGTAGTCCATGTTGTCCAGCCCGTAGTGCTGGTTCATGTATTGCGAGATGGCGGTCAGCTCCATGGCCCGCGCCTTGTTCAGGGTTTCGATGACTTTCTTGCGCCTGGATTCCTTGTCTTTTGCCATGCTGCACGTCCTTTTTGTCGGTTTGAGGACATCCGTGTCCAATAACCACTGTACCACAAGTCGCTCAAGGCAGGCAATGTGGGAGGGGCATTCTCATCTGGCGGGAACCTGTCCAGGGGCGGCCACGGGCCGGGGCAAGACGATCAAGACCGACGCGTGGCTGCACCACGCGTCGGTCTTGATCGTCTCGCGGCAGGGCCGCATTCGTGAATATGATCAGGCTGCTAGATGAACAGCGTCCCGATCCGGTTCAGGCGGATATCGGTGATGGAGCCCCAGGACCAGTAAATGACCAGGGCCTTGCCCACGATCTTTTCGCGCTTGACCGAGCCCCACCAGCGGGAGTCATGGGACGCCTCGCGGTTGTCGCCGAGCATGAAGTACTGGCCTTCTGGCACGACAAAGGGGCCGAAGTTGTCGCGCACCGGCTCTATGGTGTGCTTGGTGTGCCGGGTGTAAGGCTCGTCCAGGGGCTGGCCGTTGATGTAGACGACCTTTTCGCGGATTTCCAGGGTCTCGCCGGGCAGGCCGATGACCCGCTTGATGAAGTCCTTGGTTTCGTCCTCCGGGTATTTGAAGACGATGATGTCGCCGCGCTCCGGGTTGCCGGTCTGGTAGAGCACCTTGCCGTCGGTGGTGTCGAGGAAGACCGTGGAGGGCAGGCGCAGATCATAGGCGAATTTGCTGACCAGCAGGTGGTCGCCGATCTGGAGCGTTTCAAGCATGGAGCCCGAGGGAATCTTGAAGGCCTGGACCACGAAGGCGCGGATGACGAACGCGAGGAGCAGGGCCACCACGATGGCCTCGACCGTGTCGCGCAGGGATTTGAAGGAATTGTTCATGAGTATGCCTTATCAATGATTTGGTTAGTCTTCGTCAGCCTTGAGGACCGACAGGAAGGCCTCCTGAGGGATCTCGACGTTGCCCATGCGGCGCATGCGCTTCTTGCCTTCTTTCTGCTTTTCCAGGAGCTTGCGCTTGCGCGAAATGTCGCCGCCATAGCACTTGGCCGTGACATCCTTGCGGAAGGGCGCGTTGCGCTCCTTGGCGATGATGCGGTTGCCGATGGCGGCCTGGATGACCACCTCGAACATCTGGCGCGGGATGGACCGCTTGAGCTTGAGGGCCAGGGATCGGCCCGTGCGCGCCGAGTTCTCGCGGTGGACGATGCAGGAGAAGGCGTCCACCGGGTCGCCGTTGATCAGGATGTCGAGGCGCACGAGGTCGGCCTCGCGGTAGTCGATGAGCTCGTAATCCAGGCTGGCGTAGCCCCTGGTGGAGGATTTGAGCTTGTCGAAGAAGTCGTACATGACCTCGGCAAAGGGCATCTCGTAGGTGATGACCACACGGCTGGTCGTGATGTAGGCCATGTTCTTCTGGAGGCCGCGCTTTTCCTCGCACAGGGCCAGGACCGAGCCGACGAACTCGTTTGGCACATGGATTTCCATGCGCACGAAGGGTTCGCGGATGGCCACGATCTTGGTGGGGTCGGGCAGCTTGCTCGGGTTGTCGATGGTCATGGTCCCGCCGCCCACGGTGTCCACCTGATAGATGACCGACGGGGCCGTGGTGATGAGCTTGGCCTCGAATTCGCGCTCCAGCCGCTCCTGGATGATCTCTATGTGCAGCAGGCCGAGGAAGCCGCAGCGGAAGCCGAAGCCGAGCGCCTGGGAGGTCTCCGGCTCGTAGCTGAAGGCCGCGTCGTTGAGCTGGAGCTTTTCCAGGGCGTTCTTCAAGGTCTCGTACTCAGAGGGCTCTATGGGGTAGAGGCCGGAGAAGACCATGGCCTTGACCGGCTTGAAGCCGGGGTAGGGCTCGTCCACCGGGTTGTCGGCCAGGGTGATGGTGTCGCCCACCGGGGCGTCCCCCAGCTCTTTCATGGAGGCGCACAAAAAGCCGACCTCGCCCGCGCCCATGGTCTTGATGTCCACGGCCTCGGGCATGAAAGCGCCGAGCCTCGTGACCTCGAACCGCTTGCCGCTGGAGAATATCCTGATGGCGTCGCCCTTCTTGATGGTGCCGTCGATGATGCGGAAGAGGACCACCACGCCCTGGTAGGAGTCGTACCAGGAATCGAAGATGAGCGCCTTGAGCCTGGCGTCCGGGTCGCCCTTGGGCGGGGGGAGCAGCTCGATCACGGCGTCGATGACGCGCTGCACGTTGAGCCCGCTCTTGGCCGAGACCATGAGCGGGTTGGAGCAGTCGAGCCCGATGATGTCCTCGATCTCGCGGGCGATGCGCTCCGGTTCGGCGCTGGGCAGGTCGATCTTGTTGAGCACCGGGATGACTTCGAGGTCGTTGTCCAGCGCGAGGTAGACGTTGGCCAGGGTCTGGGCCTCCACGCCCTGGGTGGCGTCCACCACCAGCAGAGCGCCCTCGCAGGCGGACAGGGAGCGGGAGACCTCGTAGCTGAAGTCCACATGGCCGGGCGTGTCGATGAGGTTGAGGATGTATTTCTGCCCGTCGGGCGTGGTGTAGGGAATGCGCACGGTCTGCGCCTTGATGGTGATGCCGCGCTCGCGTTCCAGGTCCATCTTGTCGAGGTACTGGTCCTTCTTGGCGCGGTCGGTGATCATGCCCGTCATCTCGAGGATGCGGTCGGCCAGGGTCGATTTGCCGTGGTCGATGTGCGCAATGATGCTGAAATTGCGAATATTCTCTGTCTTGCTCATGATTTCCGTATCTAGTGGTGACATGTCTCGCCGGTGCGGGCGCGGCCCGACGGCCAGGAGTATCGGAAGAGTCTTCTACGGCATTTGGTTGTGGTTGTCTAATATATATGGGCGGGGTCGGCGGGGGGAGAGATGCGGGCAGGATTTGATCGACCTGGGTAAGCCGTCCATAGGCTACTGCCGTTTCTGCCCCCGCAGGCCGGGCTGTCAGTGACCCATCATCCGGCAGGTGGACACCAATAGATGAACGTCATTTTTCTTCTTGCGCTATTCGCGATTCGCGAATAAGAAATAATGGTCATGTTGAAACCGCAAGACATAATCATTCTGCTCAAGCTGGCCATACAGCCCGTTCCGTACGAATGGTCCTACAGCCAGCTTGCGTATGAACTCCACATGAGTTCCTCGGAGATTCACAAGGGTGTGAGGAGGGCGGCCCATGCGCGATTGTTCGATCCCAACCGCAGGCGGCCCATTCGCAAGGCGTTGGAGGAATTCCTGATCCACGGAGTCAAATACGCCTATGCCGCAGAAATTGGCCCCATGACCAGGGGAATGCCCACCGCTCATTCGGCCCCTGTGCTCATGAAGCATTTGGCTGTTTCGGATGGAGACGTGTATGTCTGGCCGCACCCGGAAGGGGTCAGCCGGGGCATGGCGTTGTCCCCGTTGTTCAAAACGGTTCCATACATGGCGGCCAGGGATGATCGTCTGTATCAGGCCCTTGCTGCACTGGATGCCATACGCCTGGGCCGGGCGCGCGATGTGGCGCTGGCGGAGTCAATTCTTTTGCAGCTCGTTCGTGGCGATGGACCGCAGTAGGTATCAATCCATAAGCCGGGTGGCCGATGTCGCGAGACTGCTGGGCGAGCTGGCGGGTCAGTGTGTCTTTGTCGGCGGAGCCGCAACCGGCTTGCTGCTGACTGATCCTGCCGTTGCGGATGTCCGTCCAACCTTGGATGTCGATGTGATAGTCGAACTGGTCACACGGGCGGAGTTCTACAAATTCCAGGATGCGTTGCGGGCCAGAGGGTTTGTTGAGGATTGCGAGTCAGGGGTGATCTGTCGCTGGCGGCATGAACCGATTGTCCTTGATGTGATGCCGACTGATCCAGAAATCCTTGGATTCGCCAATCGCTGGTATTCGAATGCCGTCCGGTTCGCCCACGAGTACGCGTGTGATGGCGTACGCTTGCGGTGCGTCAGTCCTGCCTATTTTTTGGCGACAAAGCTGGAGGCGTTTCGTGGGCGCGGCGAGGGCGACTACATGCTCAGCCGGGATATGGAGGATTTTATAGCGGTAATCGACGGGCGGCTGGAGATTGTTGCCGATGTGGCTGGTGCCGATGACGAGGTCCGGGCCTACCTTGCGCAACAGGCTGCCGTCTTGCTGGCAGATGACGATTTTATCGACGCCTTGCCGGGGCATCTGCCGGGAGATGCCGCAAACCAGCAACGGGTGCCTTTGCTGGTGGGGCGAATGGAAGGAATTGCGGCAATGCAGTTCAAGAATCCAGAGGCCTGATTCCTTCGTGTTCTCCGCGATGTTAAGCCTGGTTTAAAAGCGAATGGCCTGAAGAATTTCAGGCCATTTTTATTAACAATGGCGGAAGCGTACAGGAGTCGAACCTGCCTGTGACATCACTGCCACACATTGGTTTTGAAGACCAAGCGCCACACCGGTGACGAAACGCTTCCATTGGTCGGACAGAGGTAGCAAGTTTGGGGCGGGCGGACAAGGAGGAATGTTTTGACCACGGTTCTGACCCAGGGTGCCGGACTTGAGACCAGAGGTCCGGGCTGTACTTTTCGGGCATGGTGTCGTAATTGAGTGAGAATGGGGCTTGCGGGGTCGGCGTGGCCGGCCTTGCCAGCCGCGATTGGATCCGCACCAGCGGCCTGCGGGCCGCGCAAGAAGCCGGAGAGTGCCATGATGGTTCGCAAAGTTCGATATGTTCTGGCCGGATGCGTGGTGGCCGGTGTTTTCGCCCTGGCCGGGGTGGGCGGCGCGTCCGACATCGGGCCGACCGTGAAGCAGTCATGTTCGCGGTGTCATACCACCAAGCGGATATGCCTGAACCTGGGCGTCAAGAGCGACACTGCCTGGAAGGCCACGGTGGCCAGGATGGTCGAAAAGGGCGCGCAGCTTCCTGCCGGTCAGATCGACGCCGCTGCCGGGTATCTCACCGGTCTGGCTCCGGGCGGCGGGACCGTCTGCGAGTAAGCCGACGCCGGGGAGCCAAGCTGCTGCCGGTCAGGGCAACGGTGGCGGCGGGGGCAGTCGGAGGAACCCGAAGCGCGGGCCCTTGCGGTCGCGCATCATCTGCTCGAAGCGCACCCCCTGTTCGGGGGTGAGCATGGAGAGTATTTCCTGTTTGCCTGTGTTAAGGATGGCCTGGATCTTTGGCCCGTTCTCGGCCCTGTGCGCCTCCAGGGCGTCGAGGGTCTGATCCAGCGTCCGCTCAATGCCGGGCATGGCCGCCGGGTCTGGCCGCACCGTGTCGGCAATGTCGGCGAGCAGTCGGGCGCGGACGGTCTCGCGGAACCGCGCATGGTCCATGGGGTGGTTGAACTGCTGTTGCAGGACCAGGGCGAGCCCGGCCACGCCCACCACCACCCCGGCGGCGAACATGGCTGCAAAGGCCACCCATACTTTCCATTTTTTCATGGTGTCACCGTGCCTTACATGCTGAGGAAAGGCGATATGGCGTAGGTCTGGGCAGCGTAGGCTCCGTAGACCTGCGCTGGCAGGGCGCTCAGACTCAAGGTCGCGGCGATCAGGCCGAGACAGCACAGCGCGGTGGCCGCCACGGCGAACCTGGGGGCCAGTCTTTCCAGGTCCGAGGCCTGGGCCGGGCGCGGGTCGAGCCTGCGCACCTCGGCCATGACCGAGCTGCGCCAGTGGGGCGGCAGGGCTGGATCACAGTGGGTGGAATGGGCCGCCCGGAGCAGACGGCCAACGGTATTCCTCTCGTTACGAATCATGCAGCCCTCCTTGGATGTCATGACGTTTCAAGAAGTCCTTGAGTTTCTTCCTGGCCCGGAAGGCGCGCACCTTGACGTTTGGCGCGCTGATTCCGAGCATCTCGGCTGTTTCCCTGACCGTGCGCTCTTCCAGAAAGGTCATGGTCAGGATCATTCTGTCGAGCGGGGTCAGCTGGTCCAGGAGCAGGGCGAGCAACTCGCGCGCATCCGCCTGTCGGGCCAGCTGCTCGAACCGTTCCGTCGATTCGGCGGCCAGGGCGGTCTCGATGAACAATTGTCCGTCCTCGCTCAGGTCGCTGGCAGGCGATTCCCTGCGCCGGTAGCGGTCCCGCCAGAAATCGTGGCAGCTGCGGGTCGCTATGGTGGACAGCCAGTGGGCAAAGGGCTTGACCGGCGCGTACCCTGCCAGCGACTTGTAGGCACGGACAAAGACTTCGTGCGCCACCTCGGCCACATGCTCGCCCGGCACATGCGCGGCCACCAGCCGGGCCACGCTGACCCCATGCCTCCGGAGCAAGAGCTCAAAGGCGTTCAGGTCACCGTTCAGAACAGCGGCGATGACCGTCATGTCGTCGGGTTTGCCGGTCATTGAATCCCTGTGTTCACGTCGCGTCCGCTTTCCGGCAAGTGTGCCTGATCGCGCCCGGTTCCACAAGGCCGCCCCCCATCCGGCAGAGTCGGAGTGTCGTCCGTTCGCATCAGAGTAATCGCGCCCGGATGCGGGAAGGTTACACCGGCATGGGGTTGTTGCCCGGCAGCCGCGGGCGTATACTGAGCCGGGGCGGCCATTGCCGCCAGAACCGGCAATGGCCGCGAAAAGGGGAGATTCATGAGCGAATGCGTGTATGTGTCGGCAGTGGTGAGCGCCAGGGAAGGATGCGGGGCTGCGCTTGAGCGGGAGCTGGGCCGGGTGGTGCCCCTGGTCCGGGCCGAGGCGGGCTGTGCTCGCTATGATCTGCATCGGAGCGACAGCGGCGACGCCTTTCTCTTTTACGAGATATGGGAGAGCGATGCGGCCCTGGCCGCCCACGGCAGGACCGCGCACATGGCCGCCATGCGCGCGGCCACGGCAGAGCTGGTGGCAGGCCCGGCAGCGGTCGCCATCTGGCGCGCCCTGGACGTGGCCTGATCGGGACGGCCCGCTGTTTTTACATATCGCCGTGGGCATGGTATGGTGTGATACTCTGCCAAGCCGTTAAACTCCGCCAGTGTTTCCCGGCATGGCGCAAAACAGCCCCGGGCTGCCATGGACCATGATCCGAATATGCGCACTGATCCGAGCATAACCCCCTTGTCCGACACGGGCGATGTCATCGACGCCTGGAGCGATCTGGTGCTCTTTGCCGATGCTCAGGGCACGGTGCGCGCGACCAGGGGCCAGCCCTTGGGCTATCTGCCCGGCTGCGACCGGACGGGTGAGCCCTTTTGGCACGGATTGGCACTGGGCACCGGCTCGCTGGCCGAGACCCTGGAGCGGTTCCCGGCCATGAGCATCCACCATATCGCCTGCTCTGGGGGGCGGAATTATCTGTTGCGTATCATTCCGCTGTCCGATGTCGTGGCCCGCGAGGGCGGGTTTGTGGTCGTGGCCACGGACAACCGGCCCATGGAGACCCTGTACGAGAGCTACGAGGAGCGGCTGGGCGACAACATCTCGGCCCTGTCCGACTCCATCACCCTGTTCAACGCCCTATTCGACACGGCCAAAGACCCGACCTTTCTCATGAGTCCCGCCGGAGTGGTCTTGTCGGCCAATGCGGCAGCCGGGGCGCGTCTGGCCCAGGCCGGTCCCGACCAGTCCCGCGACATGCCGGGCCTGGGCATGGAAGCCGTGCTGGCGGGCGACTCCAGCCGGATCGTGCGCCGGGCCATGGACGCGCTCGACCCCGGCAAGGTCTGGACAGGCCGTGTGACCGGGGCCGACGACGCGGGCGGGTTTCCTGCCGAGGCCACGTTGCGTCGCGTCCGGCTGACCGGTCACTCCCTGTTCCAGCTCATCCTGCACGATCTCTCGCCCCAGGTGGAGCTGCGCGCGGACCTGCGCGACCAGAAGGCCGAAGTGGAGAAGATGAACATCGCCCTGACGCGGGTCATCAAGGCCGTGGAGGAAGACCGGCGGGAAATGCGCCAGACCCTGACCAGCCAGGTCCGGCAGCAGATGCTGCCCGCCTTGGACCGCATCGCCAGGGCCGAGGCCGCGGACGTGCGCGAGGGCTACCGGGCGGTCATCGAGGAGCGGCTGGCCGATTTGGCCGGGGGCGACTTTTCCGGGCAGGCCGGGGTCGGACAGGCCGGGGTCGGCCAGGACACGGCCCTCTACCGACTCTCCCCCCGCGAGATGGAGGTCTGCCAGCTCATCCAGCTCGGCAGGACCGGCGCGGAAATAGCCGGGCTGCTCAACCTCGCCTTTGAGACCATCCAGACCCACCGCAAGAACATCCGGAAAAAACTCGGCCTGCGTGGCACCCGGACCTCGCTCCACGCCTACCTGCGCCAGAAGCCTCCCTTGTCCTGATATCTCGGGTATCCCCGTATACCCGAAACATCCCCGCTTTCCCCCCTTGTTCCGCATCGCGTGATGGTGTTCACTGTCTGTGAATGCGGCATGTCAAATCTGTCGTCAGAACATGATGCAAAAAACAAGCAATATCATATTGAGTGACGGTGCGACGATTGGACTGCTCGTCGCGGTGACGTGTATCATTATCGCACTCTCGGCTGGTTTCGCGCTCGATGCTCCATTTGATTTTTCCGACAGCGTCGAGCTCGACGGAAGATTCATCATCATGCCGAGAAACTGCTACCTCATCAAACCATAGGAGCTTTCATGAAGACTTTCTTGCGCTCGCTGGCCGTTCTGACGGTCACGGTTCTGCTGCTCGGTTTGGCCGCCTGTGCCGATACCGAAACCGATTCCCTTCAACGCGTGAAAAATGCTGGCGAAATCAGCTTTGCCATGAGCGGTGGCTATCCCCCGTTCAATTTCTACAGCCAGGACAACGAACTGGTGGGGTTTGACGTGGATGTGGCCCGCGAGGTGGCCACGCGCATGGGCCTGACCCTCAAGCCGGTGACCACCGAGTGGAGCGGCATTATCGAGGGGCTGCGCTCGGGCGTCTACGACGGCATCCTGGGCAGCATGGCCGTGACTGAGGACCGGCTCAAGGTCGTCAACTTCTCCACCCCCTATTACTATTCCGGCGCACAGCTGATGGTCAAAAGCGGTTCGCCGCTCGCTTTGCCCGCCGATATCAAGGGCAGGATCGTGGGCGTGGTCACGGGCACCACCTTTGCCGACGACGCGGCAAAGCTCGGCGCGGGCGAGGTCAAGCTCTACAAGGACGACACCCAGACCCTGACCGAGCTGTCGAGCGGGGTGGTGGACGGCGTGATCACCGACCGTGTGGTGGGCGTCAACGCCATGAATTCCGGCAAGTTCGACATCGTCCCTCTGGGCGCGCCCCTGCGTAGCGAGGACATTGCCGTGGCCTTCAACAAGGACGACACGACCCTGCTGGCCGAGGTGGACCGGATACTCGCGGCCATGCACGAGGACGGGACTCTCGCCCGCCTGAGCGTCAAGTGGCTGAAGACCGACATCACCACCAAGTAGCTTGGCCGCCTGTGGCGGCGCCCGACAATCCATTGGCCGGAGCCGCGCGCTCCGGCCAACCACAATCCTCAAACATACCGGACACACTGCATGTATTTTGATATCGCGGTCCTTCCCAAATATTTGCCCTATTTCATCCCGGCGGCGTGGATGACCCTCAAGGTCTCGGCCCTGGGCATCCTGCTCGGGGTGTGTCTTGGGCTGGGGACCGCGTTCATGCGCATCTCGCCCAGGCGAGTCTTGCATCTTCCGGCCCGGGCCTACATCTACCTCGTGCGCGGCACGCCGCTGCTGCTCCAGCTGCTGTTCATTTATTTCGGCCTGCGCAGCTTGGCCGGGCTGAGCGCCCTGACCTCGGCGGTTCTGGCTCTGGGCATCCACAACGGCGCGTATATCGCGGAGATATTCCGGGGGGCCATCGTCTCCATCTCAAACGGGCAGATGGAGGCCGCGCGCAGCCTGGGCATGCCCTATCCGCGCGCCATGTTGCGCATCATCCTGCCCCAGGCACTCAAGCGCGCGGTGCCGTCGCTGGGCAACCAGTTCATCATCGCCCTCAAGGACTCGTCCCTGGCCAGCACCATCACCATCAACGAGCTGTTGCTCAAGTCGCAGCAACTGGCCTCGTCCAATTTCATGATGATGGAGATGCTGTTTATCGCGGCCCTGTTCTACCTGTTTTACACCGCCATTTTCAGCTGGCTCTTCCGCCGCCTGGAGTCGAGGCTCGATGTCTCGACGCAGTAACCCCGGCAGGGGGCCGCACAGGCGCGGCCAGACAACGGCAAGACGGCGAAAGAGAATCTTCAACCAACGGGAGGGCGCGGTGGCCCAGACACCTGTCATCGAAATACACGGGCTGCACAAGTGGTTCGGCGACCACCATGTGCTCAAGGGCATTGACCTTGAGGTCATGCCTTCGGACGTGGTCTGCGTCATCGGCGCCAGCGGCTCGGGCAAGAGCACGCTGCTGCGATGCGTCAACTATCTGGAGCCCTACGACGAGGGCACGGTCAAGGTGAGCGGCCAGCTCGTCCATGGAGACGAGCGGTTCATCAATGCGCTGCGCTCCAGGGTGGGCATGGTCTTTCAGCACTTCAACCTGTTCCCGCACATGACCGTGCTGGGCAACGTCATCGAGGGGCCGACCCAGGTCCGGGGCATGCCCAAGGGGGAGGCGCGCAAGCTGGGCCGCTACTATCTGGACAAGGTGGGCCTGAGCGACAAGGAGCACGCCTATCCCCAGACTCTTTCGGGCGGGCAGAAGCAGCGCGTGGCCATCGCCCGCGCCCTGGCCATGGAGCCGGAGGTGATGCTTTTTGACGAGCCGACCTCGGCCCTGGACCCGGAGCTGGTGGGCGAGGTGCTGGCCGTCATGCGCCAGTTGGCCGACGACGGCATGACCATGATGGTGGTCACCCACGAGATGGGCTTTGCCCGCGAGGTGGCCGACGCCGTGGCCTTCATGGACCAGGGCGTGATCCTGGAACGGGGCCGTCCCGAAGCCATCTTCGACGCGCCGCAGGAGACCCGGACACGGGAATTCCTCGGCCAGATTCTTTAACAAGGGAGAGACATTGACCATATTCAACGAACATCAGCAGGAGGTTGCCAGAACCCTGCGCAACTCGGTTTCCCGGTCCGACTGGACCGACTGGAAATGGCAGGTGCGCAACGCCGTCAAGACCGTGGACGATTTCGAGCGCGTGCTCGGCATCGAGTTCCCGGCCAGGAAGAAGCGAGTCTATGAACAGACCCTGGGCAAGTTTCCCATGGCCGTGACGCCATACTACCTGTCGCTCATCGATGTGGACGACTACGCCAACGATCCGGTCTTTCTCCAGTCGTTCCCCAGCCCGGAGGAGCTGAAGATAGGCCGCTACGACATGACCGACCCCCTGCACGAGGACGAGGACAGTCCGGTGCCGGGCATCACCCACCGCTATCCCGACAGGGTGCTCTTCCACGTCAGCAACACCTGCGCCATGTACTGCCGCCACTGCACGCGCAAGCGCAAGGTGGGCGATGTGGACTCCATCCCCTCGCGCGACAATCTTGAACGCGGGCTGGAATACATCCGCAACACCCCGCAGGTGCGCGACGTGCTCCTGTCCGGCGGCGATCCGCTGATGCTCTCGGACGAAAAGCTCGACTGGCTGCTGACCGAGATCCGGGCCATCGACCACGTGGAAGTGGTGCGCATCGGCACCCGCACGCCCGTGGTTTTGCCCTACCGCATCACCGACGAGTTGGTGTCCATGCTCGCAAAGCATCACCCGCTGTGGCTCAATACCCATTTCAACCATCCGCGCGAGCTGACCGCCTCGTCGCGGCGGGCCATCCAGCGGCTGGCCGATGCGGGCATCCCGCTGGGCAACCAGTCCGTGCTCCTGGCCGGGGTCAACGACTGCCAGCGGCTCATCCGCACGCTCAACCTGAAGCTGATCAAGAACCGCATCAGGCCGTACTACCTTTACCAGTGCGACCTCTCGGAAGGGCTGACCCATTTCCGCACGCCCATCGGCAAGGGCATCGAGATCATCGAGAGCCTGCGCGGTCACACCAGCGGTTTTTCCGTGCCCACCTACGTGGTGGATGCGCCGGGCGGGGGCGGCAAGATCCCGGTCATGCCCAACTACGTGGTTTCCTGGGGGCCGAACAAGGTGGTGTTGCGCAACTACGAGGGCGTCATCACCACCTATCACGAGCCTGAGAGCTATGAGGCAAAGTATTGCGACCGTGAGTGCGCCAAGTGCAACCTCCAGCTCAAGGAGGACGACGCCGAGGAAAAGGCCATCGGTATCGAGAGATTGCTCTCGGACTGGGACGAATGCACCAGCCTGACGCCCGAAAGCAACGAGCGCATGGGGAGGCGTGACGATGCCGCATGATCAAGTCACCCGGCTGGGCAACTCCATTGTCCAGCACGGCCCGGCCAACGACCGGGTCTACCTGATGAAGCTCGACCGGGCTGACCTGCCCGGCATCGTGGACGCCATGCACGCCCTTGGCCGGGAGCGCGGCTACACCAAGCTCTTTGCCAAGGTTCCCGCCGACGCGGCGGATCATTTCTCCCGGCGCGGCTTTGTCAACGAGGCGCGGGTTCCGGGCATGCGCCGGGGCGAGGCGAGCGCCTGCTTCATGAGCCGCTACTTGGCCCGCAGACGCGGCGTGCCGTCCAACCCGGAGCGCCTCGCCGATGTCCTCGACGTGGCCGAGCGCAAGTCGCGCACGCCCGCCGTGGCCGCGTCGGGTCCGGCTGTGGTCCGTCTGGGCCATGAACACGCCGACGCCCTGGCCGCGCTCTACGGCTCGGTGTTCGAGACCTATCCCTTTCCCATCTCGGACCCTGGCTACCTGCACGAGGCCATGGATTCGGACGTGGCCTTCTTCGGCATCCCGGCCAAGGACGGGCTGGCCGCAGCCGCGTCCGCCGAGATGGACATGGGCTGGAAATGCTCGGAGATGACGGATTTCGCCACCCTGCCAGCCCTGCGCGGCAGAGGCGCGGCAGGGCGGCTGCTGGCCCGCATGGAGGACGCCGTGCGCGACAAGGGCATCCGCACCGCCTACACCATTGCCCGCGCCGCCAGCTATGGCATGAACACGGTCTTTGCCCGCGCGGGATACCGCTACGGCGGCACCCTGCACAACAACACCCAGATCGCCGGGCGGCTTGAGAGCATGAACGTCTGGCACCGGCGGCTCGCCGCCCGCTGACGCGGTCCGTCGCCTCACTTGTATCGCGCTGGCGGCAGAGTGGTCGAGCCTCGTCGTCTCCGCATTATAAATCAGGGGTTTAGGATGAATTTCCTAAACCCCTGTTCTTCTATTTCAGCTTTCCCCCACCCTGTTTTCCATAGCGGAGAGCCGTTTTGTGAGAGCGTCGTCGTTTTAGTACAATGACACTCCATTCGTGAGCGACTTCTATTTGTCAGTATTTCTTACGCTTTTCCAGGCGCTTAATCTCCATGGCAACACCTTTCCAGCGCTCCTTTTCAACGCGGTCTGCGCTTTTGTCATTGCGGGCCTGAGCATATTCCATTTCGCGTTGCATTTTACGGTAGTTCTCCAGCCGTTCTTGCATGAGTTCGCCGGAATCGACGGCATGAAGGACTGCGCAGCCGGGTTCAAGCTGGTGCAGGCAATTGGCGAAGCGGCACGATTCGGCCAAGGTTTGAATGTCGGAAAATGTCGCTTCCAGGCCATCTCCGCTTTTTGAGAAGGCGATTTCACGGATGCCTGGATTGTCCATCAACAAGCCGCCTTGGGGCATGACGATGAGCTCTCGGGAGGTCGTTGTATGACGTCCTTTGCCGACACTTGTGCTGACAGTCGCTGTCGCTTGGATGTCTTTCCCGTAAAGCATGTTCGCCAGAGACGACTTTCCCGCTCCTGAAGAGCCGAGCATGGAAGTGGTTTGTCCGATGTTCAAATAGCCGTGCAGCTCGTCGATGCCGCTTCCATCCTTTGTCGAGGTAAGGACGATGGGGACACCGAATGCAATAGTTTCGACCTCATCGCGGAATGCGTTTGGGGACTCGTGAAGGTCTGCTTTGGTTAAAATGATCACTGGCGTCATTCCGCAATTGTAGACCAGCGCCAAGAATCGTTCTATCCGTCGCGGGTTGTAATCACGATCGAGTCCGCTGACGATGAATACCGTGTCTATGTTGGCAGCAAGAGGCTGTTCGCGTTGAACCGTGCCTGCTTGTTTTCCCCGCGAGCCAGCTTCGCCACGGCACAGGGTGTTTTTTCGCGGGATGACACGTTTCACGACGTTTTCGTCCATGAGCACCCAATCTCCGGTAACGGGGTAGTCCAGTTGCCTGTGGTGACGTATTATCCCAGAAGGCGTGCAGAGCCATTCCCTGTGTCCATTGGTGACCAGGAATTGGTTGCGTTGGGCACTGAGAACACGGGCGACTTGGTCAAGATTGATCCCTTGGTCCGTTGCCAGCCGTTCGAAATGATCGTTCCAGCCAAGCTGGTGAAGTGTCTCTGGAGATATGTGTAAAGTCATAGTAAACCCATTTCATTTTTGCCGAAAAATATCGGCACGATTGTGTCATGGCCGGTCACAATGAGACCGGCGGCAAATTGAACGTAAAATGGGGATTATGGAAAAAGGGCACACCAAAAGACCTGTTTTGGTTGAAACAAGTCCAGGCTGGTTGGATTCAACCATATGGATGCCGCACAAAAGCGCGGCCCAGAGGCAGCTTAGACCTGCGGGTTGCCCTTTTCCATCTTTTGGGCGGCAAGATCCATGAACTGACGAAGCATCCAAACTCCTTGGTGAAGAATGCCGAAATGTTCATGGAAAAGGCGGAGCATGTCAAGAGACTCCTGTGAAGGGTGGTAATGGAAACGTGTCCGGTGAATGCGTCTTGAAACAGGGAGCTTGCCGCCCGCTGACGCGGTGCGTCCGTCACGCAAGTTTCCTGGCCGCGAGATTTCATCATCGCAACCGCACGATCCTACCACCCTCAGCGTGCGCAGGCATTGAAGTTTCTGGCGATTTCGTTGGCGCTGTGGCATCATGGGTTTGTTATCGTGGTCTGTATTTTCCTCTTGCGCATGGCTGTCAGGGAAGGCGAGTCTCAGGGGGTGGCCCATGGGCTTCTGCTGTAATAACTGCGCCATTGCCACAGATGAGATGTATGCATAATACTATTTAACGTCAATTTTGCTATAGGGAGATTCAAGATGTCGGACCCAACGCGTATGCTGGCACATCTCGGTTTGGCAAAGCAGTACAACAACGGTCAGCAATCTTCTGTTGGCGTGGCTGCAAAATTTTCCGTTGAAGTGCATCAGTTGGTTGATGATAGGATGCTCTGCTACCATGTTGGGAAAAGAAACGAACAAACGTTTGGGTACGATTTTGATTCTCCACATAACTATGATTCAGGAATGAATCCGTCTGTCGATATCAATAACAACAATATAGCCGTTGAAATTCATGAAACGTCAAAATTCGGATCATATCAACTATGGCTTCACGTTGGAGAAGTGATTGAGAAGGGTGATATTGTCGGCTGGGGTGTCAATCACGGTATTCAGCATGATACCGGTGCAAATCCGGACATCTCTATCAATGACAATAACATCGTTGTTGAGGTGCACCAATCTGAATCGTATAGTACGCTTTGGTATAACATTGGGGTAGCCGATGCAAAGGACCACAGCATTGCCTGGCGTGGTGGCTCGGTACACTATGGCGATGGGACAAGTCCGGCAATTGCGCTGGGAGAGGAGTTTTTTGTCGAGGTTCATTCGGTGGGGGATACGCTCTATTGTTGCGGGGGAAGGGTTGTCAAAGATGAAAGCGGATTCCACCTCCAGTTTGTCAGCAATAGCGCTTACGACCACGGTCTTGCCCCGGATATCGCCATTTTTGCTGAGGACAATGAGTGCCTGTATTTCATTGAGACCCACTTGTCTCAAAACGGTACGGGAGCATGGCAGCGTTCAGGGTATCTCAGGAAAAGGGATTCTCAATGCTTCTGGTTCGCTCCATCGACGCGGTTTGACCGTGATGCAGACGGCCTCAGCGTCGGCGCTTCAACTGTTGCCGGGATCGCCGTGTGCACGCATTCCAGCAGTGGCAAGCTGTACCAGGTGTCCACAACCCTGAGCGACACCGGGAGATTCTTTGAAAAGCTGCTGCCACAAATCAGAAATCTGCCTTTGAAGCAGATGGTCTTTGCGGGATCGCACAACAGCGGACTGTATCATATGAACATACCCTTTATCGACCCATTGTCGGCAACTCAGGAGATCGGGATATACGAGCAGCTCCTGCGCGGGGTTCGCTACTTTGATCTTCGTGTGGGGACCGACCGGCACATAATACGGCACGGCTGCCTGGAGGGGCCTTTGATGGGTGAGATATTTGCAGACTTCCAGCAGTTTTTCGATGAGGGACACAAGGAGCTTGTCATCATCAACCTTGAGCGGGAAGATGGCGAAAACAAATGTGATATCAAAGAGATATTGGATTACATTGGCGCATATGCCCTGAGACGTTCAGAGGTCGGGCAGCAATGCGGGGCGCAGCGACTCGCCGACATCCAGATGGAAATGCTCATCGGCGACACCGGGCATATCATCTTGATCGCAAATGACGAGCAAGAGTGCGATCATGCCTGGAAGACAGCAGACTTGAGAATCCGCAACACCTGGGCGGGCGATATGGACGAGGGGGCCATGATCAGGCATATGTATGAAGAACTGGACGCCTTCGACGATTCGCGTGGTGAACTCTTGCTGTTTGCATGGTTTCCTTCCACCGGCACCGGGTTCGGCAACAGCAAGGGCGCGAACGCCCGTTTGATCGAGACAATCACGACACGGCCGTTCAAGAATCAGCGTGGCAAGTTCCCCAACATCATCCAGTGTGACTACGTTGAATATGCAAGGGTCGGCATGCTGTGCGAACATCTCATCCGGCAGGTGAACGGCATACCCCACGAAATGGCGGTGAGCTCGGCCAGCTAACCAACTGCTCTGGTGATGCGGCTCGCGCAGGCTCCGTTGCTGCGGCGTTTTCATAAAAGTTGCGGATGTATTTTTCACGCTAAAACCGGACAGTTTGGAGTGGCTCCATCAACTAAGATCGTCGTCACCCCAACAGCGAGTTCCGATACCCTGATTCCCATGTCCTTGAAACATGATGAGCATCAGTCGGTGCCTGAAAACGGAGGCGGGTTGCGGCATATGCCGCAACCCGTTTTGTTGGTGGATTGGATGGAGTCTGTTGGCTACCTTTCGGCTTCCCCGGTGGTTGGGGCGTTGTCGGTCGCGTGGTCAATGGTCGCGTCGTCATCGTCGTCTTCGGGCGGCAGGACCATGGGGGTCTTTTTGCGCACGTATTCGCTGCCGCGCTGGATGAGCACGAAGAAGAGCGGCACGAAGAAGATGGCGATGGACGTGGCCGCCGCCATGCCGCCGATGACGCCGGTGCCGATGGAGTGGCGGGCCGCGGAGCCCGCGCCGCTCGATATGGCCAGCGGCACCACGCCGAGGATGAAGGCCAGCGAGGTCATGACGATGGGGCGGAAGCGCAGGCGCGCCGCCTCCAGGGCAGACTCCACCAGCCCCATGCCGCTGCGGTACGAGGCCACGCAGAACTCGACGATGAGAATGGCGTTCTTGGCCGAGAGCCCCACCAGGGTCAGCAGGCCGATCTGGAAGTAGATGTCCTGCACCAGCCCGCGCGACCACACGGCCATGAGCGCGCCCATGACCGCGATGGGCAGCACGCCGAGCACCGCGATGGGCAGCGACCACATCTCGTACTGGGCGGCCAGCACCAGGAAGACCACCAGGATGCCGAAGGCGAGCACCTTGGGCGCCTGGCTGCCGGTCTTGATCTCCTGGTACGACGCGCCGCTCCACTCGAAGCCGTAGCCCACGGGCAGGGTCTCCTGGCCGAGTTTGACGATGTCGTCCATGGCCTGGCCGCTGCTGATGCCCGCAGCGGGCGCGCCCGTGATCTGCACAGACGGGAACCCGTTGAAGTGGGACACCGCGTTGGGTCCGGCCCGGAAGCTGACATCGGTCACGCCGGACAGCGGGACCATGTTCCCCTCCGCATTGCGCACGAAGATGCGCCCGATGTCCGAGGGCGAGTCGCGGAACTCGGACTCGGCCTGGAGCTGGACGCGCCAGATGCGGCCATATTTGTTGAAGTCGTTGACGTAGAGCGTGCTGAGGTATGCTTGCATGGCCTCGAACACGTTGCCCACCGGCACGCCCATCATTTTGGTCTTGTCGCGATTGAGCTCCACATAGAGCTGAGGCTGGGTCACGCGCAGGGTGCCGCGGACGCCCGCCAGTTGCGGGTTGGCATTGGCGTCGTTAATGAACTGCTGGGCCGTGGCCACCAGATCCTCCACCGATCCGCCGCCGCGCGATTGCAGCTCGAGCTGGAACCCGGCCTGGGTGCCGAGCCCCTGGATGGCCGGGGGATTGAAGGCGAGCACCCTGGCTGTGGGATCGTCGCCAAAGCGTATCATGGTCCGCAAGGCCACTTCCTGCGAGCTCATTCCCTCCCGTTGCCGTTCCTCAAAAGGCTTGAGCTTGATGAACATGGTGCTGCCGCTGGTGCTGGTGATGCCGCCGCTTAAGAAGTCCAGGCCGCCGAGCAGGACGACGTTCTGCACCGCAGGGTCGCTCATCAGGTGTTTCTCCACCTCCCGAAGGGTGGCGTCGGTGCGGTCCAGAGACGAGCCGTCCGGGAGCATGACCGAGACCAGGATGTAGCCCTGGTCCTCGTCGGGCAGGAAGCCAGAGGGGACAAGGCGCTGCATGCCAAAGGTGATCAGGCAGAGCAGGCCGAATATGCCAAGGGAAACAGGCACGCGCCGGATGGCCTTGCGCACGCCCTCGGTGTAGCCCAGGGTCATTTTGTCGAAGCAGGCGTCGAACCACTGGAACACCTTGGCCTTCTGGCCGTGGCCCGGCTTGAGGATCAGGCGGCACAGGGCCGGGCTCAGGGTCAGGGCCACCAGGCCGGAGATGGCCACGGACACGGCGATGGTCACCGCGAACTGCCGGTAGAGCTGGCCGGTCAGCCCGCCCAGGAAGGCCACGGGCACAAAGACCGCCGAGAGGACCAGGACGATGGCGATGACCGGCCCGGTGACTTGCTCCATGGCCTTGATGGTGGCCTCGCGCGGCCCCAGCCCGTCATGTTCCATGATGCGCTCGACGTTTTCCACCACGATGATGGCGTCGTCCACCACGATGCCGATGGCCAGCACCAGGCCGAACATGGTCAGGGTGTTGATGGAGAAGCCAAGCGCGAGCATGCCGCCAAAGGTGCCGATGATGGCCACGGGCACGGCCAGCAGCGGGATGAGCGTGGCCCGCCACGATTGCAGGAAGACGAACACGACCACCAGCACCAGCAGCACCGCCTCCAGCAGGGTGTGGATAACCTCGGCCATGGAGTCGCGGATGAAGAGGGTGGTGTCGTGGGGCATGCTGTAGGAGACGCCCTCCGGGAAGCTGCTGGCCGCCGATTCCATGGCCGCCTTGACCCCGTCCAGGGTGTCCAGGGCGTTGGCGCCCACCTGGAGGTAGACGGGCAGAAGCGTGGTGGGCTTGCCGTTGACCCGGCCAAACATGTCGTAGCTCTGCGCGCCCAGTTCGACCCGGGCCACGTCCTTGAGGCGCAGGATGGAGCCATCGCTGTTGGCCACGAGGATGATGTTCTCGTAGTCGGCCACCTCCTGCAGCCGGCCACGGGTCAGGACCGGCACGGTCAGCTCCACCTCTCCCTTGGTGGGCCGCTGGCCGATGGTGCCTGCCGGGAACACGGCGTTCTGCTCGCGGATGGCCTCGGCCACCTCGGTCACGGTCAGTCCGCGCGCGGCCAGCTGGTCCGGGTTGACCCAGATGCGCATGGAGTAGTCCTTGGTGCCGAACACGGCCACATCGCCCACGCCGGGAACGCGCTTGAGCATGTCGAGCATGTTGATGGTGGCGTAGTTGCTCAGGTAGATGTCGTCGTAGCGCCCGTCTGATTCCAGCGAGAGCACGGTGAGCATGCTGGTGGACGACTTGGTCACTGTCACCCCCTGGCGGGTGACTTCGGTCGGCAGCCTGGGCTCGGCAATGGCCAGTCGGTTCTGCACCTCTACGGCGGCCAGGTCCTGGTCCGTGCCGATTTCAAAGGTGCAGACCACCTTGACCGCGCCGTTGTTGGAACACAGGGAGCTGAAGTAGAGCAGGTTCTTGATGCCGCTGAGCTGCTGCTCGATGGGCGAGGCCACGGACTCGGCTGCGGTCTTGGCGTCCGCGCCCGGATAGGAGGCGTCGATCTGGATGGTGGGCGGGGTGATCTGCGGATACTGGTCCACGGGCAACACGAAGATGGCCACGGTGCCGCCCAGCATGATCAGGATGGAGACCACGAAGGCGAAGACCGGGCGGTCGATGAAGAAGCGTGAGAACATGCGCTTAGCCCTCGCTCTTCTTGGGTTCGCCGCCCGGCTGGGCCTGGGCGGGCGACATGGGTTCCACGGCCATGCCCGGCCTCAGCTGCATGAGGTGGTCGGTGATGACCGTTTCGCCGGGCTCAAGGCCCGCCTCGATCACCCACTGGCTCTCGTGCCAGTCGCCCAGGGTCACGCTGCGCAGCTCCGCCGTGTTTTCTTTGCTGACCACGTAGACGAAAGCGCCAGCCGGGTTCTGAAGGACCGAGGTCTTGGGCACGAGCAGGGCGTTGAGCCGGTCGATGCCGTCGATGCGCACATGGACGAACTGGCCCGGCATCAGCTGCCCGTCCGGGTTGGGAAAGGTGCCGCGCATGACCGATGAGCTGGTGGACGGGTCGATCTGGGGATCGGTGTAGGTGATTTTGCCCTCATAGGGATAGGGCGTGCCGTCGGCCAGGGTCACCTTGAGCCGCATCTGGCTTTGCAACGGCTGGGAGGTCTTGCCGCTCTGGGCCAGCCGCCGGGCCTGGAGGAGGTCCTGCTCGCTGACCGTGTAGCGCACGTAGATGGGGTCGGTCTTTTCGACCACGGCCAGCAGGCCGCCACTGGAGCCTTCCACGTAGCTGCCCACCTCCTTCAGGGCCATGCCGATGCGCCCGTCCATGGGCGAGGTGATGTCGGTGTAGCCGAGGTCCAGCTCGGAGTTGACGATGCGTGCGTTGGCGATGGTGATGTTGGCCTGGGCCACCTGTTCCTCGGTCTGCCACTGCTCCAGCTCGTCCTGGGTGGTCGCGTTGCTCTGGCGCAGCTTGGTGTAGCGGCTGACCTTGCTCCTGGCCAGGGCGAACTCGGCGCGCGCGCTGGCCAGCTGGGCCCTGGCCAGATCCAGGCTGGCCTGGAACGAGCGCGGGTCGATGCGGAAGAGCAGTTGCCCGGTGGTCACTTCGCCACCTTCCTCGAAATGCCTGCTTTCGAGAAAGCCGCTGACGCGGGCGCGGATCTCCACGGTCTGCGAGGCCTCGGTCTGGCCGAGGAAAAGGGGCTGGAGCGGCACGGTGCGTGCGCTCAGGGTGAGCATGGACACAGCCAGAGCCCGCTGCGGTCCCCTGGCCTGCATGGCCTGGGGGGTGGAGTCCGAGCCTTGCAGGTAGGCAAAGCCCGCGGCCACCGCGCCCGCCAGAATGACGAGCATGACCGCCCGCCGGATGCTCCGGGCGTTCCGGAACAACCCGGATTCTCTGAATCTCTTGCTGCTGATCACTGGATACTCCTGAAAAATTGTAAAAGAGTGTTCCGTCAGGCTGCCCCGCGCGTGTCGCACGGCGCGCCGTCATGTCCCGGCATCCGCCGCAGGGCCGTCGGCTCTGGGGGCGGAATTCTGCCTGGGGGGCTGGGTCAGGGATGCTTTGCCTCGGGTGTGAGCAGGCCGTGGAGCAGGAGGCCCGTGATCTCCTTGGCCTGTTCCTCCAGACAAATGGTGCGCTTGGCGAAATAATTGGTGAAGATGGTGCCGTAGAGCATGTCGCCGATCATGTCGAAGAGCCGGTCCACCGGACGCTCCCGGAAGATGCCGTCGCGCATGAGCTGGGAGATCTCGGCCTTGTGCTCTTCCCGATGCCGTCCGATATACTCAAGGTACGACGGGGTCTTGCGGTCCTTGAATACGGCCCGTTCCTGGATGAGCAGCTCTATGAACTCCGGGTTTTCGTTGAAATAGCGCAGAAACGCCCTGACGGCCCGGCCAAAGGATTCGACAGGATCATCCACGGCAGAGCCGTCGATGGTCTCGATCAATCCGTTCATGACATGGTCCACGGACTCGCGAAACAACTCCTGCTTGTTGACGAAGTAGTTGTAGACCGTACCCTTGGAGCAGCCCGCTGCCTGGGCGATGGCCCCGATATCGGCCCGGTCGAACCCCTCGCGTGCGAAATGGGTCACCGCCTGGGCGAGGATGCTCTTCCTGCGCTGGATCCTTCTTTCCGGATCGGGGGGGCGGCCTGGTCCCCGGCGTGCCTGTTGCGTCCGTGTCATCTGTTCTCCTATTTTATGACTGACGGGTCAGTCATATTAATGGTCGACATGGATGTCAAGGGGCTGGGTGCAGGTTTTTCGGCAGTGGCCCTTGTGTGGGTGCGACCGGCTCCGGACGCGGGAGGCGCGCAGGCAGGGTGAATCGGCTTGCCATTGTCCAGGTTGTGGTTCATATCGGGCATTGGAGGAGTTTCGGACAGCGGGATTCCCCTGGCGCGGAAAACAGTGGGGCCATGCCCCGGAAACGGGCGATACAGGAGCGGGACATGAAACGGCTGATTGTTCTTGCGGTTGCAACGGGTTGGCTTGTTCTTCTGGGGGCGTGCGGTTCCAGCTACCACGCGCGCGACATGAAGCTGCGGACCACGTTCGTCGATCCCTCCATCCTGGAGAAAGGGACCGGGGATCAGGCGCTCTACCGCTACATCAACAAGAAGATCGACATCAACAAATACAACAAGATACTGCTCGAACCGGTCCTGGTGGCCAAGGACGGCGAGCTCTCCGCCGAGACGCGGGAGAACTATCAGCGTCTGGCCAACAACGCCTATGTCCTGCTGAGTCAGGAGCTTGGCAAGGACTATGCCCTGGTCAAAACCCCGGAGCCGGGGACCATGCGGCTGTCCATGGGCATTCTCGACGCGGACCCCTCCAACCCGGTGCGCAACGTGCTCTCGTCGCTGACGCCCATCGGCATGGTCGTCAACCTCGTGACCTATTCGGACACCGGCAAGCAGTCCGGCGTGGGCGAGGTGTCCATGGAGATGAAGGTAGTGGACGCCATGACCGGCGAGCTCATGGGCGCTGTGGTGGACCGGCGCGTGGGCGGCTCCAATCCCGATGCCGTGGTGGACACCTGGTCCGCCGCCGACGCGGGGCTGACGTGGTGGGCCAAGCGCACCCGCTACTTCCTCTGCCTCGCCCGCGCGGGCCTTGGTTGCGAGAAGCCCTGACCTGGCTGCGCGTTGTCCCTCTGGGGCTAGCCGGTAGCCGAGATGTGAGCAAAGGCACAGCCCTGTTGGCCTGAGGCTCCCCTGGCCGGGCCATCGAGTTGCCGAAAGTCTGCCCTTGGTGGCCCGCAGTGGGAAGAGGGAGGGAAAAGACCCAAGTGAAAAGGAAAAGGCCTTACGCGCGCGGCGTAAGGCCTTGTGGTTCCTTGGCGTCCCCAAGGGGATTTGAACCCCTGTTAACGGCGTGAAAGGCCGTCGTCCTGGACCAGGCTAGACGATGGGGACGCAAATTTGGCTGGGCTGCAAGGACTCGAACCTTGATTAACGGAGCCAGAACCCGTCGTCCTGCCAATTGAACGACAGCCCAGCAGCGAGAAGTTGATCTAAGGGTTAACCCCTCGCATGTCAACTTCTTTTTGCGATTAAATTACACTGCTCTGGCGAGCTTGCGGGTGCGCTTCTTGAGGACGTTGATCTTGCGGCGCACGCGGTCGCGTTTGGTGCGGTCCTCAAGGGTGTCCTTCTCGGTGCGCAGGGCGCGGATGATCCGCTTGGTCTCGTGGATCTGCTTCTTGTAGGGGGAGACGGCCTCCTCCTCGACGATGCCGAACAAGGTCTTGATCTCGGCCACCAGCTCTTCCTTGCTCTTGCCGGAAGCGCCGACAACCATGGGCAGCTTGTTCATGCACAGGGAGCGCAGCTCCTTGGCGGTCATCTTTTCGAGGGTCTTGGTCAGGCCAAGCTCTTCAAAGGCAATTTCCTTGGTCTCTTCGCTCATGATACAACTCCTTAAAAGGTCCCCGGAGGGCGCAAATTTCTTACTCGTCGGCAAACATGCGCTGATATGCCCGGTAGCATCTGCCCACTGGGGAATCCGGGTCCAGCTTTTTATTCAAAGTCCCTAACTTATCAGGCTTTTTTAGCGGTCTTTGAGGGGGGTTTTCTTGCCGTGGGAAATCCCCGTCCAAAGGAACTCTGCCGTTTAGCAGTTCAAATGCCACTTTGTCAAAGACTTCTTCCCCCAAAAACCCGTTTATCTTGCCGAGGATCATGGGCGCGAGATACTGGGCCTCCTGCGCGATCATCGGGTCTTCTGCCGCAAGAATGAGCTTGCCGCCCCGGTGGCCCAGCGGGCGGACCATGCGGGCCATCTCGCCCATGAGCCGGTCCCACTCGCGCCACAGCCGGATCAGGGCCATGGAGCCAGTGGTGTCGAGCCTGCCCAGGAAGTTGGGCAGGGCTCGATTGAGCTGGACAACCTTGTTGTGGCGGCCCTTGCGGCTGTGGTGGCGGAGATAGGCCATGGGGTCGGATGCTTCTGGCGGAGGCGGCTACATGCACACCCTGGCGCGGTAGTTGACGATCAGGGCCGGACAGCCGGGCGACAGGGCCACCTGGATGACCGTGGAGCCGATGAACGATTTGGCCGGCTCCTCGCTCGACGAATACTGGGCCATGATCACGAGGTCGGCCTCGCTCCAGCGGGCGCGCTTGAGGATCTCGGCGTAGGGCAGCCCCTCCCAGCATTCGAACGAGTGGCTGAGGCCGGTGAGCGCCTTGCCATACCGCTTCTCCATGCGCTCCTTGATCCGGTCGATGAATACGTTCATGTCCTGCATGTAGTATTCGGGATTGGGGCAGTTCTGGCCGATGTCCATGACGTGGAACACGTCCAGATGTGCGCCGTAGGCCCTGGCCACCTGGATGGCGTAGCACAGGGCCGAGTCCGACGGGGTGGAGAAGTCGGTGGCCATGACGATGCGCTTGATGTCCACGGTCTTGGGCGACTCGTGGGTCACGACCATGACCGGGCAGAAGACGTTGGAGCAGACCTTGCGGATGGTGGTGTCCACCGCCCCCCACATGCGGTCGGGCCGGACCGCGGCGGAGCGGTGGTGGCCCATGACCACGAGGTCCACGCCCTCGGTGTGGATGATCTTGAGCAGCTTTTCGTGGGTCGGGCCGGTGACCACCCGGATGGAGTGGTTGGGGATGTCCTTGAGATCGTCGGCGTAGAAGGCCGCGATCTTGTCCTTGGCCGACGCCATGAGCTTCTCAGTCGGAATGATGTCGTCGAAGCTGCACCACTCGTCGTGTCCGATGGGCAGGGCGTGGTAGAGGACCAGCTCCGAGCCGTGTTTGCGAGCAAGATCGAAGGCGGTCCGGGGTGCCGTCTGAATGCCTATCTGCGGGGTGGCGGCAAGCAGTATTTTCTTGAACATGGCGTCTCCTTGTCTGGGCAGCGTCCTGGCGCCGCTTCGCGCCTGGTGCCTGAATATTCTGTATTACTATTACAAGTTCAGGACGGGCGGGCAAGCATTATCGCGCAGGTCAGGTGCCCTTGGCGTCACTCTCCTGTCACTGACGGCTGGTGCGGCCTCGCCCGATTCCTGTGAGCCTTGGATCGAGTTGAGCAGGGTGGGGGCGAGCAGTGGGGAAAGTCTGAGCATGAAGCCTCCGTGCTGATTCTTTCGCCTGCCTATACCCGCTATCGCGTCTGGCAACAACAGAAGATCGGGGGGAGTCGGCAGGCGCGGTGGCCTGGATGGTCGCATTTGGCCCGTTCCTTGAAAAGATATGCATGCGTCGGCTGGTCCGGGCTGGCCTGCCCGAATTCAACCTGCCGGTTTCATTTGATGTGTTGCCGAAGCCACGTTGCATCGGGTCTGCGCGTGATGACAATTATGTTCAGACAGACAGTGTGGAAGTGCGCAAAACGTTAATCAGGCCGGGCCGGGCCAGGCCAGGTGCCGGGCCAGGAGCCGGTCCAGGGAGGCAATGTGGCGCAGAGCAGGGGACGGAAGCCGGGGGCCAGATACGGCGTCTTTGTCTACGGGACGCTGAAAAAGGGATTCTCGAACCACCGCTTTCTCAGGGACGCTGTTTTTGTCGGCGATGGGTGGACCGTGAAGAGTTACGCCCTGTACCTGGACGAATACCCCGGCGTATATCAGGGAACCCCTGTCAGTCGCGTCCGCGGCGAGGTCTACGAGGTGGACAGGGGACTGCTGGCTCGCCTGGACGCACTGGAGGGCCACCCCGTGCTCTACCGCCGCGAGGAGATAGACGTGCTCCTGGACGACGGGCGCACGGTGCGGGCCTGGATATACTTCTATCCTCACGATGGCGGGCAGCTCCTCGCCGGGGGCGAGTTCGGCCACGGGGCAGCGTAGATCGTCCGGCTTTTCTTGCGCGCCTCGCCGTTGGCCGGTACTCTGTCGGGCATCCCGGCTGGATTCCCGGTCGGGAAAGGAGGCAGCCGTGCGCATCTCCATTACCTATATCCATCACAATTGTTTTGTGCTCGAGACGCCGGGCCGGACGTACCTCTTCGATTATCCGGGCGATGCCCACCTGCCTGACGGGGCCGCCGATCTGGTGCGCCTAGCCGTGGCCGGGCGCGATCTGGCCGTGTTCATCTCCCACGGGCATGACGACCATATGAACGACCACCTCGACCAAGTCACTGCTGCGGCGGCTTCGGTGCGCCATGTCATCTCCGACGACGTGGCCGAGCTACGGCCCGGCGCCATGCCCGCGTGCGGCGAGACGCTGGTGGTCGAGCCGGACGCGCGCTACAGCTTTGGCTCCATGGACGTGCAGACCCTGATGAGCAACGACCTGGGCGTGGCCTATCTGGTGGAGGATGCGGGCTTGCGCTTTTACTACGGCGGGGATCTGGCCGAGTGGGTCTGGCCCGCGACCCCGCTACGCGAGGCGGAGTTCACCCGCGCCTTTTTCAACCAGGCCATGGAGCGGGTGCGCGATTTCAGGCCGCATGTGGCCTTTTCCAACACCGACCCGCGTCTGGCCAACCTGGCGGGCGGCCCAACGGCCTGCCGCATGGCCGGGGCGCGGGTCTTCGTGCCCATGCACACCTTTGGCGACACCGCCTCCCTGGCTGGATTCGAGGCCGTGGCCCGCGGAGCCGGAGCGCAGGTGTTTCTCTATGCGCGCTGCGGGGACCGGGAGACGTTCACCCTTTGAGGGGGAGCCGTCCTGCGGGCCGCAGCGGCGGGCCGTTGCGCCCGTCTGATGGGAGCTTGTTCCGGCCCGTGTTTCGGGTTAGGTTCCCCTTGCGCCGCGCAACATCCACCGTATCCAGGAGCCGCCGTTGACCGTCAAGCAAACCCTGCACGCCTTTTTCTACCCCGAGACCGTGGCCGTCATCGGCGCGTCCGCCTCGCCCGGCAAGATCGGGCATACCGTGATGACCAACATGATCGGGGCCGGATTCCGGGGCAAGCTCTTTCCGGTCAATCCCAAGGGCGGGACCATCGAGGGCATGGCCGTCGTGCGCGACATTGCGGACCTGCCGCGCGGGCTTGATCTGGCCGTGCTGGCGGTGCCGCGCGACCATGTGGAGCCATCCATCCAGGCCCTGGCCGGGATCGGGGTCAAGTCGGTCATTGTCATCACCGCCGGATTCAAGGAAGTGGGCAAGGACGGCTACCGCCTGGAGCAGGAGCTCAAGGCCCTGTGCGAGGCGCACTCCATCGCCATGCTCGGCCCCAACTGTCTTGGCATGATGAATCCGGCCCACGGCGTCAACGCGTCTTTTGCCGCGGGCCAGCCCAAGGCCGGGTCCATCGCCTTCTTCTCCCAGTCCGGCGCGCTGTGCGTGGCCATCCTCGACTGGGCGCTGGGCGAGAATATCGGGTTTTCCAAGTTCATCAGCCTGGGCAACAAGGCGGTCATCGACGAGGCGGACATGCTCGGCTACCTCGGCGGCGACGCGCAGACCAAGGTCATCCTCGGCTACATCGAGAATGTGGAGCACGGCGAGGCGTTTTTGCGGCAGGCGCGGGCCGTGTGCCGCAACAAGCCGGTGATCATGATCAAGGCCGGGACCACGGCTGCGGGCGCCAAGGCCGCGTCATCCCACACCGGGGCCATCGCCGGGTCGGACCAGACCTACACCGCGGCCTTCCGCCAGTCCGGGGTGATCCGGGTGGCGGACGTGGCCTCGCTCTTCAATCTGGCCCAGGCCTTTTCCACCCAGCCCCTGCCCAGGGGGCCGAACCTGGCCGTGGTCACCAACTCCGGCGGGCCGGGCATCCTTACCGCCGACATCGCCGACCGCTCGCGGTTGACCGTGGCCGAATTGTCCCAGCGCACCATCGAGCGGCTCCAGGAATTTCTGCCCAGCTACGCCGCCTTTTACAACCCGGTTGACATCGTGGGTGACGCCGATGCCAAGCGGTATCGCCGGACCCTCGACGTGGTGGCCGACGATCCGGTGGTCCACTCCATCCTCGTGCTGCTCACGCCCACGGCCTCGGTGGAGATCGAGAAGACCGCCGAGGCGGTCATCCACACGGCCCGCAAGTGCGGCAAGCCCGTGTTCGCCTGCTTCATGGGCAAGACGCGCGTGGCCCGCGCCCGGGCCATGCTCATGGAGGCCGGGATTCCGTGCTACGCCTTTCCCGAGCCCGCGGTCCGCTCCATCGAGAGCATGTACGAGTATTATCTCTGGAAGAACCGGCCCGAGCCGGTCTACGCCGAGTTTCCCTGCGACCGCGAGCTGGCCCTCAAGGTGGTGCGCGAGCACGAGGCGCGCCGGGAGCCGGAGATCGTGGAGTTTCAGGCCCAGGAGGTGCTGCGCGCCTACGGGCTGCCCACGCCGAAGACCGTGCTGGCCCGGTCCAGCGAAGAGGCCGTGGCCGCCGCCGTGGAGATAGGCTACCCGGTGGTGCTCAAGATCGCCTCGCCGAACATCTCGCACAAGTCCGACGTGGGCGGGGTCAAGGTCAACCTGCGCGACGCGGGCGAGGTGCTGACGAACTTCAGGGAGATCACGGCCAGAGCCATGCGCATGCGCCCGGACGCCTATATCGCGGGCTGTCTGGTGCAGGAGATGGCCCCGCCCGGCGTCAAGGAGGTGATCATCGGCTTCAAGCGCGACGAGCAGTTCGGGCCGATGCTCATGTTTGGCCTGGGCGGCATCTATGTGGAGATCATGAAGGACATCTCCTTCAAGCTGGCGCCCCTGTCGCGCCAGAACGCCTTTGAGATCGTGCGCGAGATCAAGTCCTACATGCTGCTCAAGGGATTGCGCGGCGAAAAGCCCGTCAACTTCGCGGCCCTGGAGGAGATCATCCTGATCATGTCGCAGATGGCGCTCGACCTGCCCCAGGTGTGGGAGGCCGAGTTCAACCCGGTCCTGATCAACCACGAGCGGGCCATGGTGGCCGACGTGCGCATGACCCTGCACCTCAAGGAAGACCGGGAGTAGCTGCGGCTCGCCGCGATTTCCGGCTGCGTTCAGGGTTTCATTGCTTCCTCAATTCGGTGACGGACTCGCCGCCGATCCCCCAGTTGTCGGTCTCCACCTCGTCGATGATGACGAAGGTGGTGGCCGGGTTCTTGCCCAGCACCTCGACGAGCAAATCGGTCACGCCTTTGATGAGGCGCTGTTTCTGCTCTCTGGTCGCGCCTTCCCTGGTGATGCGTATGTTGACGAAAGGCATGGTTCCCCCATGGTTTACGGGCCGGTGCGCCCGCGTTTGCCTGATGACCGAACCTACACCACGCACAGGGGATTATCCACCCTCGCCAGACCGGATGGCAGGCCGTCTGCCGACGCGCTGTCAATTCCACCCTTTCAACGTGGGGAAATAGCCCACTCACGCAGCCGCCTGTTTTGCCCGCAGGAGGACATCTAGCGAGCCTTTTTTTGCAAGAGGTTGGTTGCATTCCAGTATTTTGCGAAGCTGGGTTTTAATCTCGTCAAATAGCTTGACGCAATTTTGCGGGTTATATACCACCACCTGAAACAATCCATACTGGTTCAGTATGGATACCGGGCTTGGGGCAAGAGTGGGGCACGCTGTCCATTCTTTAGCCCGGATCGCATGGACCGGCTCAGGCAGCCGCTTTTCGCAGGGGTGCGGGCATGGCTGACAAAGACGGAGTGCGATGTGGCCTTGACGGGGAATTCCATACCCGACAAGGCCATGAATCGATTTGGGGTGCTTTCGCACGGCAGACACGTCTGGCGCGTCCGAGGGGACGAGGCCACTGGCGTGCATGCCTTTGGGGGCAGCCAGGATTTTTGAGGGGCTCGTTGCACTGACGCTTCCCGCGTATTGCTGCAACCCGTGAGATGTTCCGGGGCCGCCGGGCGAATCCGTTCGCCGGGGCGGCCTTGGCGACCCGTGCGCCATTGTGGAGGCATGGTCGTCTTGGGGCTGTCCGGTTGGAGAAGGTGCACAGTATTCCACCAACTTATCAAGGAATGCGTTATGGAGAAAGGAAGAAGACTGCTATTTTGGGCTGGAATCCTTTTCGTGTTCGCAGCGGCATCGGTTGTCTTTCTTGAGGCTCGTGGTCTCGAAGCGCAGGCCAATGCCCCCGCTTCGGTCCGGGTCGACGGGGTGATCATCGACACGCTGGCGGGCTACGGGAAGCTGGAACTGCCCGTGGTGACCTTCTATCACGACCAGCACACCGATGCCCTGGCCAAGCAGGGCAAGGACTGTGCCAGCTGTCACAAGAAGGACGCCGATGGAAAACTGTCCACCAAATTCATGCGGCTTGCCGACGAGAGCGCTGCCGACATCAAGGAAATTTATCACAGCGAGTGTCTTGGCTGCCACCAGGAGATGGCCGACACCGGTCAGAAGACCGGCCCCCTGGACGGTCAGTGCCGCTCCTGTCACGTGGACAAGAGCGAGGATACCGCCTGGCAGCCCATCGCCATGGACCTGAACCTGCACGCCCGCCATGTGCAGGCCACCGGCGGCGACGAGAAGTGCGCCACCTGCCATCACCAGTATGACGAGACCCTGAAGAAGACCGTCGAGGCCAAGGGCAAGGAAGAAAACTGCCGCAACTGCCACCTCGCCGAGCCGACCAAGGACGAGACCGGGCTGCTGGTTTCCTCCTATTCCCAGTCCGCGCACTCCGCCTGCGTCTCCTGCCATCAGGACTTTGCCGCACAGAAGAAGGACACCGGTCCGGTCACCTGCGCCGGATGTCACTCCGTGGAGGAGCAGGCCAGGATCAAGGTGGTCAAGGATCTGCCCCGCCTCAAGCGCGGCCAGCCCAACGCCACCCTGCTCGTGACCATGGCCGGGGACAAGCCCAAGGCCAGCATGGGCCCCGTGGCCTTCAATCATGAGAAGCACGAGACCGCCGTCAATGACTGCCGCTCCTGCCATGAGGGCAAGGGGACCATGGACGGCAAGTTCTTCGAGCTGGCTGGCGACATGCACCTGCGCACCAACATGCAGGGCTGCATCGGCTGCCACGACGCCAAGCAGGAGGAGAAGCTCGTCTGCGCAGGCTGCCATGGCCAGATGCCAGTGAACAAGGCGCCGAGCCAGGACTCTTGCGCCAAGTGCCACGACTCCTCGCTGAAGGACCTCTACATCGACGGCGCGGTTCCGGCCAAGGAAGTGGCCGCTGCCAGGGCCGCCGAGGCCGTGGCCCTGCGCGATCTGCGCGTCGCCACCATCGCTGTCGAGGACATCCCGGAGACCGTGACCATCGGATCGCTGTCCGTCACCTACGAGCCGAGCAAGCTGCCGCACCGCAAGATCGTCGAGCGGTTGATCAAGGACATGCAGGGCGACACTCTGGCGGGCTACTTCCATGGACAGGACACGCTCATGTGTCAGGGCTGCCATCACAACAGCCCGGCCTCCAAGACCCCGCCCAAGTGCGCGAGCTGCCATGGCGCGCCCTTTGATCCGGCCACGCCGGACAGGCCGGGCCTCAAGGCTGCCTATCACGGGCAGTGCATGAGCTGCCACACCGCCATGAAGCTCGAGAAGCCCTCCAATACGGGCTGCGGTGATGCAGACGGCTGTCACAAGACGAAGTAATCCGAACCCGGTGAAAATACACTAGGAGTCAATCCATGAAACGAAGAAACTTCCTCGGCCTGATGGGAGCGGCGGGAGTCACCGCAACGCTCGCCACCAAGGCTCAAGCCGCTGGAAACGTACACTTTGAAGGATATCCGGGAAGCAAGGGCGTCCTCTTTGACGCCACCCGCTGCATCGGTTGCCGCAAGTGCGAGGTGGGCTGCAACGAAGTCAACAACCTGCCCGCGCCCGAAAAGCCCTTTGACGACCTGACCGTGCTCGACGCCACCCGGCGCACGCAGAACGAAGCGTACACCGTGGTCAACAAGTTCGAGCCCGCAGGCGGCCCGCCCGTGTTCAGCAAGATCCAGTGCATGCACTGCCTGGAGCCTTCCTGCGCCTCGGCCTGCTTTGTGGCTGCCTTTTCCAAGGATCCCTCCGGCGCCGTGACCTACGACGAATCCGTCTGCGTCGGCTGCCGCTACTGCATGGTGGCCTGTCCGTTCGAGATTCCCACCTATACCTACAACGATCCGATCACCCCCAAGGTGGTCAAGTGCGACATGTGCGACGCCAACATCAAGGCGGGCAGGATCACGGTGCCCGGCTGTGTCGCCAAGTGTCCCAAGGAGGCCCTGGTCTTTGGCGAGCGCGGCGAGCTGATCAAGATCGCCCGCAACCGCATCGAGGCCGCGCCCGACAAGTATGTGGACCACATCTACGGCGAGCGCGAGATGGGCGGCACCAGCTGGCTCTACCTCTCCGGCGTTCCGTTCTCTCAGATCGGTCTGCGCGAGGACCTGGGCGTGCAGTCCGGGCCGGAGCTGACCAGCGGCGCGCTGTCCGTGGTGGCCATGGTCCCGGCCCTGTGGCCCCTGCTCCTGGCGGGCGTCTACGGCGTGACCAGGCGCACCGACAAGATCAACACCAAGGAAAAAGCCGAGGCCGTGGCCAAGGCCATCGCCACGACGCAGGAAAAGGCCAAGGCCGATCTCAAGACGGCCATGGACCGCGCCCAGGCGGACAAGGAAGCCACGGTCAAGCGTGAGGTGGCCAAGGCGCTTGAAGAAGCTGCCAAGGCCGCCCCGCCGGACGAAAAGGAAGAGGAGGGCGCGTAAATGACTACTGAAGCCGTCTCCAAGAATACTCTGTTCACTCCGTTCAACGTCATCGCCGGGCTGATCCTGGTCATGGGCGCGTTCCTCACGGTCTGGCGCTTTGGCTGGGGCCTTGGCGCGGTGACCAACCTCGACCACAACAACCCCTGGGGCATCTGGATCGGGTTCGACCTGCTCTGCGGCGTGGCCCTGGCCGCCGGTGGCTACGTCACCTCGTCCGCGGTCTACCTCTTTGGCATGAAGAAACACCACGCCGCCGTGCGCCCGGCCATCCTGACCGCGTTCCTCGGCTACCTCTTCGTGGTCATCGCGCTCAACTACGATCTGGGCCGCCCCTGGCGTCTGCCCTATCCCTTCGTGGTCCAGTCGGGAACCACCTCCATGCTCTTTGAGGTGGGTCTGTGCGTGGCCCTGTACCTGACGGTCCTGTTCCTGGAGTTCTCGCCCGCCGCCCTGGAGTGGCTGGGCTACAAGAAGCTCCGCAACACGATCCATGGCTGCACCATCGCCCTGACCATCTTCGGCGTGGTCCTGTCCACCCTGCACCAGTCTTCTCTGGGCGCTCTCTACCTCGTGGCCCCGAGCAAGCTGCATCCCCTGTGGTACTCCACCTATCTGCCGACATTCTTCTTCATCTCGTCGGTAGCCGCGGGCATGTCCATGGTCATGCTCGAAGGGTGGCTCTCCCACAAGCCGTTGCACAGCAAGATGAGCAAGGAATACCTCGGCCAGCATGACGACCTGTACTACTCGTTCGCCAAGGGCGCGTCGTGGGTTCTGCTCGGCTACTGCTTCATCAAGGTCATCGGCATCGCCGTGGACAACGAGTGGCATTTGCTGGCCACCGGCTGGGGCCAGTGGTTCCTCTTCGAGCTGCTCGGCTTTGCCCTGCTGCCATCGCTGCTCTACGCCATCGGCGTGCGCGAGAAAAACCTGAAGCTCATCCGCTGGACCGCGCTGCTGACCGTTCTGGGCATTGTCCTGAACCGGCTCAACGTCTCGCTCATCGCCTTCAACTACCACCTGCCTTCCGAGATGCGCTACGTGCCCAGCTGGCAGGAGGTCGGTGTCACGCTGTTCGTGTGCACCATGCTCGTCGTAACCTTCAAGTTCATCGCTACCCGGATGCCGATCTTCCACGATCATCCCGCGTACAAGGATGAGCACTAAACCTGGGAGGACGGGAAAATGGAACATGCATTCTACACCCTTCAGGATTTCATGCTCTACACCAAGGGTTGGGCATACATCCTCATGGGCGCGTCCCTTGTGGTTTTCGTGGCCTACTGGAAGTTCCTCTTCAGCAGGGACAAGGATTAACAGGTCATCAGATACGAGGAGTTTACAATGTACGAGATGTTAACCGGACCCGCCCTGTGGCTGGCATTCGCCATCGCCGTCATCGGGCTTGTCGTCCGCACGGTATTCTATATCCAGGGCCTGCACTGGAGGCTGGACCGCGTGGCCTATACCGCGCACCCGGCCGCCGGGGCCAAGGGAGCCATCCGCTCCATTCTGGCCTTCCTGATCCCCTTTGCCAACCACAGCTGGCGGGCCAAGCCGGGTTTCACCATCATGTTCTTCACCTTTCACATCGGTCTTCTGGCCGTGCCCCTCTTCCTTGAAGGCCACGCCGTCATCATCATGGAGCGGTTCGGCATTGCCTGGCCCGCCATGTCCATGGCCGCCGCCGACTTCCTGACCGTGGCCATGCTGGTCGCCGCCCTGGGTATTGCCATGCGCCGCATGCTGCTGCCCGAGGTGCGCATCGTGACCGACGCCAAGGACTGGATCGTGCTCGTCGTGTCCGTCGCGCCCTTTGTGACCGGTTTCATGGTCGTGCACGGGGTCGGCGACTACGACTTCTGGCTGCTGACCCACATCGTCAGCGGTCTGGCCTGGATCGCGCTTCTGCCGTTCACCAAGCTGTTCCACGTTGTCGGCTTCTTCTGGTCCCGCGCCCAGCTGGGCATGGACTTCGGCATCAAGCGCGGCGGCATGAAGTACAAGAGCTTCGACTGGTAAGTCGCAGGCCAAACAAGGAGAAGCAAAATGCCCGAAGGAAAGCTGTGTAACAGAAAGCCGATCAACACCGAAGAGTACCTCCAGCAGGTGCTCAGCGATACCGGCGGCAAAGCATATTACAAGGAAATGGAAGAGCTCGACGTGGATGTCGAGAAGCTTCAGGCGTCCCTCAAGGCCACCCTCAAGTCCAGGTTCAAGACCTGGCTCGAGATGTGTGCCCACTGTGGGCTGTGCGCTGATGCCTGCTTCCTCTACGAAGTCAACGACCGTGATCCCAAGCAGGTTCCGGCCTACAAGATCCAGTCCACTCTGGGCGAGATCGTCAAGAAGAACGGCAAGGTCACCAACGAGTTCCTGCGCCACTGCATGGACGTGGCCTGGTCGCAGTGCACCTGCTGCAACCGCTGCGGCCACTACTGCCCGCACGGCATCGACATGGGCGTCATGTTCGGCTACCTGCGCGGTCTGCTCTACTCGCAGGGTTTCGTGCCCTGGGAGCTCAAGATCGGCGCTGGCATGCACCGTGTCTACCGCGCCCAGATGAACGTCACCACCGAGGACTGGGTCGAGACCTGCGAGTGGATGGCCGAGGAGTCCGAAGAGGAATGGCCGGGCCTGACCATCCCCATCGATGTCGAGGACGCGGACATCATGTACACCCTCAACGCCCGCGAGGCCAAGCACTACCCCGAGGACATCGCCGAGGCGGCCATCCTCTTCCACCTCACGGGCGAGAACTGGACCATGCCCAGCGAAGGCTGGGAGCAGACCTCGCTCGCCATGTTCGCCGGCGACTGGGAAGCCTGCACCATGCAGGTCCAGACCGTGTACGATGCCATTGAGCGGCTGCGGCCCAAGCGCGTGGTCGGCACCGAGTGTGGGCACGCCCACCGCGCCACGGTCATCGAAGGCCCCTACTGGGTCGGTCGGCCCGACGGCCTGCCTCCCAGGCCCTACATCCACTACGTGGAGTGGGTGGCCGAGGTGCTGCGCACCGGCCGCCTCAAGATCGATCCGGCAAAAAAGCTCAAGAAGCCCGTCACCTTGCAGGATTCCTGCAACTACGTGCGCAACCACGGACTGGCCTCCATCACCCGCGAGATCATGTCCTATATCGTGGAGCCCGAATACTTCCGCGAGATGAGCCCCAACCGCGAGCACAACTACTGCTGCGGCGGCGGCGGCGGATTCAACGGCGTGGGCAAGTACCGCCCGCAGCGCAACGTGGCCCTGGAGAAGAAGCGCGACCAGATCCTGGCCACCGGCGCGGAACTGGTCATCGCCCCCTGCCACAACTGCTGGGACGCCATCCGCGATCTCGAAGAGGAATTCGAGATTGGCATCAAGTGGTCCTTCCTCAAGCCCTTGCTGATCGAAATGGCCATCGTGCCCGATCATCTCAAGCCTGTGGAAGACGACGAATAACATACCAAAAGGCGGGCCAGGGGCAGCATCCCCCGGCCCGCCGTTCCCATGCCGGTCCCATCTCAGTCCGGGACCGGCCCGGACCCGGCAGCGGGTCCGACGCAGCCGGGGCAGGATGCGGGAACGGGCGGCGGTCCTCAAGCCCGCCGTCCGGACACGGGGGTGTTGTACACTGACCCCGCATCCTGCTCTCCGGCTCCCTCCAGCTCCTGTTTTTCATACCGCAGCCCTTGCCAAAACCCAGCGAAGCGTTATCCTCTGCGCTCATATGCGACACTGGAAAATCGGCCCCGGACAACTCGTCATCCGCCAGGGAGACATCACCACCCTTGACGTGGATTGCGTGGTCAACGCCGCCAACCCGCAACTGGCCGGAGGCGGCGGCGTGGACGGCGCCATCCACCGCGCCGCCGGGATCGCCCAGCTCAGGCAGGCCTGCCAGGCCATCATCGACGACCCCGGCCAGCTCCCCACCGGCCAGCTCCCTGTCGGCCAGGCGGTCCTTACCCTAGGCTTTGATCTCCCGGCCCGATACATCATCCACACCGTGGGCCCCATCTGGCGGGGCGGCGTCCACGGCGAGTCCGAACAGCTCCGCAGCAGCTATCAGAGCAGCCTGAAACTCGCCCATCAACACGCCCTCGCCACCATCGCCTTTCCGGCCTTATCCTGCGGCGCCTACGGCTATCCCATACCCCAGGCCGCGCGCATTGCCCTGGACGCCATCAGGCAGGGGCTCCTGGACGGCCTCGCCGCCCAAGTCCACATGGTCCTGCACGACCACGCCGCCTGCGAGACCTGGCTCGCCACGGCCAGCGACATCCTGTAACCCGGCCAAGGAGAACTCATGGAAATCAGAGGCACCACCATAATCGCGGTCAAGGACGACAACGGCACTGCCATGGCCGGGGACGGTCAGGTCACCCTTGGCCAGTCCGTGGCCATGAAACACACTGCCCGCAAGGTGCGCCGCATCTACAAGGACAAGGTCATTATCGGCTTCGCCGGAGCCACCGCCGATGCCTTCACCCTGTCCGAACGCTTTGAAGGCAAGCTCGAAACCTACTCCGGCAACCTCCTGCGCGCCGCCGTGGAACTGGCCAAGGACTGGCGCACGGACAAATACCTGCGCCGACTCGAAGCCATGCTCCTGGCCGCAGACGGCGAGCATATCCTGATCATCTCCGGCACCGGCGATGTCATCGAACCTGACGACGGATTGGCCGCCATAGGCTCGGGCGGCCCCTACGCCCTGGCTGCCGGACGCGCCCTGCGCCGCAATACGGACTTCACCGCCGCGGTAATAGCCACCAAAGCCATGGAAATAGCCGCAGAAATCTGCGTCTTTACCAACGACAAGATAGTCCTGGAAACCCAGGAGAAATCGGGCGGGTGAATGAATTTACCAGGGGAAACCTTTTGAGAAAGTTTCCCCCCCTGTCAAACTTTTTGGGGCTACGCCGCCAGAAAGGTCAGGAGCGAGAAAGGGGTTGAAGGCGGCGTAGAGGGCGCGCGCGAGCACAAGGCGCGCCTTGCCTGGAAATAGTGGAAAGAAGCGGTGTGCGTGCTCGCTGATCAACGCCAGCTCCGCCGCCGTCATCATCGTTGCTCCCGCAGTCTTCACAGGCGGCGGAGGGCCAAAAAGTTTTGGAGAGTCCAGAGCACCTTTTCCAAAAGGTTCTCTGGCCGCCGGAGGCATTCATCTCATGAGCAATCTGACTCCCAGAGAGATCGTTTCGGAACTCGACAGGTATATCATCGGCCAGGATGCGGCCAAGCGGATGGTGGCCATTGCCATGCGCAACCGGTGGCGTCGCCAGCAGCTCGACCCGGAGTTGCGGGACGATATCGCGCCCAAGAACATCATTTTGATGGGGCCGACCGGGGTGGGCAAGACCGAGATCGCGCGGCGGCTGGCGCGGTTGGCCAACTGCCCGTTTTTCAAGGTCGAGGCCACCAAGTTCACTGAGGTGGGCTATGTGGGCCGCGATGTGGAGTCCATGATCCGCGATCTGATGGAGATCGGCGTGAACATGGTGCGCAAGGAGGAGACCGAGAAGGTGCGCATCAAGGCGGAGAAGAACGCCGAAGAGCGTCTGCTTGATCTGTTGCTGCCGCGCAGCAAGCCAGGCGGGGGGCAGGCCGGGTTCTTCATGGGCTCGCAGTCGGGCGAGATCGAGGAGAAGCAGGAGACGGGCAGGGACGACGCCACGCGCGAGAAGTTCCGGCAGATGTTCCGGGCGGGCCAGCTGGACGAGCGCGAGGTGGAGCTTGAGGTCAGGGTCCAGTCCGGGGCGCAGGTGGAGATCATGGCCATTCCGGGCATGGAGGGCATGGGATCGAATTTGCAGAGTGCCTTTGCCAACATGTTCCCGAGCAAGCGCAAGCAGCGCAAGATGAAGATCCGCGAGGCGTATCTGGTGTTGGTGGACGAGGAGGCGGAAAAGCTGATCGACCCGGACGCGGTCAACGAACTGGCGCGCGAGCGGGTGGAGCAGCAGGGGATTTTGTTCCTGGACGAGTTGGACAAGATCGCCTCGCGTCACGATCAGGCGGGCGGGGCCGACGTGTCGCGCGAGGGCGTACAGCGCGATCTGCTGCCCGTGGTCGAGGGCAGCGTGGTCAACACCAAGTATGGCATGGTCAAGACCGATCACATCCTGTTCATTGCCGCCGGGGCGTTCCATTTTGCCAAGCCTTCGGATTTGATCCCGGAGTTGCAGGGGCGCTTCCCGTTGCGCGAGGCGCTTGATTCGCTGCACAAGGAGGAGTTCTACCGCATCCTGACCGAGCCGCGCAACGCGCTGACCGTGCAGTACAAGGCGCTGCTCGGGACCGAGGGGGTGAGTGTGGACTTCACCAGGGAGGCACTGGAGGAGATCGCGGCCACTGCCGAGAAGATCAACGAGGAGACCGAGAACATCGGCGCGCGCAGGCTGTACACGATCATGGAAAAGATCCTGGCGAACCTCTCCTATGAGGCGCCGGACAAGTCGGGCGTGACCGTGGTCATAGACCGCGACTATGTGCTTGAGCAGCTCGGCGACGTGGTGGAAAACCGTGACCTGTCGAGGTACATTCTCTAGGAGAGGTCCAATGGAGACGGAAAAGGGGATCGCCCTGATCGGCGTGCCGCTGGACGAGAATTCGTCGTACATGCGCGGGGCGGCTGCCGGGGCGCGGGCTGGCATCGAGGCGGTCTGGTGCGAGTCGGCCAATCTGTGGACCGAGACCGGGCATGACCTGTCGCGGGCGCTGCAGAACGCCGGGCCGGTGGATTTCGCGGGCGCGGAGTCGCCGGGAGCGCGCATGGAGCGCGTTGCGCGGTCGGCGCGAGCGGTCGGGGAATCAGGGGCGTTGCCCATATTCGTGGGCGGGGATCATTCCATCACGTATCCGCTGGTGCGGGGATTGCGCGAGGCGGTGGGGGAGTTTGACATCCTCCATTTCGACGCCCATCCCGATTGCTATGACTTGTTTGACGGCAATCCGGCGTCCCACGCCTCGCCCTTTGCCCGGATCATGGAGCAGGGGCTGTGCGGGCGGCTGGTGTCGGTGGGCATCCGCACGGCCACGGGCCACCAGCGCGAGCAGCGGGAGCGGCTTGGCATCGAGTGGCTGGAGATGCGGCACCGGGCGAGTTGGCCCGCACTCTCGTTCGCGAGGCCGGTGTATGTGAGTTTCGACCTGGACGTGCTGGACCCGGCCCATGCGCCGGGCGTGGCCCATCACGAGCCGGGCGGGCTGACCACGCGCCAGGCGCTCGACATCATCCAGGCCATCAATGCGCCCATGGTGGGCGCGGACGTGGTGGAGTTGAACCCGGCGCGCGACCGGGACGGGGTCACGGCCATGACCGCCGCCAAGATCATCAGGGAGCTGGCCGGGATGATGCTTGATGGAATGGGGCTGGCCGGGGTCAAAAAGGCGGGGTGAGCGGCCCCATGGGTTTTCAATGGAAACCGCCCCTGGCATGTTTTGCCGGGGGCGGTTTTTGCTGTTGTTCGGTGCGGTTCAGTGGCGGGTTCGAGGCAGGGGGGGACGGGGTTGCCCGTCCTGTTCGGCGTTGCCCTCGGCAGTGCCCTTGACCATGGCGATGGCCTCGGCATAGGCCTGGAACACGTCGTCGCGGTTGATCAGGCCGATGATGTCGTTGGTGTCTGTCTGCGAGACCACGGGAACCTGTCCATAGTCGGTATTCACGAAACGGAGCAGGGCCTGGTAGAGATCGTAGTCGGGCCGGACATAGACGGGCCGCGACATGAGGTCGCGCACCACCACCAGGTCGTGCAGTCCCTCGTCGAACATCCAGTTGCGCACGTTGTGGATGGAGACCATGCCCACGTACGTCCCGTCCGCTTTGGTGACCGGAAAATAGAGCTGCGGCGAGTTGGCGATGACCTCGGTCAGTTCCTTGAGGGAGGTGGACTCCTTGAGGATGATGACCTCGCCGGGGTTGTAGAAGTCAGCCACGTGCATCTGTTCGAGCACGTTGATGGTGGCGTCCTCGACATGGGCGGGCGAGTCGAATTTGTTGTCCACCTGGTGCTCGTAGAGGGAGACGTTGCGGCAGAGCACGAGGCACAGGGCCGAGGCGAGCATGAGCGGGGCGAGCAGGCCGTAGCCCTGGGTCAGCTCGGTGACCATGATCAGCGGGCCGATGGGCGCGCTGGCCACCCCTGCGAAAAAGGCGGCCATGCCCACCAGGATATAAGCGCCCGGCTGGGTGACGATGTCCGGGAAAAAGGCGTGGCCGAACTTGCCCACCAGCCCGCCGGACATGCCGCCCACGAAAAGGGCGGGCGCGAACATGCCGCCGGACATGCCTGAGCCGATGGTGACCGAGGTGGCGATGGTCTTGCCCACGATGAGGTAGCACATGCCCAGGGCCGGGATCTGGCCGAGCATGGCCAGCTCCAGCCAGCCGTAGCCGCCCGAAAGCACTCCGCCGGTAATCAGGCCGTCGGTGGCGGTGTGCGGATAGAGTATGCCGATGAGCCCCATGGCCAGCCCGCCGATGCCCATGGACCAGATCAGGCCGATCTTCTCTCGCAGGGGGAAGAAGATGTGGTACTTGATGACGTGGAAGGTGCGGACGTACATCCAGCCCGCTGCCGCGCAGACCAGAGCGAGCAGGGCGTAGAAGAACAGCTCGCGGGGATCGTGGAAGGTGAAGCGCGGGATGCCGAAGATGGGGTCTGTGCCGAAGAAGAAGGTGAAGATGGAGTAGGAGACCACCGAGCTCATGACCGCGGGCAGGATGGCCTCGGCCTCGAAGTCCTCGCGGTAGATGACCTCCACGGCGGTGAGCGCGCCGCCCAGCGGGGCGCGGAAGATGGCGCCCAGCCCGCCCGCGGCGCCCGCCAGCAGCAGGATGCGCCGCTCCTTGGCCGAGAAGTCGAATATCTTGGCCAGCCAGGAGCCTGCGCCCGCGCCCATCTGGGTGATGGGGCCTTCGCGGCCCGCGCTGCCGCCCGAGGCGATGGTCAGCACCGAGCAGATCCCCCGGATGATGGCCACGCGCGCCCGGATGATGCCGCCCTGGTTGTGGAAGGCGTTGATGGTGGCGTCCGTGCCGTCCGTGCCTCCGGCAATGGTCTCGGGAATGAAACGGCTGACCAGCCAGCCGGTGAAGAGCCCGGTGCCGGTGGTGAAGACCGGGATGACCCAGGGCCGGAACTCGCCCACCGGGCCGTGGAAGATGCCTTCGCCAGCCGGCTCGGGCGAGACGATGCCCGCCAGGAAATGCTGGACAAAATACGTGCCCGCCTCCACCAGCCAGAAGAAGCTCACGGCCACCAGCCCTGAGAGGATGCCCGCCAGGACGCCGATGACCAGCCAGCGGAACGAGGTGACTGTCCGGTATGATCGGACAAAGGCCAGCCAGTAATTGATGAACCTTGTCAGCAGCGGCATGGCTGTCCCGGGGTTGTGCCGGGTTCGAAGGCGGGCCGGGTGAGCATGATCTCGGCTTCGGGTTGCGAGAGGATCTGCCGTCCCAGTTCCACGTCCTTGGTGATGCGCGCCCGGAGTTCGTCGAGGCCGGAAAATTTTCTCTCGTCGCGGATGCGCTGGACAAAGTGGACGCGGATGTCCGCGCCGTAGAGGTCGCCGCTATAGTCGAGGATGTGCGCTTCCACCGAGAGGGCGTCGTTGCCGAAGGTGGGGTTGATGCCGATGTTGGCCACGCCCATGCGCACCTCGCCGGGCACCTCGACCCAGATGGCGTAGACGCCGGGCATGGGGAACAGCTCGTCCACCAGCTTGAGATTGGCGGTGGGAAAGCCGAGCAGCCTGCCGCCCCGGTTCATGCCGTGAACCACCCGTCCCTTGACCTGATAGAACCTGCCGAGCAGGGGGCGCGCCGCCCAGACCCTGCCCGACTGGACAAGGTCGCGGATGCGGGTGGAGCTGACCACCGCGCCATCGATGGTGACCGGATCGAGGCGGTCCACGGCAAAGCCGCAGGCCGCGCCCAGCTCGCTCAGGGTCTCGAAATTGCCGGAGCGGCCCTTGCCCAGATGGTAGTCGTAGCCGATGATCATCTCCTGCATGTGCACCCCGTCCACCAGGTATTTCCTGACGAATTCCTCTGGCGAGAGGCGGGCCATCTCCAGGGTGAATTCGAGGAGCAGGCAGACCTGCGGGCCGTGCTGCGAGATGAGTTCGAGCTTTTGCTCGGTCAGTGTGATGAAGGGCGGGGCTGCCGCTTTGCCGAGCACCTGGAGGGGATGGGGGTCGAAGGTGACCACCACGCTGACCAGCCCCTGCGCCTTGGCCCTGGAGGTGGCCAGCTCGATGAGCTTCTGGTGGCCCTTGTGCACGCCGTCGAAGTTGCCGATGGTCACGCATGACCCGGCAATGGCACCCCGGATGTCTTCTATGTTTTTGACGATGATCATGTTTTTGGTGTTGCGGGCTGGAAAAAAGGGACGCTACGCCAATTCGCCCAGGTATTCAAGGCCTGTCACTGCGGCCCTTTTTCGCGCTCGTCAATGGCGGCGAGCAGGGTCTTGAGCTCTTCTTTCTGGGCGTCGGTCTGGGCCTCGGGCTGGACGCTGGCCGAGGCCTGTCCGTAGTGGTAGCGCGCCTTGCGCAGGTTGTTGGAATAGAGCGCGGCGTAGCCGAGGTTGAGGTTGCCGCCAAAGGTGTCCCCGGATTCGCCCAGGATCATGCCCAGGTGCTCGTAGACCTCGGAATCCTCGGGCACGAGGGTGAGCACCTTGTTCATGTTGGCTGCGGCCTGGCCATACTCCTTGGCCTCGGCCTGGAGCCGGGCCATGTAGAACAGGGCCAGGGCGTCGCGCGGGTTCTTGATGACCGCCTTTTGCAGGTATCGGATCGACTTGTCGTGCTCGCCGGTCTTGAAATAGAAAATGCCCGCTTCCCTGGCGATGATCGGGTCCTCGCCATCCTGTTGCAGGGCCTGCTCGAACGAGGCCCTGGCCTTGTCGCGGTCCTTGAGCCGCTCCTGCACGATGCCGCGTCCCACGTAATCCTCAGGGGTGTAGTCCCGGATGTTCTTGTTGTTCCAGTAGGCCAGGGCTGTGGTGGCGGGCGACATCTTGGCGCGCACGAGCATCTGCACCTTGTGCAGCATGGTGTTGTCGTCCTTGCGCTCCGAAAAGGCCTCGGGCATCCGCTTGATGCGGTCGTTGAGGTAGGTGATGCGCTCGGACAGGCCGGGGTGGGTCGAGAGGTAGGTGGGCATCTGCGAGCCGGAGTCGAACCAGCGGTTCTTGAGCATGATCTCGAAGGTGTCCGGCATCCCCTTGGGGTTGAATCCCGCCTTGACCATGGAGTTGAGGCCCACCTGATCGGCCTCGCGCTCGTCCTCCTGGGAGTAGTTGAGCATGGCTGCCACAGCCGCGCCCTGGGAGCCGACCATCAGCGCCTGGCCCACCTTGGCCGCCGAGTTGTTGCCTGCCACGCCGAGGAATACTCCGGCCAGCAGTCCGGCCATGGAGAGCAGGGCCACCTTGCCCTGTTTCTCAATACGGCTGGCCACGTGCCGTTGCGAGACGTGCGCGAGTTCGTGGGCGATGACGCCGACCAGCTGCGACTCGGAGGTCACATCCTGGATCAGGCCGGTGAAGATGTAGATGAACCCGCCGGGGATGGCGAAGGCGTTGAGCGCCGGGTTGGCGATGACCGCACTCCTGATGCGAAACGGCATGGGCTCCTTGGCTGCAACCACTTGCTGGACCAGCTTGTCCACGTACTCGGTGATGTAGGTGTCGCCGACCATGGGCATCTGTGCGCGGACGATCCTGTCGAAGTTCCTGCCCATCTCGTTTTCCTGGCGGATGGTCAGCTTGCCCTCGGGCAAGAGCCCGGCCCGGGCCTGGACCATGGGGGTCAGGACCAGGGCGAGGGCCGCGATGAGGGCCGGGAATATGGACAGACGGCGTCTTGGCATGGATTCCCCGTGGTTGCTGGATGATGGCATTGTAACCATTTATGACCCCATGGCAACCCTGTGGCCCTGGTTGCACAAAAATAAGGATGCGGCCCGATGGGCCGCATCCTTGGAGAGTGAGAGCGTGGGAGAACAGGCCCGCTCGCTGCGCTACTTGCTCATGGAGTCGAGAAACTGCTGGTTGTTCTTGGTTCCCTTCATCCTGTCGCGCAGGAATTCCATGGAGTCGATGGAGCTCATGGGGGCCAGGAGCTTGCGCAGGATCCAGACGCGGTTGAGCACGTCCTCTTCCAGAAGCAGCTCTTCCTTGCGGGTGCCGGAGCGGTTGATGTCGATGGCCGGGAAGACGCGCTTCTCCGCCAGATGGCGGTCGAGGTATATCTCCATGTTGCCGGTGCCCTTGAACTCCTCGAAGATGACTTCGTCCATGCGCGAGCCGGTGTCGATGAGGGCGGTGGCGATGATGGTCAGGCTGCCGCCCTCCTCGATGTTGCGCGCCGCGCCGAAGAACCGTTTGGGCCGTTGCAGGGCGTTGGCGTCGATGCCGCCCGACAGGACGCGGCCCGACGACGGGGTCACGGCGTTGTAGGCGCGTCCGAGCCGGGTGATGGAGTCGAGCAGGATGACCACGTCGCGCTTGCGCTCCACCAGCCGCTTGGCCTTTTCGATAACCATCTCGGCCACCTGGACGTGGCGCGTGGGCGGCTCGTCAAAGGTGGAGCTGACCACCTCGGCCCTGACAGTGCGCTGCATGTCCGTGACTTCCTCGGGCCGCTCGTCGATGAGCAGGACGATGAGGTCAACGTCGGGATGGTTGGCGTTGATGGAGTTGGCGATGGTCTGGAGCATGATGGTCTTGCCGGTGCGCGGCGGGGCCACCAGGATGCCGCGCTGCCCCTTGCCGATGGGGGCCAGCAGGTCGATGATGCGGGAGGCGTAGTTCTTGTCCCCATTCTCCATGGTCAGCATGGATTCCGGGTAGAGGGGGGTCAGGTTGTCGAAGAGGACGAGATTCTTGGAGTGTTCTGGCGGTTCGAAGCCGATCTCGCTGACCCGGAGCAGGGCGAAGTATCGCTCGCCCTCCTTGGGCGGCCTGATCTGGCCGGAGACCACATCGCCCTTGCGCAGGCCGAATCGGCGGATCTGCGAGGGGGAGACGTAGATGTCGTCCGGGCCGGGCATGTAGCTGTACATCGGGGAGCGCAGGAAGCCGAATCCGTCGGGCAGGATTTCGAGAACGCCGTCGCCGAAGATCTGGCCGTTCTGGGAGGCACATTGCTGGAGCAGCTCGAAGATGAGCTCCTGCTTGCGCAGGCTGCTCGGGTTTTCGACCTCAAGCTGGACAGCAAGATCGGTCAGATCCTGCATGCTCTTGAGTTTGAGTTCCGCGAGATTCAGGCTGTCTACGCCGTTGCCGTTCTCGGAGCCATTGCCTTGGGTGGGTTCTTTGCCAGTCTTTTTTTTGGCCATGTGTGGAATTTACCGTTTGAGGGTTGATGAATGTGTCGGCATGTATATCACGCGCCTCAGCACGAGGCTTTCAAGCGGGATCGGGGGTTTCTACAAGGCTCTGGAAAGCCGCAGGTCACTTGGAAAGAAGGGAACCGATCTAGCGATGCGGTTCAAGATGGTAAGCCGGGATTACCTCTTGTCTACGTTTGGTGGGCCGGAGCCGACCCTTCAATATAACAGTGTAGTGGGATTGTTCGATCAAGCCGCAGGTGCGGCGACAAACCCGGATTACCCTAAACGACCCGCCTTGACAAGCCTTCTAGTCTTTTTCTTCCTGGGCTTCGAGAATGTCGGCGAACATGGCGTTGATGTCGGCCTTGACAGCGTCCTGGGGGCGGTCCACCGAGTAGGCGAGCTCCATGGAGACCAGGCCCATGGCTTGTTCGAGCAGCCTGCGCTCGCCAAAGGAAAGTTCCTTGTCGCGGCCTATGAGGAAGAGCTCCTTGAGCACATAGGCCACGTCGGAGAGGTCGCCGCTCTTGAGCTTCTCGGAGTATTCGCGGTAGCGGCGGTTCCAGTTCTGGCCGGTGTAGCCGGTGAATCCGGTGCGGTCTTTGAGCGATTCGAATATCTCCTGGCCCACGCGCAGGCTGCACACCGAGCGTAGGCCGACGTTCTTGGCATTGGCCACGGGCACCATCAAGGTCACATTGTTGCTCAGGATGCGGACGATGTAGAAATCGGCCTTCACTCCGCCGATTTCCTGGGATTCGACACGCTCGACGCGCCCGACACCCTGGGAAGGATAGACGACCAGCTCGTTGACCTTGAACACTTGGGGAGAGGCTCCTTGCTACAGGCTGTTTAAGAGGCAGACGATCATCATAGCGAAAATGGGCGGAAGAGTCCATGCCTACGGCGCTTTCCTGTCGGGAGGCAGCGGGAGGGCTTCTTCAGGCGGGGGTGTCGGTTCCGGCCTCCGGGCTTTCCAGCGAGAAACCGTTGATATGCTGCACGGCAAAGGCCGGACCGCGTCGGTAAAAGAGGTCGAGGCCCTTGATCGCGTGGGCGAGAATGGCGGGGATGTGGGCCGCGTCGGCGTCGGAAAAGGGCTCCAGCACCCAGCCTGAGATGTCCGCGTATTGGGTGGCCGGGCGGCCTATGCCGATGCGCAGCCGGTGAAAGTCCGGGGTGCCCAGGCACTCCTCGATGGATTTGAGCCCGTTGTGGCCGTTGTTGCCGCCGCCCTGCTTCAGCTTGATGCGGCCCACCGACAGGTCCAGTTCGTCATGCACGACCATGACCGCGTCGGGCGTGATTCCGTGGCGGCCACAGATCCGGGCCACGGCCTTGCCGCTTAAGTTCATGTAGGTCTGCGGCTTGGCTAGCAGCCGAAAGGCCCCGCCGAACTTGACCTGCCACAGCTCGTAGTCGCCCGATTCCTCCAGTCGCTCAAGGTGCATGCTCTTGCGCCCTGCGCCCGTGGCCAGGAGGGAACCGACGAGCATGAACCCGATGTTGTGTCGGGTCTTCTCGTATTTGGGGCCGGGGTTGCCCAGGCCGACTATGACGCTCTTGTAGTCCATGGGGATCGTGTCCGTGCGGGTGCTGCGTTGGGTGTCGCGGGGAACTGACGGAGCATAGCATTGCGGCCTGCCAGAGGCAAAAAAAACCGGGGCGCGCGGCAGGCGCGCCCCGGGAGATCTTATCCTGTGGCCGGTGCCTACTCTTCGGTCCCTTCGGCTTTCTCTTCGTCTTCCTGCTCGCCTGCGATGTGCAGCACGGCGTAGTTTTCGTCAAAGACCGGGGTGACGCCCTCGGGGAAGGCGATGCTCTCAATGTACACCGAGTCGAGGATGTCGAGGTCGGTGATGTCGATGACGATGGACTCGGGAATGGTCATGGGCTTGCAGATGACCTCGATGGTGTCGCGGAACTGCTGCAGGCGGCCGCCGAGCTTGACGCCCTTGGAGGTGCCCACCAGTTCGTAGTGGACCGCGACCTTGATGTCCTTGGTCAGGTCAACGCCGAAGAAGTCCACATGCTCGGGCATGCCGGTGACCGGCTCGTTGCGCACGCGCCACAGCAGGGCGGGCATGGTCTCGGTCTTGCCCTCGCGCTCCAGCACCAGCTCGAAAACCTTGGCGTTGCCCACCTTGGCGTAGGCCTTTTGCAGGGGAACAAGCTTGACCTGGACGGCGATGTTGGCGCCCTTCTGGTCGTAGTAGATGCCGGGGACCATTTCCTTGAGCCGAAGCCGACGGTTGTGACCCTTGCCGGTCTTGGTGCGTTCCTGCACGTTGAGTTGCAGCAGTTCTGCCATGAGTGTTGCTCCTTTTACGCCCTGGCCGTCAACCATTGACGGACGCTCGCGCTTTAAATGGTTCTCTGCCGGGTGGTGCCACGGCGGCGGCCAGCCCGGTCCATCGGGTATCTAGATGAACAGCACGCTCACCGACGATTCGGTGTGCACGTTGTTGATGGCTTTGGCCAGCAGGGAGGCCACGGACCGCTGCTTGATCTTTTTGCAGCAGCACTTGTCCTCGCTCAGGGGGATGGTGTCGGTGACGACCACCTCGGAAAAGGCCGACTCCTCCAGCCGCTGGATGGCCGGTCCGGAGAGCACCGGGTGTGTGGCGCAGGCCATGACACTCCTGGCGCCGTTGTCCATGAGCACGTTGGCCGCAGCACACATGGTGCCTGCTGTGTCGATCATGTCGTCGATGACCACGGCCACCTTGTCCTTGACATCGCCGATGATGTGCATGGCCTTGGCCTGGTTGGGCGTTTCGCGCCGCTTGTCGACGATGGCCAGGGACGCGCCCAGCCGCTTGGCGTAGGAGCGGGCGCGTTCCACGCCGCCCGCGTCCGGGGAGATGATGACAAAGTCGTCCTCGCGGTCGCGCAGGTGCTCGATGAGCACCGGGGCGGCAAAGAGGTTGTCCACCGGGCAGTTGAAAAAGCCCTGGATCTGCCCGGCGTGCAGGTCGCAGGTGACCAGCCGCTGCATGCCGGCTGCCGAGAGCATGTCGGCCACGAGCTTGGCCGAGATGGGCGCGCGCGGCACCACCTTGCGGTCCTGCCGGGCGTAGCCGAAATAGGGGACCACCGCAGTGACGCGCGAGGCACTGGCGCGCTTGAGGGCGTCGAGCATCAGGCACAGTTCCATGAGGTGGAAGTTGACCGGCGAGCAGGTGGGCTGGATCACGAACACGTCGTCGCCGCGTACGTTCTCGCCGATCTCGATGCGGATTTCGCCATCGGAGAAACGCTCGCGCAGGACGGGAGAGGGCTTGGTGCCCAGGTGCTCGCAGATGGCCTCGGCCAGGCGCGGGCTAGCGGAACCGCTGATGATTTTGAGCTCACCGTGCATTGTCATCCCCTGATTTTGATGGCTGAATGGCTGGGGCGGAAGGACTCGAACCCTCGAATGTCAGGACCAAAACCTGATGCCTTACCAACTTGGCGACGCCCCAGCATGGAAATCACAGCGTCTGCAAATGGACGCTCACGCCTTCCCGTTCAAGAGCCCGCGCGGCGGACACGCCAACGCCCCTGTCGCGGAACAGGCCGAACAGGCTGGCTCCCGAGCCGCTCATGGCGGCAGCCGAGGCCCGGTCGCGGATGAGTTTTTCCTTGATTTCACGAAGCCTTGGGTGCGCTTGGAAAACCACAGGCTCAAAGTCGTTGACTATGGGCAGGGGCGAAACGGGAGATGCGTTCTTAGTATTCAATGCCGAGGTTGTCAAGAATTCTCGCGGTTCGAGCCGGGCGGCGGTGTCAAAGGCCCGGAAGGCCCAGGCCGTGTCCACATGGATGTCCGGGCAGGCCAGGACCAGGGTCAGGCCGGACAGGTTCACCGGGGCCGGGGTCAGCCGTTCGCCGATGCCCTCGGCCATGGCCGGGCCGTCCATGAGGAAAAATGGCACGTCCGCGCCGAGCCGTGCGGCCATTGCGTTCAGCCGGTCCGGGGCGAGGGCGCGGTCTGCGGCCAGGGACTGGAGGTGGCGGAGCATGGCCGCCGCGTCCGAGCTGCCGCCGCCAAGGCCGCCGCCCATGGGGATGCGCTTGGTCAGGGTGACGAACAGGCCGGGCTGGAATCCCGTGGCCTCGCCGTAGGCCTTCCACGCCCGGTAGACGAGGTTGGACGGGCCTTCCAGGGCCGGGTTGTCCGGGCAGCGTAAATAGAAATCGCCGTCCGGGCCGGGCTCCACCGCCAGGGTGTCGCACAGGGTGCTCACGGGGTGGAAGAGGGTGCGCAGCTCGTGATAGCCGTCCTGGCGCAGGCCGAGGATGCGCAGGTGCAGATTGATCTTGGCCGGGGCCATGAGGGTGGCGGTTTTGGTGGGCATGGGCAACTAAGACGGGGCTCCTTGCGGAGCCCCGTTTTGGATTATTCCGTGTCCAGCGGCAGAGCCACGAAGAGGTTCTGGCCCTGGCGCTTGATGAGCAGCATGACCGCCCCGCGCGCCTTGTCGCGGCTGATGACGCCTTCGAGTTCCGCCGGGGAGTTCACGTCCTGCTGGTTGGCCTGGAGGATGACGTCGCCCTGGCGCACACCCTCGTTGGCTGCCGGGGAGTCGGGCTTGATCTCCACGACGATGAGCCCCTGGGGCTGGTCCAACCCCAGGGCGTTGGCCTCGCGCTGGCCCACCGGCTGCAGCGCCATGCCGAGCACATGGGCCTGGGCGCCGGGCTGCGGCGGCTGCATGGCGGCCATGATCTTTTCGCCGCGCTCGCCGAGGGTGACGGTCTTGGTGATCCGCTTGTTGCCGCGCCACAGGGTCAGCCGGGCCTTGTCGCCGGGCTTGAGTCCCGCGATGCGGGCCAGGAGCTCCTTGCTGTCGTTGACGGGATTGCCGTCGACCTCAAGCACCACGTCGCCCTGCCTGATTCCGGCCTTGTCCGCCGGGTGTCCCTGGCCCACCGAGGAGATGAGCGCGCCCTTGGCCTCGGGCAGCCCCAGGGCCTTGGCCTGGTTCTCGTCCAGGCTCTGGATGGTCACGCCGATCCAGCCGCGCTTGACAGCCTTGCCTTCCTTGAGCTGGGCGATGATCTTCTCGGCCTGGGTGCTGGGGATGGCGAAGCCGATGTTGTCGGCAGCGGCGTTGATGGCGGTGTTGATGCCCACCACCTCGCCGCGCATGTTCAGCAGCGGCCCGCCCGAGTTGCCGGGATTGATGCTGGCGTCGGTCTGGAGAAAGTTGTCGAACGGCCCGGCCCCGATGATGCGGTGCTTGGCCGAGATGATGCCCGCGGTGACCGTGTTGTCGAGGCCAAAGGGGTTGCCGATGGCCAGCACCCACTCGCCCACCTGGAGCGCGTCCGAGTCGCCGAAGGCGAGCACCGGCAGTGTCCGGTCAGTGTCGATTTTGATGACCGCCAGATCGGTCTCCTTGTCGCGGCCCACGACCTTGGCCACATATTCCTTGGCATCGTCCTGAAACCGGACCGTGACCTTGTCCGCGTCTTCGATGACGTGGTTGTTGGTGACGATCAGCCCGTTGGCGGAGATGACGAACCCGGAGCCCTGGCCCATCTGCTTGCGCGGCTGGCCCGGCTGCTGGCCGAAGAACTGGTCGAAGCGGTCGAAGAACTCCCGGAAGGGATGCCCCTCGGGCACCTGCTGGCGGAACTGCTGCCCGCCCGGCGCGGCCTGGGTGGTTTTTTCGGTTGAGATGAAGACCACGGACTTGCCGCCCCTGGCGGCCAGCTCCGTGAAGACGGGCAGCCCGTTGGCGCGCGCCATGAGCGGCAGCGCCAGGACCAGTCCCGTCACGATGATGATTTTGGCGAGGTGCCGATGCATAGAGCCTCCTGGGTGATGCGGAAAACAGGACGGCGGAAACCTTCCGCGTCTTGCCACTATAGGGCCTTTTTTGCACTTGTAAAGGGTGTGAACCCCTTTGCACACCTCTCCTGGCCCTGCGCCCCTACCCGTGATGAAACGCTTGCCTTTTGCCCCCCTGTCGGCTAGGTACTTACCCCGGCATCATTGCCAGTGGCCCCGTAGCTCAGTAGGATAGAGCACCAGATTCCTAATCTGGGTGTCGCAAGTTCGAATCTTGCCGGGGTCACCATTTTTTTCCAAAAGCGCAGGCCAGCCTTGTCATGGGGCTGGCCTTTTTTGTCTTCGTCAGTTTCGCTCCCTTCTTGTTGATCCTGTCCCGCATGTCGTGAATGAGAGACGATTCATTCGGCCACCCATTGGCGACGGCCTGGTTTTGGGGTATGGCTGATGTGCCCCCCTGTCGGCGTGGCGGGTCTCGGGCAACACCATGGCATGCTGGAGCGAAGAGGGAGGCACTCATGTCCAAGACCACCAAGGCGTCACTGTCCGGCAAAAAATCAAGGACGGTCATCGGGCATCTGCTGCACCGGCTCAAGGAGATCGGCATCACCGACATATTCGGCGTGCCGGGCGACTACGCCTTTCCGGTCAACGACGCCATCTGCAACGATCCGGAGCTGCGCTGGATCGGCACCTGCAACGAGCTCAACGGGGCCTATGCAGCGGACGGCTACGCCCGGATCAAGGGGCTGGCCGCCCTGTGCACCACCTACGGCGTGGGCGAGCTGAGCGCCATCAACGGCATTGCCGGGGCCTATGCCGAGCATCTGCCGGTCTTTCACATCGTGGGCATGCCAAAGTGCGCCATCCAGCTAAAACGCGGCATCATGCACCACACGCTGGGCAACGGCGAATTCGACCTTTTTCACAAGATGACCCAGCCTGTGGTCTGCGCCAGCACCATACTCACCCCGGAAAACACCGTGGCCGAGGTGGACCGGGTCATCGATGCGGCCCTGACCCGGAAACAGCCGGTCTACATCGCGGTGCCTGCGGACTTCGCGCTCATGGAGCTGGGCTGCGCCGCTCCGCATCCGGCGGTGCCCGCTGCGAGCGATCCGCAGACGCTTGAGACCGTGCTCGATCTCATTGCCGGGAAGCTCGGCGAGGCCGTGTCGCCCGTGGCCCTGGTGGGCACACTCATAGGCCGCCACGACCTGCGCGCCGAGGCGCGCGCCCTGGTGGAGCGGGCCGGGCTGCCCTTCTCGACCCTGTTCATGGGCAAGGGCACCCTGCCGGAATCCCATCCGAATTTCATCGGCGTCTACAACGGGGCCATCCTGGACGAGGCCGCGCGCTCGGTGGTCGAGTCGAGCGATCTGGTGCTGGGGTTGGGCACGATCCGCTCGGACATCAACACCGGCGCGTTCACCACCAACATCGACCTGTCGCGGGAGATTCGCATCCAGCCCGATCACGTCATGGTGGGTCGGGCCGTGTACCAGAATGTGCACATCCGGGACGTGATCTCTGGGCTGGTCCAGCGGGTCGCGCCGCGCGCCTGTCCGGCCCATCCGACCCCGGCCGGGCTGGGCGCGCCGCAGGGCGCGCCGGGCGAGGCCATCACGGCGGGGTCGCTCTACCCACGCATCGAGCGGTTCTTCAGGCCGGGCGACATCATCATGGCCGAGACCGGCACCTCGTCCATGGGGCTGGTCACGGCAAAACTCCCGGAGAACACGGCCTTTTACAACCAGACTCTGTGGGGCTCCATCGGCTGGGCCACGCCAGCGGCCTTCGGGGCCGCCATGGCCGCGCCGGACCGGCGGGTGGTCCTGGTCACGGGTGAGGGCTCGCACCAGCTGACCGTGCAGGAGATCAGCCAGTTTGGCAGGTTCGGACTCAAGCCGGTGATCCTCTGCCTGAACAACAACGGCTACCTCATTGAGCGCATGCTCTGCGAGGACCCGTACATCTATTACAATGATCTGGCCCAGTGGAACTACAGCAAGCTCCCCGAGGCCTTTGGCATGGCCGACTGGTTCTGCGCCAGGGCGGTCACCAATGCGGAGCTGGACGCGGCCCTGGAGGGTGCGGCCCGTGCCGCCAGCGGGGCGTATGTGGAGGTGGTCACCGGCACCATGGAGGCCTCGGACATGGCCCTGGCCCTCAACCGTATCGTCTTCAAGGGCGGCGGCTGGAAGGCGTGAGCCGGACCGGCGCGAAACAAGGCCCGTGGCGGAGCGCTGCGGGCCTTTTGTATTGCCTTTTGGCCCCGCCCGAGCCGCTTACTTGCAGGCTGTCTCCGAGCCGTGGACCGAGGGGAGGGTGAAGGAAAAGGCGCTGCCCTGGCCAAGGGTGGAATCGACCCAGATGGAGCCGCCGTAGTGCTCGACGATCTCCTTGCAGATGGAGAGGCCAAGGCCAGTGCCGCGCGCCTCGGCGACCAGGGTGTCGCCTGCGCGCGCCTTGTAGAATTTCTCGAAGATGTTGGGTTGGTCTTCGGGACCGATGCCCATGCCCGTGTCCGAGACGGTGATGGTCAGGCTGTCCACGTTGCCCGTGACCGAGATCTTGATGAAACCCTCGGCGGTGAACTTGCAGGCGTTGTTGAGTAGGTTGATGAGCACCTGCTGGACCTTGTCCGGGTCGGCGTGGATGAGCGGCACGGTGGGCGGCAGGCTGAGCTTCAGCTTGATGGCCGGGCGGGCGGCCAGGGCCCCGGCCAGGGCGTTGGCCGCCTGATGCACCACCTCGCACGGGTTGAGGAACTGGTCGTTCCACACCACCTTGCCGGACTCGATGCGGTTGATGTCCAAAAAGTCGTTGATCAGCCGGGTCAGCCGCTCGCCCTCGGTCTCGATGATGCCCAGGTTCTGGCGGATGCGCTCGCCCTTGGCCTCTGCCAAGGGCGACTCGGCCAGGGGCAGAAAATGGCGCACGAACTCCTTGCGCGTCAGCTTGGCAAAGCCCCGGATGGAGGTCAGGGGCGTGCGCAACTCGTGCGAGATGGACGAGACCAGGGCTGACTTGATGGTGTCGAGCTCGGTCAGCCGCTGGTTGGCGCTTTCCAGCTCGCTGGCCTGGACCTGCAACTCGGTGGTGCGCAGCTCGACCATGTCCTCAAGGTCCTCGGAGAACCGGGTCAGCTCCTCCTCGTTGGACTTGCGCTCGATGGCCAGGGCCACCTGCTCGGAGACCGCTTCCAGGAAGCTGACATCCGCGTCGGTGTAATGGCGCGGATTGGTGTAGTGCTGCACGGCCATGGCCCCCATGGTCCGGCCCTTGAGCTTGAGCGGCACGCCGAGCCAGACTGCTGCGGGCGTGCCCACGATGCCGATGTTGCGCGCGTTCTCCGGCGGGATGGGATCGGCCTGGGAGATGAAGAGCGGCCTGCCCGTGCGCAGGATGTGGACGGTCAGGCCGCGGGTGTTCGGGTCGCTGACGTTCCTGATGTCGTAGAGCTCGTCCTTGTCGTCGGCAAAGTAGGCGAAGGCCACGCGGTCGCCGGGCTCGTCGTACAGGGCGATGAAGAAGTTGGTGGCGTCGATGACCTGGCCGAGGATGGCGTGGATGGTTTCGTAGAGGGCCTGGAGGTTGTCGGTGGTGCTGATGGCCTTGGAGATGGCGTACATGGCCTGGGTGGTGCGCTCGCTCAGCTTGCGCTCCGTGATGTCGGTGTGGGTCCCGGCCAGGCGGTAGACCTCGCCCCTTTCGTCGCGCGCGCTCGCCCCCCTGCCGAGCACCCAGCGATAGGTGCCGTCCTTGTGCCGAAGCCGGTACTCCACCTCGAACTGGTCGGTGCCCCCCTCGGTGCAGGTCCTGTTGGCGGCCAGGATGGGTTCAAGGTCGTCGGGGTGAATGGCATTCTTCCAGGAGTCCGAGGTGTTGGGAAACTCGGCCTCTTCATAGCCCAGCATCTCCCTGTAGCGGGCCGAGTAAAAGATCGTGTCGGTTTGCAGATCCCAGTCCCAGATGCCGTCGTTGGCGCCCCTGGCCACCAGCTCGTAGCGTTTCTCGCTGTCGCGCAGGGCGCGCTCCGTGCGGTGGCGGGCGGTGATGTCGATGAGCGAGCAGACCATGTCGTCGGTGCGCGGGATGGCCTGGACAAAGAGGTGGGCCAGCTTACGGTCGCCGTCCTTGGTGAGGATGGTCATTTCATAGTCGCTTGGCACGGACGGGTCTTGCATGCGGCGTTGTCGATTGAAGCCCCGCACGCGCTCCAGATCTTCCGGGGCCACGAAGATGTCCCAGGTCTTCCGGTTCACGATCTCGTCGGCGGTGTAGCCCGTCAGGGTCTCGAACTGCGAGTTGCAGCGGTGGACCACGGCATCGGCCCCGAAGATGATCATGGCCGTGCCCGTGTGTTCGAAGATGGTGCGGTAGTAGTTCTCGCTTTGGTAGAGTGCCTCTTCGGCCCGCTTGGTGTCGGTGATGTCGATGACCACGCCGCGCACGCCCGTGGCATGGCCGTCGGAAAAGACCCCCTGGGAGTATACCTTGATGGGGAAGCTGGTCCCGTCCTTGCACACGGCGATATATTCCTCGCCGTTCGCGCCGGTGCCGCGCAGGGTGCGGGCCATGCCCGCCCTGGCGCGCCCGATGGAGTCCGGGTGGAGAATCTGGTGGAGATAAAGGCCCGTGGCAACGTCCTGGGCGGTGAATCCGAAGCGTTTGAGGGCAAAGGCGTTGACGTAGACAAACCTGCCCTCAAGGTCCATTTCGTAGACTATCTGCGGCAGGCCGTCCACCATCTGCCGGTAGCGTTCTCCGTCCGGATCGCTGACCGGGGGCTGGCCAGGTGTCAAAACAGCCCCGAGGCAGGCCCGAAGCGCCGCCAGTTCGGCGATGAGTTCCTTCCGTGTCCTGTTGCTTTCGCTCGTCATGCCGTCCCCTGTTGCGGTCACTGGTTTGGGCATAGCAGAGAACCCTTCCGAAATCAGCAACTATAACACGCCGTCTGCCCCCTGCGATCATCACCCAACGCCGCGTTATAACTTGTGCGGCCACACTTCAACATTTGCGCAATGAGTGATAAGCAGGCATAAGGATTCACTGCATAACTCGTGCGCCCGGAGGTGCCAATGCTCAGGAAAGTGTCCATCAACGTCCGCATGATTATTCTCATCTGCGCCATCGTCCTCTTCACCATCGGCTTTGCCCTGACCGCGCTGAACGGCGTGTCCAGGGTTAAGGCGGTGGGCGTTGAGCGGTCGGCGGCGGCCATGCTCGAAGGCGAGCGGCGCAAGCTCCAGGTGGGCACCCATTCCATGGCTATGTCCGTGTCCGAGGCCATACAGGGTGTGACCGATATCGAGGAGCGCAAGACGCTCATCCGCAAGCTGGTGGCCCCGATCCGCTTCGAGGACGACGAGTCCGGGTATTACTTCGTCTACGAGAAGACCATCAACGTCGCCCTGCCCACCAACACCAAGCTGCAGGACACCGACCTCTCCGGCCTGAAGGACAAGAACGGCGTGGCCCTGGTGGTGGAGCTGGACAAGGTGGCGCGCGCGGGCGGCGGGTTCGTCACCTATGTCTGGCCCAAGCCGAACAAGGGCGAGCAGCCCAAGCTCTCCTATGCCGAGATGATTCCCGGCACGCAGATGTGGATCGGCACCGGCGTGTACCTCGATAACGTGGACGAGGAGCGGGCCGCCATTGCCAATGACATCGACACGCTGGTCAACACCTATGTCCTCGGAGTCGGCGGCGGCGCATTCGCCGTCTTCCTGCTCCTGGTCCTGCCCCTGTGCCTGCTCATCGCCCGGTCCATCATCCGGCCCCTCAACGAGGCCGTGGCGCTGGCCGATCTGGTTGCCGGAGGCGACCTGACGCAGGAGATTTCCACCGAATACCATGACGAGCCGGGTCGTCTCGCCGCTTCGCTCTCGGCCATGATCCACCGCTTGCACGAGATCGTGGGCCAGGCCAAGGGGGGCGCGGACCGCGTGGCTTCGGGCAGTTCCGAGGTGACCCTGTCGGCCCAGTCCGTGTCCGACGGCGCCAACCGTCAGGCCGCCTCTGTGGAGGAGGTCTCCTCGGCCATGGAGGAGATGATCTCCCAGATTGGCCGCAACACCGACAACGCGCGCCAGACCGAGAAGATGGCCACCCAGACCGCCCTTGACGCCCAAAAGGGCGGCGAGACGGTCATGGAGGCCGTGGACTCCATCAAGCACATTGCCGAAAAAATCTCCATTATCGGCGAGATAGCGCGCCAGACCAACCTGCTGGCGCTCAACGCGGCCATCGAGGCGGCCCGCGCGGGCGAGGCGGGCAAGGGCTTTGCCGTGGTGGCGAGCGAGGTGCGCAAGCTGGCCGAGCGCAGCGGCTCCGCCGCCGCCGAGATCGGCGAGCTGTCCTCAGTCACCCTGGTCAAGGCCGACGAGGCGGGCACCATGCTGGCCCGAATGGTGCCCGACATCCGCAAGACCGCCGACCTGGTGCAGGAAATCTCCATGGCCAGCATCGAGCAGAACGCCGGAGCCCAGGAAATCAACAAGGCGATCCAGGAACTCGATACGGTCATCCAGCAGAACGCGGCCTCTGCCGAGGAACTGGCCGCCACGGCCCAGGAATTCACCGAGCACGCCTCGCAGTTGCAGCAGGGCATGGAGTTCTTCACCCTGTCCGAGGACCGCTCGGGCCGATCCCAGGGCGCGCGCACCCAGGCGCGTGTGGTCCGGCAGCCCGAGGCGCGGCCAAAGCCTGTTGCCCGTCAACTGGCACCAGCCACGTCCCGGCGTGCCCCTGTCCAAGCCCTGGCCCGGCCAGAATCCAAGCCAGCGGCCAAGGCGGAATCCAAGCCCGCCGCCAAGCCCGCCGCCAAGCCCGCCGCCAAGGCTGACTCCAAGCCAGAAGGCAAGCCCGCTGCCAAGCCAGACCCCAATCCCGGAGGTGGAGGCATCGACCTGGACATGGACGACGACTTCGAGAAGTTCTGATCCCCCTTCCTGTCTGCTGGACTGACCCCAAGGCCCGCCTCGTGGCGGGCCTTTTTGCGGCCTTGCGTCAAGAGGGCCGTCAGGGTTGCGTCCGGCCCGATTCCTGATACACTGGCCCCAAATCCTCTGCCTTCGGGAGGGCCAACCCGCAGGGGCGGGCAATGGAGGAGCCGGGAGATGGATGCGCAGTTCGTGGAGCGGCTTGAGGTCGGCGAGGTGGTCGAATTCATCGAAAAGGGCGATGGCGTGCTCATTGACACGCTGCCGCCGGAACACTTTGCGGCGCGGCACATTCCGGGCGCGGTCAACGCCTGCGTCTACGAGATGGTCTTTTGCGAGATGGCGGCTGCCCTGGTGCCGACCATGGGCACGCCCGTGGTTCTCTACGGGGCTGGTGCCGATTCCCTCGACTGTCTGGCCGCGGCGGACAAGCTGGCCCGACTCGGGTATACGGACGTGGCCGTGTTCCACGGCGGTTTGGAGGAGTGGCTGGCAGCCGGGCGATCCCTGGAGGGGTCGGCCCCGGACGCCCTGGAGCCGCCGCATCCGGTCCTTGTTCTTGAACCCCGGCCCTACCGCCTGATTCCGGACGAATCCCTGCTCCGGTGGGCCGGGCGCAACACCGGCAGCACGCACCACGGTACGCTCCGCTTCGCCTCGGGCGGGCTGGACGCGACCGGCGCGGACCCTGGCGCTGGTCCGATTGGATCGGACGAATTGTCCGCGTGGTTCGTTATCGACATGACCAGCATCAGCAATACGGACCTCCTGGGCCAGGATCTGCACCCGGTGCTGGAAAAACACCTGCATTCAGACGATTTCTTCTTCACCGTCATGTTCCCTGAGGCGTCCTTCATAACCACGGCCATCCGGCTGGTCGAGAGTGCCCAGGCCACCCGGCCAAACGCCATGATCCAGGGCAATCTGTCCCTGCGCGGCATGACCAGCGAGATCGCCTTTCCGGCCCACATCCGCAATCTCGACGCCGAACGGCTGTCCATCGTCGCCAACCTCGACTTCGACCGCACCCAGTGGGGCGTGATCTACGGGTCGTCGAGGTTTTTCCGGCACCTCAGCTATCATCTGGTTTTTGATTTCATCTCCGTGGAGTTCCGGCTGTTGCTGGAATAGCGGGTCTTCAAGACAGGAAACCCCGTCCACCATATGGTGGGCGGGGTTTTTGCGTCGAGGGGGGCAGGGCGGTCAGATTTTCTGGTCCTGGGCGGCAAAGCAGGGGATGCACAGGGTCTGGCCGCCGAGCCGCCGGGTGCGCGACTCCATGGTCATCTCCCCGCACTGCTCGCAGGCGTGGCTGGTCAGGATTCGGGCGGGCCGGGGCGCACTCAGGGTCAGGGGGGTGATGTGAAACATCTCCTCCAGGGGCAGGACCATGAACCGCTCCTGAAGCAGGGTGCGCAGCTCGGCCAGCCGGGCCTTGTCCGCATCCGTGGCCGCGCCAGTGTGGCTCTTGGCCATGAGTTCGCCCATCTCGTCGTCCATGCCGCCACGCGCCCCGGTGTCGAGCAGGGCGCGCAGGCCTGTGCCGCGTCCCCGGTCGTAGAAGGCAAAGGCCATTTTGCCCAGGTCGCGGTGGATGAGATTGCCCTTGCCATAGGTGCAGCCAGTCAGCACCTGGATGGCGTCAACGCCGCACATGTCGGTCTCGCACACGGCCACGAGGTCGATGTCGCGGGTGTGACCCAAATCGCGCAGGGCCAGCTCGGCGGCGCGGATGCCGATGTGCAGGCCCGGGCATTCGTGGCCGTGGAATTCTATGGCTCTGGCGATCTGGTCAGCGGGGATGTGGCAGGGCATGGTGGTGCTCCGTTGTTGCGTGTGAGTGGTCATGAGCCGGGACAATGAGCGGGTGGCCGTGGACATGGTGGATGTGGACGGCCACGCCGTACACCTCCTCGATCACCTCGGGGGTGACATCGCGGGCGAGTCCGCGCGAGTGGATGGCCCCGTCCTTGAGAAACAGGACCTTGTCCGCGTAGCGCAGGGCGGTGTTCAGGTCATGCATGGTCATGATGGCCCCGATGCGGTGCTCGTCCACCACCCGGCGGACCATGGTCAGGATGTCCACCTGGCTCCTGAGATCGAGCGAACTGGTGGGCTCGTCGAGCAGAAGCAGGCGGGGCTCCTGGACCAGAGCCCTGGCGATAGCCACCTTTTGCAGTTCGCCGCCGCTGAGTTGGTCGATGTGGCGCATGGCCAGGGCATCGAGATGCAGCCGGCGCAGGGCGGATTCCACTATCTCCAGGTCATGCTTGCTCACCCGCCAGCGGATGTGCGGCTTGCGGCCCATGAGCACGGCGTCGAACACGGTCAGCCGGGCCGGTTCGTTGCGTTGGGCCACATAGCCCACGCTCAAGGCTATCTCACTCGGACGCATGCCCAGCACGTCGCGCCCCTCGACCATGACCGCGCCGCGCATGGGCCGGTGGATGGCGTTGATGCATTTGAGCAGGGTGGTCTTGCCCACGCCGTTGGGGCCGAGGATGGCCAGCAGCTCGCCGCCCGCAAGGGAGAACTCCACATCGTCGAGGACCGGGTGGCTGTTGTAGGTGAAGCCGAGGCCGTGGATGTCGAGGATCATTTGCGCTGCCCCCTGATGATGAGCCAGATGAAGATCGGCGCGCCCATGAAGGCGGTCAGCACCGAGACGGGCAGCAGATGCGGTGCGAGGATGAGCCGGGCCGCGGTGTCGGACACCAGCAGGAGCAGTCCCCCGCCCAGGACGGACGCTGGCAGCAGGAAGCGGTGATCCGAGCCGATGATCCTGCGCGCCATGTGCGGCACCACCAGCCCGACAAATCCGATGATGCCGAGAAAGGCGATGATCACCGCTGTGACCAACGAGGCCAGGAGCATGCCGATGATCCGCAGCCGTTCCACGCGCACCCCAAGGCCGCGCGCGGTCTCGTCGCCCGCGTCGATGGCGTTGTAGTTCCAGCCGTTGCAGAGAAAATAGCCGGAGCAGGCCAGGGTCACGGCGGTGATCACCCCAAGCTCGGACCAGGAGGCGCGCGCCGTGTCGCCAAAGGTCCAGAAGACCATGGCCGCCAACTGCACGTCGTCGGCAAAGTATTGCAGGAACATGGTCCCGGCGGTGAAGAGCGCGCCCAGGGCCACGCCGGTCAGGACCATGACCTCCGGGGTGGCCCCGCGCAGCCGGGAGACCATGATGATCACCCCCGCGCCGAGCAGGCTGAAGGCAAAGGCCGCGCCGGTGGTGATATAGGGATTGGTGATGTTCACGGCGTCGGCGTGGGTGGAGGTCATGACCCCGCCGCCCAGGAACATGACCGACAGGGCTGCGCCAAAGGCCGCCGCGTGGGAGATGCCCAGGGTGAAGGGCGAGCCGAGCGGGTTGCGCAGGATGGACTGCATGACCGTCCCGGACACGGCCAGCCCGGCCCCGGACATGATGGCGGTCAGGGCCTGGGGCAGCCGGATGTTCCAGACAATGGCGTCGATGCGCCGGGGCACTTCAAGCCCCGCGAGGCTCCGGGCCACGTCGGCCAAGGGGATGCCTGCCGCGCCGACCGAGATGCCCGTGATCAGCGCGGCGACGAGCAGCACCCCGCTTGAGACCACGAGCGCGCTCTTCCAGCCGATATACCGCCGGTATTCGGCAGGAACCTGACCGTCCGAGAAGTGCATGTCAGTTCACCGGCACCTGGGTGAAGGCGAAGTTGCCGAACATGCGGTTCATGTCGTCGAACAGGGGCTTGCCCACCAGGAAGGCGTAGAGTTCGTCCGCCTTGGCTCTGGGGTCCACGTCCTGAAAGCGGTCCGGGTAGATGAGCTTGCCGATGTAAAAGGCGTCGGCCAGGATGGACGCGAAGTTCTGGCTGTACCAGTTGTAGGGCAGCAGGCCGTAGACCCTCCCCTCGCGCACGGCAGAGAGGGTGCGGTACGCGGGATCGGTGCGCAGTTCGTACAAGCCCCCCGCGCTGTCGCCCAGTTGCAGGGTGGAGAGATCGAGGAAGAGGTACTGCGGGTTCCACTGGACGATCATTTCCTTGGCCACATTGGCGTAGGCCATGTCCTTGCCGGTCAGCCCCTCGCGGTAGGCGAGATTGCGCACGCCCAGAAAGGCGAAGGGGGGATAGCCCGGCTCGGTGGATTGGAACCCGTGCGGGCCGGACATGGCCACGCCGCCGACATACGCCGCCGGGCGGTCCTGCTCGGCAATGTCCGCCGTGCGTTTCTTGAGGTCGGTGATCTGATGCTCCATGAAGGCGATGACCGCCTCGGCCCGCTCCTGCCTGCCAAGCACCTCGCCCATGATGCGCAGGGACTGGTACAGGGCCGGACGCTGCTTGCCCAGCGTGCCATAGTCGAGCGTCACCACCGGGATGCCGGTCTTGCTTTGCAGCTCCACCGGATCGTGGCCCCTGGTGGGAGAGGTCTTGAAGATCACCTGAGGCTGCGGATCAAGGGAGAGGATCAGCTCTGGATTGTCGTGGCCCCGGAATTCGCCGAAGACCGGCAGGGTCTTGAACTGCGGGTTGGCCATGGCATAGGGCCGGGCGTCGAAGCTGCGCCTGCGCGCCTCGATGTCGTCCACGGCCACGGCCAGGTTCTGGGCCTGCAGGTAGGTGAGCAGCCGCAGGCAGCCCGGCCCGGAGCAGATGACCTTGGTGACCCTGGTCGCAATGACCACTTCGCGGCCGAACGAGTCGGTGATCGTGCGGCTCTCGGCCTGCGCCGGGGAGGTGGACAGGATGATCAGGGCTGCTGCCAGGACTGTGAACAAGAGTTGAAACGCGCGCATGGCGGACCTCGTGCTGGATACGGAGTGAGAATAATAAGTCAGATGATGCTACAAAAATTGAATCAATGGCACCATCCGGATAACCAAATGACTCTTGTACGTCAAGAGGGTGTGCCAATTCAGACTCTCGTTGTCTGAAATTGGCGAGTTGGGTGGGCCTGATGCGGTCAAGGGGCAGGCGCGGGGAGGGCGATCCCAAAAAACGATCGCGCCCCTGGCCGGAGTGTCCGGTCAGGGGCGCGGTGCAAGGCGAATGGGGTGGGGCGGTTATTCCCTGGGCAGGCTCAGGCCCATCAGACAGTAGGCCAGCAGGGCGGCGGCAAAATCCGAGGCGTGGTCGCCCTGGGCCGGGGCCAGTTCGACCACGTCCGCGCCGATGACATGCCTGCCGGCCACGGTCCGCTCAAGCAGGGTCAGGGCGTCGTGCCAGCCCAGGCCGCCGGGCACCGGGGTGCCGGTGGCCCGGATCACGGACGGGTCGAGGCCGTCCACGTCAAAGGTGATGTAGATGCGCTCGGGAAAATCGGCGGGCAGCAGCTGGGTGGGGATGCCCTTGAGGTGCATCTTGCGGGCGTCGAGGCACGGGACCGCCTGGGCCTTGCGGTAGTCGGCCTCTTCGGCGCACATGGCGCGCACGCCCACCTGGAAGACTGGCACGCGCAGATCGTCCATGGCCCGGCGCATGACGCAGGCGTGGCTGTAGGGCGAGCCCTGGTAGGTATTGCGCAGGTCGGCATGGGCGTCGAACTGGACCACGCCGAACCGGCCGTATTTCAGCTTCATGGCGCGCAGCGCGCCTAAGGTGACGGTGTGCTCGCCGCCCAGAACCAGTGGCAGGGCCTCGCACTCCAGGGCGTAGGCCACGGCGTCCTCGATGCGGTCCAGGGTCTTGGCGATCTCCTTGGAGCAGTCAACGGGATCGGCGGTATGCACGCCGCCAGAGGCCGGAACCCAGGAGCCGTTCCACAGTTCCAGCTGTTTGGACGCCTCGATGATGGCCGCCGGACCGGCAGCCGTGCCCGCGCCGTAGGATGTCGAGGTCTCTAGCGGCACGGGGATGATGTGGACAGCGGCCTTGTCCGGTTTTTCGTTGGGAATCTCCCCTTCCAGAAAATGCGGTGCCATGGGTTGTTCTCCTATGACAGGCGGTTTTTGAAGTCTTGGTAGCCGAAGCTGCGAACCGTGACCATCTCGCCGGTCTGCGGTCTGAATATGCGGATCGAGGGCAGCTGGATGCCATTGAAGGTGTTGGTCTTGACCATGGAGTAGATGGCCATGTCCGTGAACACAAGCCTATCGCCGGTCATAGGGGGCGTGTCAAAGGAATATTCGCCCGCCACGTCCCCGGCCAGGCAGGAAGGCCCGCCGATGCGGCAGGTCCAGGCCTTGTCTCCGGGCTCGCCCGAGCCGACGATGTGGGGCCGGTAGGGCATCTCGATGACATCGGGCATGTGGCAGGGCACTGCCGAGTCCATGATGACGATGTCCATGTCCGCCCGGATCACGTCGAGGACCGTGGTCACCAGATAGCCCGCGTTGAGGGCCACGGCCTCGCCCGGCTCCAGGTAGACCTCCACCCCCCACTTCTCCTTGAACCGGGTGATGATGCGCACCAGCAGGTCCACATCGTAGCCGGGCCGGGTGATGTGGTGGCCGCCGCCGAAGTTGACGTAGCGCATGCGCGGCAGGACATCGGCGAACGACGCCTCCACCGCGGCCACGGTGCGCTCCAGGCAATCGGCGTCCTGCTCGCAGAGGTTGTGCCAGTGCAGGCCGGTCACGCCGTCGAGATTGGCCGGGTCGAAGTGGGCGCGGCGGATGCCCAGGCGCGAGCCGGGCGCACAGGGGTCGTAGATGGGCGTGGCCCCCTCGGAATGCTCGGGGTTGATGCGCAGGGCCAACTCAATGGCGCGTCCGTTCGCTTCGGCCAGTTCGCGCACCAGGGGGCGGAACCGGTCGAGCTGGGCAAAGGAGTTGAAGACGATGTGGTCGCTGGTCTGGCACAGGTCGCGGATGTCCGCCTCGCTGAACCCGGCGGCAAAGGTGTGGACCTCGCCCGTTCCGGGGCGGCAATGGGGCGCGAACTCCTCGCACCCCAGGCGCGCCTCGTGGGGCGAGCTGGCGCACACGCCGTCGAGCTGCGGGGCCAGCAGGGGGAATGTGCTGTGCATGGCAAAGCACTTGAGGGCCAGGAGCACCTTGCACCCGGCGCGCTGCCGCACCGAGGCGAGGATGTCCAGGTTGTCCCTGAGCAGCCCCTCGTCCACCACAAAGCACGGGGTCTTGACCCCGGCAGGGTCGAAACGGTATTCGCGCCGTCCGTCCACTACAGCTCCACCTCGGTCCAGGGCAGGCCATGGGCGTTGAGGGCGGCCATGAACGGATCAGGGTCCATCTGCTCCATGTGGAAGACGCCCTTGCCGCTCCACTTGCCGGTGAGCAGCATCATGGCGCCGATCATGGCGGGCACGCCGGTGGTGTAGGAGATGGCCTGGGAGCCGACTTCGGCATAGGCGGCCTCGTGGCTGCATATGTTGTAGACGTACAGGGTCTTCTCGCGGCCATCCTTGACGCCTTTCATGACGTTGCCGATGCAGGTGCGGCCCTTGGTCAGCGGGCCGAGCGAGCCGGGCTCGGGCAGCACGGCCTTGAGGAACTGCAGCGGCTGGATCATCTGTCCGCCAAATTCCACCGGCTTGATGGAGGTCATGCCGATGCCTTCGAGGACGCGCAGGTGGGTCAGGTACTGGTCGCCAAAGGTCATCCAGAAGCGGGCGCGCTTGAGGCCCTTGATGTGCATGACCAGGGATTCGAGCTCCTCGTGGTACATGAGGTAGCACTTCTTGGTGCCGATGCCTTCGGGAAAGTCGTAGCTCATGGACCAGGAGAGCGGGTCGGTCTCGACCCACTCGCCGCGCTCCCAGTAGCGGCCACGCTGGGTGATCTCGCGGATGTTGATCTCGGGGTTGAAGTTGGTGGCGAACGCCTGCCCGTGGTCGCCCGCGTTGCAGTCGATGATGTCGAGCACGTGGATCTCGTCAAAGTGGTGCTTCATGGCGTGGGCCGCGAACACGTTGGTCACGCCCGGATCGAATCCCGAGCCGAGCAGGGCCATCAGCCCGGCTTGCCTGAAGCGCTCCTGGTACGCCCACTGCCACTTGTACTCGAACTTGGCCTCGTTTGGCGGCTCGTAGTTGGCGGTGTCGAGGTAGTTGACGCCGGTTTCCAGGCAGGCGTCCATGAGGGCGAGATCCTGGTAGGGCAGGGCCAGGTTGACCAGCAGGTCGGGCTTGATCCGCTTGATCAGGGCCACGGTCTCGGCCACGTTGTCCGCGTCCACGGCGTAGGTGGGCACGGTCACGCCGGTGCGCGTGAGCACGGACGCGGCAATGGCGTCGCACTTGGATTTGGTGCGGCTGGCCAGATGGATTTCGGTGAACACTTCCGGGACCTGGGCGCACTTGTGCACCGCCACGCTGCCGACGCCGCCCGCGCCGATGATCAGTACTTTGGACATGACTGAACCCTCCCTGAATCGCCCCGCAGCCGGGACGGTTTACCGTTCGAAGTAGGTGTATCCCTGCAGACCGGTCTTGTAGGCCTGGAGGATGCTGCGCCGCTGGCCCGCCGTGATCCGACCGTCGCGCACGGCGTTCTCCGCGGTCTCGCGGAACCGGGTCAGCAGGTACTTGGTGTCGTATTCCACGTAGGAGAGGATATCCTCCACCGTGTCGCCCTCAAGCTCGCTGACAAAGTCGAACTCGCCGTTCTCCCGGATCCTGATGGTCACGACGTTGGTGTCGCCCAGCAGGTTGTGCAGGTCGCCGAGCGTCTCCTGGTACGCGCCCACAAGGAAGGCGCCGAGGTAGTACTCATCGGTCTCCTTGAGCTCGTGCAGGGGCATGGTCCGCTTGACGCCCTGGCTGTCGATGAAGCGGTCGATCTTGCCGTCGCAGTCGCAGGTGATGTCGGCCAGAATGCCCTCGCGGGTGGGCCGCTCGCCCAGCCGGTGGACCGGCATGATGGGGAAGAGCTGGCCAATGGCCCAGGCGTCCGGCAGGGACTGGAACACGCTGAAGTTGCAGTAGTATATGTCCGAGAGGGCGTGGCCGATGCCTTCCAGTTCGTGGGGCAGGGAGGGCAGGTCCTTGGAGAGCGTGGCGATGCGCCGGATGGTCTCCCAGAAGACGTTCTCGCCCTGGGCCCGCTCGCGGAAGGATATCTTGCCATGGCTGAAGGCCTGGCGCACCTCGTCGCGGTAGTAGAGGATGTCGTTGAAGCACTCCTGGATGTTGCGCAGGTTGAGCGACTGCAACGTCTCGAAGAGGTGCTGGACGTGTATGTTGGTGCCTTCTGGCAGCACGTCGGGCAGGGGATCGGGCTCGAACCGGGCCGTGTCGAGGACGTTGAAGAGGAGCATGGAGTAGTAGGCGACCAGGGCCCGCCCGGACTCGGTGACGATGACCGGATGGTCCACGCCCTGCTCGTCGAGCACGGTCATGACGCCTTCCACCACGTCCACGCAGTATTCGTCCACCGAGTAGTTGCGGCTGCTCATGAAGTTGGTCTGGGTACCGTCGTAGTCCACGGCCAGACCGCCGCCCAGGTCGAGGTAGCGCATCTGCGCGCCCTCGGCCACAATCCCGGCGTAGACACGGCTCGCCTCGGCCACGGCACTGCGGATCTCGCGGATGTTGGGTATCTGCGAGCCGAGGTGGTAGTGGAGGAGCTGGAGGCAGTCGAGCATGTCCGCCTCCTTGAGGCGGTCGATGACGTCGATGATCTGGGTGGCGTTGAGCCCGAAGATGGAGCGGTCGCCGCCGGATTCGGCCCACAACCCGTTGGCCTGGGTCGAGAGCTTGACGCGCACGCCCAGGATGGGCTTGACCTTCTTGGCCTTGGACCGTTCGATGATCAGCGGCAGTTCACCGGGCATCTCGACCACCAGGATGCAGGTGAAGCCGAGCTGGGTGGCGTGCAGGCCGAGGTCGATGAACTCCTCGTCCTTGTAGCCGTTGCACACGAGCACCGCCTCGGTGTCGCGCAGCATGCCCATGGCGGCCACGAGCTCGGCCTTGCTGCCCGCCTCAAGGCCGTGGTGATACTTCTTGCCGTGACGGGTCACGGCCTCCACCACCTGCTGTTGCTGGTTGACCTTGATCGGGTAGGCGCCAAGATACGAGCCGCGGTAGCCGAGGCTCTTGATGGCGGAACGGAAGTTTTCGTTGATCAGGGTGATCTGCGTGTCGAGGATGTTCTCGATGCGCAGCAGCACGGGCATGTCGAGACCGCGTTCCTGGATGCCCGCGATGACCTCGGGTATGCTGACGGCGTTCTCGAACCGGCCCGGCTCGGAGGTCACCAGCAGGTCACCCGTGTCGGAGATCCCGAAGAATCCCGCGCCCCATTCGCGAATGCCGTAGAGTTCTCTGGACTTGTCAGCCGTCCATCTTTGCAGTGTATGTGCCACTCATAAATCCTCACATCCCAAGAATTTCCGGGTTGTTCTCCCCGCGTGTCCCATGGTCGGGCCGGGACGGGTCATGCGCCTGCCGGAAGCGGGGTGTTATGGGCGAAGCCCCAAGATGTCAATGAAAAAACACGCGGACAGGCTGACGAGCCTGACCGCCGCGTGACCTACCGCCCGCGCGGGCGACGGCACAGGGGAGGATCATACCATTGCGCCTGAAAACTGCAAACCCGGAAATGGAGGGTTCCCCGGTTGTGTTGCTGGCCGGTTCGGGTCACAATGGTCGACGGCGGACAGGCCGCCGCAGGGGCCTGACGGCGAAGAAAAAAACAATGGGCGGTTTTGAACAGGGAGGATGGATGGACGATCGGACCAGCAAGACAGCGCAACCGCAGGCCGGGGCATCCCGGCCCGATCCGGCCCACGATCCGGCCCATGGCCCGGCCCTGGTCTTCTTCAGCGGCGGCACGGCCCTGCGCGAGACCGCGCGCCAGCTCATCCGGCACACGCACAACGCCACGCATATCATCACGCCCTTTGACTCGGGCGGCAGTTCGGCGGAGCTGCGCCGCATCTTTGCCATGCCCGCCGTGGGCGACATCCGCAACCGGCTCATGGCCCTGGCCGACCTGACCGCGCCGGGCAGCCGCGAGCTGTTCGCCCTGTTTACCTACCGGCTCTCCCGGCGCGAGTCCGGCCCGGCCCTGCGCGCCGAGCTGGTGCGCATCGCCCAGGGCGCGCACGTCCTGGTCTCCCTGGTACCCGAGCCTGCCCGCTCGCACCTCATGGCCCGCTTTGGCCTCTTTCTCGACGCCATGCCCGAGGATTTCGACCTGCGCGGGGCGAGCGTGGGCAATGTGGCGCTCACCGCCGGGTGGCTGGCCCACGGCCGCAGGCTGGCCCCGGCCATCGACGAGGTGGCCGGGCTGGTGAGCGCGCGCGGGCTGGTCCGGCCCGTGGTCGATGGTGACATGCATCTGGCCGCGGAGCTTGAGGACGGCACGGTGATGAAGGGACAGCACCGGCTCACGGGCAAGGAGACCGGCCCCATCGCCTCGCCCGTGGCCCGGATCTGGCTGACAGACTCCCTGGACACCGCCGCACCGGCCAGCGTATCCATGGACGAATCCCTGGCCGACCTGATCGCCAAGGCGGACCTGATATGCTATCCGGTGGGCAGTTTCTATTCGAGCGTGGTGGCCAACCTGCTGCCCGACGGCGTGGGCGCAGCCGTGGCCCGGTGTCCCGGCCCCAAGGTGTTCGTGCCCAATCCGGGCGGCGATCCCGAGCTGCTCGGTCATGGCGTGGAGCGGCAGGCGGTTCTGCTGCGTCACTATCTGGCTGCCAGCGGCGCAAGTTGCGGGGCGTGCGCCCTGGACCACATCCTGGTGGACGGGCGGGTGCCCTACCCCGGCGGGTTGGACCCGGCCCGGCTGGCCGCTTTGGGATTGCGGGTGATCGACCGCCCCCTGCTCGCCGACGAGCCGGGCCGCTTTGATCCGGTCCGGCTGGTCCGCGCGCTGGTGTCGCTGGTCTGAGCGGCTCTTTTCGGCCTGTGCCGCCTTGGCCTGGCTGTCCATTCAACTGTTCCGGAGGTGCGGCATGCAGGCGATGGTGCTCGAACGATACGGTGACGATTTTGTTTTTGTCGAGCGCGACCTGCCCAGGCCTGAACCGGGCGAGGGCGAGGCGCTGGTGCGGGTGGCCGGGTCAAGCCTCAACCCCATCGACCACAAGATCGCCACCCTTGGTCCGGCCCTGGGGTTCGCGCCCTCATTGCCCGCCGTGCTCGGCATGGACGTGTCCGGCACGGTGGAGGCGGTCGGCCCCGGCGTGACCCGGCTGCGGCCCGGCGACAAGGTTTTCGGCTGCGCTGGCGGGCTGGGGACCATGCCCGGCGCGCTGGCCGAGTTCATGGTGGCGGACCAGGATCTGCTCGCCCCGGCTCCGCAGTGCATGGACATTGTCGATGCCGGAGCGTTGCCGCTGGTGTCCATCACCGCCTGGCTGGCCCTGTTTGAGCGGGCGCGACTGTCCGCCGGGCAGACCCTGCTGGTCCACGGCGGGGCGGGCGGCGTGGGCCACCTCGCGGTGCAGCTCGGCGTTCACGCCGGGGCAGAGGTCTGTGCCACGGTCTCGGGCAACGGCAAGGCGGATGTGGTCGAGGCCCTGGGGGCCACGCCCATCGACTACCGGGCCACCCCGGTGGATGAATACGTGACCGGGCTGACCGGAGGCCGGGGTTTCGACGTGGTTTTCGACACCGTGGGCGGGCCGGTGCTGGATGCCTCATTCCGGGCCGCGGCCCTGGGCGGGCAGGTGGTCTCCACCTCGACGCGCTCCAGCCACGACCTCAGCGTCATGCACGCCAGGGGGCTCTCCCTGCATGTGGTCTTCATGCTCCTGCCGCTGATCACGGGCCAGGGCCGGGCCGCCTATGGGCACATTCTCGAGGAGGTGGCCGGGCTGGTGGACGACGACCTGCTGGCCGTGCTGCTGGACGAGCGTCGGTTCCATTTCACCGAGATCGCCGAGGCCCACCGGCATTGGGCGGGCGGCAACGCCCTGGGCAAGATCTCGGTGGAGGTGGGCGGCTGGGGCGCGGGAAAAACAGCCTGACCGGCCCAGGGCGGCCATGGCGCTGAACATCCTGTGCAATCCTCATGGACAAGGCTGTGGAAAACAATGAAAACAGCCGGGATGTTTGGCATTAATGAAAAAATGGTTCTTGACAAAACCGGCCATGGAGGAAAGGTTGTGAAAACCTGAGTTGCCGCGATGAGCCGGGGTGCCGCGCGGCACGTCCGGCTGTCATTGTGACGGCATTCTTCAATCACCCGAATCCAAGCGTGACGCCATGCCTTCAGACGACAAGAAATCACCAGTGAATGCCGGGGAGGGGGCGCAGGCTGCAAGGCCCGACGCCCGGCCCAGGCCCGAGCCCAAAGGCGCCCCGGAGGCCAGCCGGAAGCCTGCGCCGCAAGCCGCCGCCCAAAGCGCCCAGCCGGGCGACGGCCCGCAGCCCGCTGCTCCGTCGGCTGGGCCCGCGCCGGACCTGACCGGGGACGAGCGGCTCTCGCCCAAGGACATCGATTTCCAGCCCCCGCTGGTCATCTGCCTGTCCATCATCAGCCGGCTCATGGGCAAGCCCGTGTCCTCGGCCACCCTCAAGGCGGGCATCCCCCAGCAGGAGGGGATCATCACCGCCGCCTCCATTGTCCGGGCCGCCGAGCGCATCGGCATCACGGCCAAGACCGTCCACCGTCCGGGTGTGCGCAACATCACCAAGCTGGTCCTGCCCTGCATCCTGCTCTTGCGCGGCGGCAACGCCTGCGTCCTGCTCGATACCGGGGAGGACACGGCGCGGGTCATGGTGCCGGGCCACGGCATGGACGAGACCGAGATGGCCCTGTCCACCCTGGAGGAGGAGTACACCGGCTACGCCATCTTCTGCCACCGCAAGAGCACGCTGGACAAGCGGGCCAGCGCGCTGAAGCTGATCAGGACCAAGCGCTGGTTCTGGGGAGTGCTGCTCCGCTTCTGGCCCATCTACCGTCACGTCATCGGCGCGAGCATCATGACCAACCTGATCATCGTGGCCTCGCCGCTCTTTGTCATGAACGTCTACGACCGGGTCATTCCCAACAACGCGCTCGACACCCTCTGGGCCCTGGCCATCGGCATCGCCATTGCCTACCTCTTCGACTTCCTGCTCAAGAATCTGCGCAGCTATTTCGTGGATGTGGCCGGGCGCAACGCCGACGTGCTCATCGGCAGCCGGATCATGCAGCATCTGATGTCGGCCCGGCTCGACCACATGCCGGAATCCGCAGGCGCGGTGGCCAACAACGTGCGCGAATTCGAGTCCCTGCGCGAGTTTTTCAGCTCCAGCTCGCTGGTGGCCCTGATCGACATGCCGTTTCTGCTGCTGTTCATAGGGGTGGTCCACTACATCGGCGGGCCGCTGGCCTGGCCCATCTTCGTGGCTGTGCCCGTGGTTATTCTGTTTGGCCTGTTCCTGCAGATGCCCTTTCAGCACATCATCGAGAGCCACTACAAGGAATCCACGCAGAAGAACGCGCTCCTGTTCGAGATCGTCCAGGGGCTTGAGACCATCAAGACGAGCATGGCCGAGGGGCGGATGCAGGCGCGCTGGGAGAACGTGGTGGGCATGTCCGCCCTGTCCAACAGCCGGGCCAAGATCATGGCCAACCTGTCGGTCACCTTTTCCGTGTTCATCACCCAGATGGTCAGCGTGGCCATCATCATCATCGGCGTCTACCTGATCGCCGAGGGCGAGTTGACCGTGGGCGGACTCATCGCCTGCAACATCCTGGCGGGCCGGGCCATGGCCCCCTTGAGCGCCGTGGCCGGGCTGCTCTCGCGCTTCCAGCAGTCGCGCATGGCGCTGGGCGCGCTGGACATGCTCATGGAGATGCCCAGCGAGCGGCCCGAGGACAAGGAGACCTTCCACTACGGTGCCATCGAGCCTTCCATGGTCCTCGACAACGTCTCCTTCAGCTATCCCGGCACGGACAAGGCGGTCCTGAGCGAGGTCACCCTGCGGCTCAAGCCCGGCGACAAGGTGGGCATCGTGGGGCGCACCGGCGCGGGCAAGTCCACGGTGGGCAAGCTGTGCGTGGGCCTCTACCAGCCGGTGGCAGGCTCGGTGAAGGTGGGCGACATAGACCTGCGTCAGATGGATGTGGCCGACCTGCGGCGCAAGGTGGGCTACGTGTCCCAGGATTCGCTCCTTTTCTACGGCACCCTGCGCGACAATATCGCCTTCGGCCTGCCCGAGGCGGACGACCAGTCCATCAAGTTTGCGGCGGAGATCGCCGGGGTCAACGACTTTGTCCGCGACCACCCGGCGGGATACGGCATGATGGTGGGCGAGCGCGGCTCGTCGCTCTCTGGCGGCCAGCGCCAGGCGGTCTGCATCGCCCGGGCCATCCTGCCCGATCCGGAAATCCTGATCATGGACGAACCGTCGAGCAACATGGACAACCAGTCGGAATACCGGTTCAAGGCCATGCTGGAATCCTACATCAAGGACAAGACCCTCATTGTCATCACCCACCGCCACTCCATGCTTGATCTGGTGGACCGGCTGGTGATCATGGACAAGGGCCGCGTGGTGGTGGACGGCCCCAAGCAGGCTGTGCTCGACGGGCTCAAATCCGGCAAGATCAAGGTTTCGATGTGAGGATGCCGTGACCAAAGAAAGATTTGAAAGAGAAACCCTGCTGTACATGTCCGAGGTGGATCAGGCCCTGTATGGCCGGGGCCGCCGTCTGGCCTATATCATCTCCATATCCATCATGGTGATGTTCTGCGGCTTTTTGCTGTGGGCCAAGCTGGCCATGCTCGACGAGGTCACGCGCGGTTTCGGCAAGGTCATCCCGTCCCAGCGGGTGCAGGAGATCCAGAACCTCGAAGGCGGCATCTTGAGCGAGATATTCGTCAATGAGGGCCAGGAGGTGGAGAAGGGCGACCTGCTCTGCCGCCTGAGCAACGAGCAGGCGGCCAGCTTCTATCGCGACGCCATGTCAAAATCCCTGGAACACCGTGCGGCCATTGCCCGGCTCATCGCCGAGGTCGAGGGCGTGGACCCGGTCTTTGACGACGAGCTGCTGGAAAAGGCGCCCCAACTGGTCGGCGACCAGCTCGGAATCGCCAGGGCGCAGCGGGAGCAACAGGCCATCGAGCTGAGTCTGCTCATGGATCAGTACGAGCAGAAGGAGCAGGAGGTCAACGAGATGGAGGGGCGTCGGCGTCAGCTGGTGAAGAGCCTCGAAGTCGCCGAGAAACAGCGCAACATCGCCAAACCGCTGGTGGAAAAACAGATCCATTCCGAGCTGGACTATCTCGCCCTGGAGCAGCGGGTGCTGGAACTCAAGGGCGATGTGGAAGCCCTGACGCTCGGCATCCCCAGGGTCAAGCGGGCGGCCAAGGAGGCCCAGGGCCGCATCGAGCAGCGCAAGGCCGAGCTGCGCAGCAAAGCCCTGGAAGAGATCAACGAGCGCAGGCAGGAACTGCTCTCCATCAACGAGACCATTTCCTCGGGCGGCGACCGGGTGACCCGCACCGATGTGCGTTCGCCCGTGCGCGGTATCGTCAAGCACATCCTCATCAACACCCTTGGCGGCGTGGTCCAGCCCGGCAAGTCCATCATGGAGGTGATCCCGCTCGACGACACCCTGTTGGTGGAGGCGCAGATCAAGCCCGCGGACATCGCCTTTCTGCATCCCAAGCAGGAGGCCAAGGTCAAGATCACGGCCTATGACTTTTCCATCTACGGCGGGCTCGACGGCATTGTCGAGCACATCAGCGCGGACACCATCACCAACGAAAAGGGCGACAGCTTCTACGTGGTCCGGGTCCGTACCGACACCAGCTCCATGATGTACCACGGCAAACGGCTGCCCATCATTCCGGGCATGACCGCACAGGTGGACATTCTGACGGGCAAGAAATCCGTACTCGACTACCTGCTCAAGCCGATACTCAAGGCCAAACAGAACGCGCTTCGGGAACGCTGACCCCAGTCATGGCCAGCGCCACTGCCATATGCCGGACGCTTTGGGGCCTGTGGTGCGCCACCCTGCTCGTCCTGTGTCTGGTTTGCGGCGGGCGCGATGCCCTGGCAGCCGGGGAAGCCGCGCCGCCCCGCCTCCGGCTCTTCGGCACTGTGGAGTTCAAGGGCGCCATCACCCAGCTGCCCAAGTGGACCGGCGTGCTCGACAGGATGGGGGCGTGGAAGGGGTTTTTCGAGGACCCGTCCATGGCCGCCATTCCGGCCCGGCAGAGCTGGCAGACCCTCAAGGGCGAGATCGCAACAGCCGCGCCCATGGAACGCGTCAAAGCGGTCAACAAGTTTTTCAACCAGTGGCCCTACCGGCTGGACCAAGCCAACTACGGCCAGAGCGATTACTGGGCGACACCGCCGGAATTCATGAAAAAATCCGGCGATTGCGAGGATTATTCCATCGCCAAGTTCTATGCCCTCAAGGAACTCGGCTTCACCGGCGACGACATGCGCGTCGTGGCGCTCAAGGACACCATCCGCAACATCGGCCACGCGGTCCTCGTGGTCTACCTGGACGGCGACGCCTATGTGCTCGACAACCAGACCGTGATGGTCCTCTCCCACGAGAAGTACAAGCACTACCTGCCGCAGTATTCCGTGAACGAAAAGTTCCGCTGGATGCATGTGCCGCCGACCAAGAATACCACGTACACCAAAACCAAGAAATGAAGCCGGATGCCCCCTCGGGCGTTCGGAAAACCAAACCAGATGGAGTAGACAGATGATGGCCAAGCAAGCACAGACCACCCCGGAGATGCCGAGAAGCATCGGCGGGGCCAGGCAGGGCGTCAAGATCGGCGTTGTCCTGGCTTTCGTCCTGGTGATTTCGGTGGGCATCCTGTTCCTGGCGGGCAGGGCGGTATCGAACAAGCACGCCGAAGGCGTGGAGAATCAGGAGAAGCGGCTCAACCTCCTGGCCCATGGTCGGGCCGAGGTGTTCGAGGCGTGGCTCTCCGAGCTTTCGCGCCAGGGCGACCGGCTGATCAAATCAGACCTCTTTCGCCTCTACGGGGCCGAGGTGGACAATGTGGAGGGCGACCTGCGCGCCATCTTCGGCGTGGCTGGGGCCGAGGGGCTGGCAGAGGGCCAGGGGTCGGAACTGGCCGCCCAGCTGCCCATGATGCAGAACATGCTCCGGGAGTTCTCCACCTATTCGGGCTTTCTCAACGGGCGCATCCTGACCCGCAGCGGCGATGCCTATATTGCCACGGACGGCTACCTGCCGCCCATGAGCGAGGTCCAGCTGGCCCAGGCCAGGGAGGCCGTGGCTTCCAAGTTGCCGAGGTTCTCGCCCCTGCGCAAGACGGCCCAGGGGCTTGAGATGGACATCTATGTGCCCATGTTTCCCCCGGATGTCGAGGATGGCGGCGGCGAGGCCATTGGCGCGCTGATGATGACCCGTCAGGTGACGGGCAAGATCACCGAGCTGCTTTCCAACTCCGCCCTCTCGGCCAAGGGCGAACGGACCCGGCTGATGCAGAAGGCCGAAGGCGGTTTTCGCGAGGTCACGCCCTGGACCTCGGAGGGGTTCACCGACGTGAACGCCCGGCTTGAACTGGACGCCCAGGGCGATCTGCCCTTTGGCCCCCGCGAGAGCCTGTCGGACCGCGATCAGCAGGTCTACTCCCTTGGGGTGCGCGTGGAAGGCCCGCAGTGGTGGGTGGTGCAGGAGTCGGATTACGACGCGGCCATGGTCCCCATCGACAACTTCACCCGCACGGTCTACATCGTGGCCGGGCTCGGCATCCTCACGGCCCTGCTCATCGCCGGGCTGGCGTGGTGGGTGCTGGCCGGGGTGCAGAGCCAGCGCATCGCCCAGGAATTCCAGGCCCTGGCCGCCCAGATCGACGACCAGAAGCGGTTCATCGACTCCATCAACGCCAACATCGACGAGTTCATCACCTTGAAGGACGCAGCCGGGCGCTACACCTACGTCAACGACGCCTTTGCCCAGGCCGTGGGTCGGAGCAAGGTGGAGCTGATCGGCATGGACGCGGCTGCGGTCTTCGGGTTCGACACGGCCAAGCGGCTGTCCTCCGTGGACGAGAACGTGTGCGCCGAGCAGCGCAAGATGACCATCAACGAGCCGGTCTTCCTGCGCTCCCAACGGCACCAGTTCCAGATTTCCAAGTCGCCCTACTGCGATCAGAACGGGGCGTGCCAAGGCATTGTCGAGGTCTACCGCGACATCACCGAGTTCGTGGCCGTGCAGGAGAAGAACAAGCGGCTCATCCGACGCGCCATGGAGGCGCTGGGTTCCACCATCGAGGCCGCCGACCCGTACCTTGGAGGCCACACCAAGCTCCTGGCCGGGCTCTCGGTGGAGGTGGCCAGGGTCATGGCGCTGCCCGAGATGGACATCTCCGAGATCGAGACCGCGGCCAACCTCTCGCAGATCGGCAAGATGTTCGTGCCCAACGAGATCCTGACCAAGCCGGGCAGACTCACCGACGAGGAGATGGCGGTCATGGAGGGGCATGTGGAACACGCCTACCGCATCCTCAAGGACATCGACATCGCCGAGGGCGTGCTCATGGCCATCTATCAGATGAACGAGCGCGACGACGGCACAGGCTACCCCAAGAAGCTCAAGCGCGATGATATATTCCTGTCCGCGCGCATCCTCTCGGCGCTCAACGTCTTCTGCGCCATGATCCGGCCCAGGGCTTATCGCGGGGCCAAGGAGCCGCAACAGGCGCTGGAGATCCTGGCCGCCGAGTCGGCCAAGTTCGACCAGGCCGTGGTCAAGGCCCTGGCCGAAGTCGTCAGGACGCCCGCTGGCGAGCGGCTGGTCACGGCCAAGGCGTAGGCGCGAACTCCATCTGGTCATGCAAGGCCCCGGCGCATCTGCGCCGGGGCCTTTTTCTGTGCATCAGACTCGTACGGGGAAAAACGCGAAAATGATGTTTGCACAACCGCAACTCTTCCTGTACTTCTTCCGGTTCCGGAATAGAATAGGCTCACCCCCGCACCGTCTCATCAGTCGAGGAATCTATGCACATCAAACGCTGGAAGGCCGAAAACGGCTACAGACAGGCTATGGTCCTGGGGCTGCCGCTTGTTATAAGCATGGTCTCGTCATCGGTCATGACCTTTACCGACCGCATCTTTCTTGGCGGCTACTCTCTGGACGCGCTGGCCGCGTCGCTCCCGGCCAGCATCGCGGCCTTCCTGTTCCTGTCGTTCTTTTTCGGCGTGGTGGAGTATGTCGGGGTGTTCGTCTCCCAGTACACTGGGGCGACCCGGCACGAGCGGGTGGGCGCGGCCCTGTGGCAGGGGTTGTGGTTCTGCGTGCCGTCCGGCCTGTTCCTGGCCTCGTTGTGGTTCGTGGCTGGGCCGCTCTTTGCCCTGGCCGGGCATCCGCCCGAGGTCCAGGAGCTGGAGGTGGCCTATTTTCGCATCCTGACTCTGGGCGGCGGCCCTTTCCTGGTGGGTGTCTGCCTCTCCTGCTTTTTCTCGGGCCGGGGCATGACCAAGCCGGTCATGATCGTGAACACGGCGGCAACCGTCCTGAACATCCCGCTCGACTACTGTCTGATCAACGGCATCGGGCCGTTCCCGGAGCTTGGCATCGTGGGCGCGGGCATCGCCACGCTGGTCGGATTCACCTTGCCCGCCGTCTGTTTCGGCATCATGGCTTTCACCCGCAGGAACGAGGAGCGCTTCAAGATCCGCTCCGCCTGGCGCCTGGACCGGGATCTGTTTGGCCGGTTCATGCGCTTTGGTCTGCCCGGCGGGGTGCAGTTCTTCATCGACATGTTTGCCGTGACCTTCTTCGTCTTCATGGTCGGGCGTATCGGCCCCACCGAGCTGGCTGCCACCAATGTGGCCGTTTCCATTTACACACTTGCCTTTATGCCCATGATCGGCATGCATGTGGCCACCAGCATCATGGTGGGGCAGGCCATGGGCCGGGGGGAGCCGGATCAGGCGGCCTATGCCACCAAGAGCGCGCTGCACTTAGCCCTGGCCTACATGCTGAGCATGGGCGCGCTCTTCGTGCTTTTCCCGGCACCGTTCATCGAGCTGTTCCAGGCGCGTGGCGACACGGCGGCTGATTTCGCCCCGGTCATGGCCATGGGCACGATCCTGCTCCGGTATGTGGCTGGCTTCACCCTGCTGGACGCCATTGCCATCACCTACATGGGCGGCCTTAAAGGTGCGGGCGACACCCGGTTCATCATGTTCACCATGGCTGCGGCCTCGGTCTGCTGCATGGTCATCCCCCTGTCCGTGCTCAAGCAGTTCGGGGCCGTGGGCATCCACTCCGCGTGGATATGTCTGGTGGTCTACGTCGCCGCGCTGGCCACGTCGTTCATGATTCGCTTCCGCAAGGGGCCGTGGCGCACTGTCCGCCTCATTGGGAAGTAGCGCGCGGGTGTGACCGGTGTCTGGAGCCAGTCACGGCAGGCCGGGCACGCACTCCGCCATGGCGGATTCACGAGACCCGACCGGTATGCGGTATGAGAAGAGGCGCGGCCATATGGCCGCGCCCCTTTTCTTGCGAGTGAAATTCGATGTCGGCTACTGCGGGAGGGTGTTGTACGTGTTCTCGGAAACTTCGAAGGTCTTGATGAGCTGACCCTGGAGGTTGAGGAACTTGTAGAGGGTGAAATCCCGGTTGCTCTGGGCGGTTTCGAGCAGCACGCTGTTGCTGAACACCTCGTTGATGGCGTCGAGCACGTCAAGGAGCGAGCGCTGGCCGACATTGAACTGCATCAGGTACATGTCGCGCGACTCGATGCTGTACTGGAGGGCTTCCTGGTGCTTCCCGATCTGGCCGACGGCAGTGCCGTATTCGGCCCAGGCCGAGGCCACCTGACGGGTCAGGTCGTCGATGGTGTCCTGAAGATCCTGCTGGGCCTGCCTGATGCGGGCGCTGGCTGCCTGGGTGGACTGGTAGTCAGTCCCGCTGCTGAACAGGTTCCAGGACATGGCGAGCATGGCCCGGTCGTCGCGCAGATAGGCCTGTGAGCCGTCGAGGTGGTCGGTGTAGCGGGAGCTGACCTTGATGTCGAGGTCAGGGTAGTAGTTGGACCGGGTCACGTTCCGGTCCTGCTCGGTGACGACTATCTCGGCCTTGTAGGTCTTGATCTTGGGGTTGTTGTCCAAGGCGGTCTCAAGAATCTGATCCAGGGAGGCCGGGACATATTCCGGGTGGTAGTCCAGCTCTGCCAGGGGGCCGGGGGTCTTGCCTGTCTGGCGGACGTACTCTGCCTCGGCGGTGCGCAAATCTCCCGTGTAGGTGATGAGCGTGGTTTCGGCACGGGCCACGCGGCCCCGCGCCTGCATCTCGTCGGCCTTGCTGCCTGCCCCGCCCGCCACGCGTTCGGCAATGGAATCGAGCACGCCCTGGTGGTCGGTGATGTTGCCTTCGGCCAGGGTCACCAGTTTGCGGATGCGGACCATGTCGATGTGCGCGCGGATGGCATTCAGGGCGATGGATTCCACTGTGTCGAAAAGGCGGCTCTCGGCGGATTCGAGCCGTGCCTGCGAGCCCTGGTAGGCGCTCAGTCGGTCCATGCCGTCAAAAACGTTCTGGGTCAGGGTCAGGGTGGAGTCTGACGCTCTGCGGCTGCGGCCCTCGGTATCCTGGGCGCGGGCCGTGGAGCTGTTGTATTTCTGAAAGCCGTATTGCGACGACAGGTCCAGGGAGGGGAAGAAGCGACCCAGGGACGCGGAGAGATCCCTGGACACGGCCTCGCGGTTGAACAGGAGCGCCTTGATCTGCGGGTGATGTTTGACTGCGTCCACCACGGATTCCTTGAGGGTGGTGGTGCCGTCAACATCTGCGGACGTCGGTTGTGCAAGGACGAGGGTGATGGCGAAAATGGCCGGTATGATCAGGAGTCGTTTCATTGCGTCCGTGGCTATGGGTTTCGTGCGTCTCAAAGGATAGCGAATAGGTATAATTATTTTGTGGACAAGGCAAGCGCGGAGGAGGGAAAAGGCCCGGCTTTCATGGAAAGCCGGGCCATTGTCGTGGCAGGTTAGAAGTCGGACTTGTTGTCGGCCTCGACCAGCATCTGGATCAGGGAATCAGCCGTGGTGTCCGTGTTCACAATCGGGTTGTGGTTGGTGAAGTCTGAGGGCGTCACGCCGAGCAGCTTGACCACGATGTCTTGATCGCCGTTGGTGATCACCAGCTGCGTGTAGTCCTGGGTGCTGCTCATGATGATGTTGTCGATGGACAGGCCGTCGCCCAGTTCCAGGACATCCTGGCGCACGTTGAAGTCGGACACGATCATCTCGCCGCCGCCGTCTGCCAGGACGGACTGGTCGATGAAGATGGTGTCGTTGCCGGAACCCAGTTCCACCTGATCGTACCCGGTACCGGCGATGACCATGTCGTTGCCGGTGCCGCCGTAGATCAGGTCATCGCCTGCGCCGCCCACCAGCAGATCGTTGCCGTGGTCTCCCACCAAGGTGTCGTTGCCGTCGCCGCCGAACAGGGTGTCGTGGCCGGTACCGCCGTCCAGGGAGTCGTCGCCTGCGCCGCCGCTCAGCAGATCGTCGCCGTGGTCACCGAGCAGGGTGTCGTTGCCGTCGCCGCCGAGCAGGGTGTCGTTGCCGGTGCCGCCGTCCATGGAGTCGTTGCCCGCGCCGCCGACCAGCACGTCGTTGCCGTTGCCGCCCAGCAGGGTGTCGTTGCCGCTTCCGCCGCTGATCATGTCGTCGGCGTTGCCGCCATCAAGGGAGTCGTTGCCGGAGCCGCCGTAGAGGATGTCGTTGGCGTCGCCGCCGTAGAGCGTGTCGTTGCCCGCGCCGCCGTGCAGGGTGTCGCTGCCCAGGCCGCCGTAGGCCAGATCGTCGCCGCTGCCGCCTTGGAAGACGCCGTCGTTGGTGAAGGCGAGCTTGACGCTGAGATCGTTGAAGTCGTCGTCATCGACGTTGGAGGTCTGGTCGTCGATACTCACGGTCACGCTCTGGTAGTCGCTCAAGGTCATGCCGGGCTGCCCGCCCCAGGAGTACTTGAAGGTCGCTTCCTCGCCATTGGGGTTGAACTGGGCGTCGTCAAACTTCACGTCCACTATCCGGGTGGTGGTGTCGGCGCTGGCCAGGGCCAGGGCCCACTGGCCGTTGCTCATGACGAAGTGGAGCGTGGCGCTGGTGTCGAGGCCCTGGTTGGCACCGTTGGGGATCAGGAAGAAGCGTATCGACGCGTCTTCGGAAAAGGCCTTGAGCACTTCCTGCGGCAGGGCGCTCTTGGAGTTGAACAGGATGATCTCCGGGTCGCTCGGGTTGTTGTTTTCGTCCACGGTGTAGATGCCGAGCATGTTGGAGTATCCCGCGCTTTCGGACTGGAAGATCACTTCCTGGCCGGTCACGTTGTAGTCCACAATGGGCGCATCGGTCGGGATGTCCACGTCGATGGTGGTGGTCGCCATGTTGCTGGTCTGGGCCTGGTTGCCCTCGGCGTCTGTCACCTGGACCGTGACCGTGCGGGCAGTATCCGCATCGCTGGTGGTGGAGAAGGTGATGGCCTTGATGGCGCTCTCGTATTCCGCCGCCGTGGCCGACCCGCTCAGGGTGACGATGATCTGGCCGTCAGCCGTGACCTCGGTGTCCACGAACAGGCCCGACACGCCGTCGGTGTTCAGTTCGTCACCTTCCATGGCGTTGGTCAGGGTGATCACGGCCTTGCTCATTGTGGCCGAGTCCACGTCGGTGATGGCGATGTCGCCCACCACGGACACGGCATCCTCGCCGCCGACAAAGGTGGTGGTTTCAAGGCCTACCGTCGGGGCGTCGTTGACCGCCGTGATGTTCAGGGCCACCGTGGCGGTGTCAAAGCCGCCGTTGCCGTCGCTGACGGTGTAGGTGAAGGTGGCCTGCCCGTTGTAATTGGCCTCGGGCTGGAACACGATCTGCCCGCCCACCATGGACACGGTGCCGTGGGTGGCGTCGCCGACCGAGGTGATGGTCAGGGGGTCGCCGTCCTGGTCCGTGTCGTTGGCCAGCAGGGCGCTGGCGTCCAGGGTGATGGTCTCGTCCTCGGAGAAGAGGCCGGTGACCACGTCCATGGACTCGCCGCTGACGCTGCGCAGCAGGAAGTCGGAGTTGTTGCCCGAATTACCTGCGCTGTTGGCAAGGGGCATGACCGCTACCGAGGCTATGGGCAGCCCGTAGCCCAGGGCGGTGACATCAAGGGTGACCGTGGCCAGTCCGTTTGGCGTGCCCTGGACATCCACATAGCCGAGCAGCGCGCCGCTGGCGTCATAGGCGGCCACGCGGGCCACCTCGATGTGGCCGATGTCGTAGGCATTGCCGTTGACGCCGTCGAACAGGGCCGAGATCTCCAGGGTCACGCTCTGCATGGGCTTGTCAAAGGACACGGCCAGCAGTTCCGTGGCAGTGGTCTGGCTGCCGTCGAGCAGGTCCACCTCGCCGCCGTCGATGTTGCCCGGCGCGCTCACGCCCAGGCCGGAGTAGGCGTAGTGGGTGCCGCCCGTGGTGAAGGAGACGTTCTTGGTGCCCAGGCTCGAGTCGCTCCAGGAACCGGCGTCCATCCCGTCGCCGGTCAGGGCGCGCACGGTCACTCCCTGCGCGGCCCATTGTGCCTGGATCTGGCTGACATTGACCCCGGAATCCGGGGTGGTCAGGTCGATGGTCACGCCTTCGGTCACGGTCACGCCGCCAAACACGTCGTTGCCCGCCACAGGAGCCTCGTTGGTGTCGATGACCGTCAGGCTCGCGGTCTGGGGCGAGGAGAGCGCACCGTCAGTGATCTCGTAGCCAAAGGCCACGTCGCCGTTGAAGTCGGCGTCCGGGGTGAAGGTCCAGGTCTGGTCGCCGTTGTCAGCCAGGGTGCCCTGGCCCTGGGTCAGGGTCAGGTTGGCGATGGACAGTGCGTCGCCGTCCGGGTCTGTGGCTCCGGCCAGGAGCTGGGCGGCCGTGAAGGTGATGGAACCGTCGCCGCCCACGCCGTCCTCATGGATGCTGCCCAGGTCGATGTCCTGGCCCGTGGGGGCCTCGTTGACATCGCCCACGTTGATGGTCAGCGTCTTGGTGGTGCTTGCAAAGCCGTCGCTGACAGTGACCTCCACCTCGTAGGCGGCGGTGGTCTCGTAATCGAGGCTCGCGCCGTTCTTGAGGGTGACTACACCAGTTTGCGCGTCGATGGTGAAGGGCGAAGTGTTGCCCGGGTCGGCCAGGGAGTAGGTCAGACCCATGGAGTCGATATCCGTGCCGACCACGCTGGCCACGATGGTGCCGCCGGTGGCGTCCTCGTTGACCGTGACGGTTGCGCCCGTCGCCTCGGTCACGGCGTACATGCGCACGTTGTCGATGACGTTGCCGTAACCGTCGGCGTTATGCGAGGCCAGGGTCAGGGTGCCGCTGCCCGCCTCGGCCACGGTGATGATCACGCGGCCCGTTTCCCAGGCGTCGTCGCCGGGGTTGAAGGAGGCCACGATTTCGCCGTTCCAGAGCACGTCCACGGTGCCGCTGTCCGCCTCGCCCAGGTTGGAACCGCGGTCGAAGAGGTCGAGCTCGATGACGTATTGGCCCGGCTCAAGGTTGTTGATTTGTTGCGAGATGACCAGGGCCGCGCGGGAGCCGACGCCCGTGTCGATGACGTTTTCGCCGTCGCTCGCCCCGATGATGCCGAAGCGGTCGCCGTCCATGACTTCCCAGCGGTCGCCCGCCACCTTGGTCCAGCCTTCGGGGGCGCGGCCATCGGCCCAGCCTCCGGTCTCGATGTCGTAGCCGCCAGCCACGTTCTCGAAGCTGCCGTTGACGATGAGGTTGGTGCCCGTGTCGGGCGCGGACATCGCAAAGTCGATGACCGGCGCGTCATTGGTGGGCAGGACCATGAGCGCAGCCGTCTGCGGGGTGGTGTTGACGCCGTCGCTCAATTCGTAGCTGAAGGAAACCTCGCCGTTCCAGTCCTGGGCCGGGGTGAAGGTCCAGGTTCCGTCCGGGTTGGCGGTCAGGCTGCCCTCGCCCTGGGCCAGGGTCAGGTTCTCCACCGTGAGCGTGCCGCCCTCGGGGTCGTAGGCGCTGCCGATCAGTTCGGCACTGGTCATGGTGATGGCCCCTGCGCCGCCCACGCCGTCTTCGAATATCTGGCCCAGGTCCACATTCGCCGCCACCGGGGCCTCGTTGACATCGGCCACGTTGATGGTCAGCGGCTTGGTGGTCACGCCGCCGTCGCCGTCGCTCACGGTCACGTTGATGGTGTAGCTCTGACCGGATTCGTAGTCGAGGGTCGTGCCCTGCGCCAGGGTGATGACGCCGGTGGCCGGATCAATCACGAACAGGGCGGACTGGCCGGCGAAGCCGTCGCTGTCGCTGAGGCTGAAGGTCAGGTTCTCGGCTGTGGTCTCAATGTCCGTGCCGATGGCCGAGGCCACATACGCGCCTTCGGCGGCGTTCTCGACCACCGTGACCGCGCCGTCCGCCGCCTCGGTCATGGCGAACATGCGCACGTTGTCGATGACGTTGCCGTAGCCGTCGGCGTTGTGCGAGGCCAGGGTCAGGGTGCCGCTGCCCGCCTCGGCCACGGTGATGATCACGCGGCCCGTCTCCCAGGCGTCGTCGCCGGGGTTGAAGGAACCCACGATTTCACCGTTCCAGAGTATGTCGATGGCGCCGCTGTCTGCCTCGCCCAGGTTGGAACCGCGGTCGAAGAGGTCGAGTTCGATGACGTATTGGCCCGGTTCGAGGTTGTTGATCTGTTGCGAGATGACCAGGGCCGCGCGGGAGCCGACGCCCGTGTCGATGACGTTTTCGCCGTCGCTCGCCCCGATAATGCCGAAGCGGTCGCCGTCCATGACTTCCCAGCGGTCGCCCGCCACCTTGGTCCAGCCTTCGGGGGCGCGGCCATCGGCCCAGCCTCCGGTTTCGATGTCGTAGCCGCCAGCCACGTTCTCGAAGCTGCCGTTGATGATGAGGTTGGTGGTCTGGTCCGCGCCGGTGAAGCTCAACTCGGGCGCGTCGTTGACCGCGTTGACGGTGATCGCGGCGGTGCCGGTGGCCGTGCCGCCCTGGCCATCGCTGACCGTGTAGGTGACGGTGTCGGTGCCGTTGTAGTTGGCGTTGGGCGTGTAGGTGATGGTGCCGTCCGCGTTGACGGTCACGGTGCCGTTTTCAGCGGTGGGTGTGCCCAGGATGGACAGGGTGTCCCCCTCAACGTCGCTGTCGTTGGCCAGCACGTCGATGACGAGCGGGGTGTCCTCATCCGTGGCCAGTCCGGTCTCGTTCTGCACGTCGGGCGCATCGTTGATCGCGTTGACGTACAGCTTGGCCGTGGCCGAGGCCGTGCCGCCCTGGCTGTCGGTGATGGTGTAGGTGATGGTGTCGGCGCCGTTGTAGTTGGCGTTGGGTGTGTAAGTGATGGTGCCGTCCGCGTTGACGGTCACGGTGCCGTGCAGCGCCGTGGGCGTGCCCAGGATGGTCAAGGTGTCGTTGGCATCGACGTCCGAGTCGTTGGCCAGCACATCGATGACCAGCGGGGTGTCCTCGTCCGTGACCAGCCCGGTCTCGCCGACGGCCACGGGGCGGTCGTTGGTGCCGTTGACAGTGATGGTCAGGCTGGCGGTGTCGAATCCGCCCTGGCCGTCTGAGATGGTGTAGGTGAAGGTCTCGGTCGCGCTGTCGCCAACACCCAGCTGCTGCACTTCGGCCAGCGAGTTGTCGAGGGAGTAGGTGTAGCGGCCATTGGCGTTCAGGGTCAGGGTGCCGAACTGCCCGGCGATCTCGGAGCCGACGTTGCCCTCTTCGCCGTTGACCGCGCTCACGGTCAGGGTGTCGCCGTCGATGTCCGTGTCGTTGCTCTTGACGTTGCCGGTGACGCGGCTTGCGCCCTCGTTGATGGCGCGCACGTCGGCGGTGGCAACGGGTGCGTCGTTGGTGCCGTTGATGGTCACGGTCAGGGTGGCGGAGCGGGTCGCGCCGTTGTCGTCAGTGACGGTGTAGGTGAAGCGGTCAGTGGTGGACTGGCCCACGCCGAGCTTCTGGACGGTCTGGTTGTCGTTGTTCACGGCGTAGGTGTAGGAGCCGTCGGCCTGGAGGGTCAGAGTGCCGTACTTTCCGGCCAGATCGCTGCCCACGTTGTCCGCGCTGCCGCCCACTGCCGCGACGCTCAGGGTGTCGCTGGCGTCGATGTCATAATCATTGTCCAGAACGTTGCCGGTGGCTGCCGGGCCATCCTCGAAGACCGAGGCGGTGTCGGCCACGGCCACGGGGCGGTCGTTGGTGCCGTTGATAGTGATGGTCAGGGTAGTGGTATCGAACCCGCCCTGGCCGTCTGAGATGGTGTAGGTGAAGGTCTCGGTCGCGCTGTCGCCAACACCCAGCTGCTGCACTTCGGCCAGCGAGTTGTCGAGGGAGTAGGTGTAGCGGCCATTGGCGTTCAGGGTCAGGGTGCCGTAATTCCCGGCGATCTCGGAGCCGACGTTGCCCTCTTCGCCGTTGACCTCGGTCACGGTCAGGGCGTCGCCGTCGATGTCCGTGTCATTGCTCTTGACGTTGCCGGTGACGCGGCTTGCGCCCTCGTTGATGGCGCGCACGTCGGCGGTGGCAACGGGTGCGTCGTTGGTGCCGTTGATGGTCACGGTCAGGGTGGCGGAGCGGGTCGCGCCGTTGTCGTCAGTGACGGTGTAGGTGAAGCGGTCAGTGGTGGACTGGCCCACGCCGAGCTTCTGGACGGTCAGGTTGTCGTTGTTCACGGCGTAGGTGTAGGAGCCGTCGGCCTGGAGGGTCAGAGTGCCGTACTTTCCGGCCAGATCGCTGCCCACGTTGTCCGCGCTGCCGCCCACTGCCGCGACGCTCAGGGTGTCGCTGGCGTCGATGTCATAATCATTGTCCAGAACGTTGCCGGTGGCTGCCGCGCCATCCTCGAAGACCGAGGCGGTGTCGGCCACGGCCACGGGGCGGTCGTTGGTGCCGTTGACAGTGATGGTCAGGCTGGCGGTGTCGAATCCGCCCTGGCCGTCTGAGATGGTGTAGGTGAAGGTCTCGGTCGCGCTGTCGCCAACACCCAGCTGCTGCACTTCGGCCAGCGAGTTGTCGAGGGAGTAGGTGTAGCGGCCATTGGCGTTCAGGGTCAGGGTGCCGTACTGCCCGGCGATCTCGGAGCCGACGTTGCCCTCTTCGCCGTTGACTTCGGTCACGGTCAGGGTGTCGCCGTCGATGTCCGTGTCATTGCTCTTGACGTTGCCGGTGACGCGGCTTGCGCCCTCGTTGATGGCGCGCACGTCGGCGGTGGCAACGGGTGCATCGTTGGTGCCGTTGATGGTCACGGTCAGGGTGGCGGAGCGGGTCGCGCCGTTGTCGTCAGTGACGGTGTAGGTGAAGCGGTCAGTGGTGGACTGGCCCACGCCGAGCTTCTGGACGGTCAGGTTGTCGTTGTTCACGGCGTAGGTGTAGGAGCCGTCGGCCTGGAGGGTCAGAGTGCCGTACTTTCCGGCCAGATCGCTGCCCACGTTGTCCGCGCTGCCGCCCACTGCCGCGACGCTCAGGGTGTCGCTGGCGTCGATGTCATAATCATTGTCCAGAACGTTGCCGGTGGCTGCCGCGCCATCCTCGAAGACCGAGGCGGCGTCGGCCACGGCCACGGGGCGGTCGTTGGTGCCGTTGACAGTGATGGTCAGGCTGGCGGTGTCGAATCCGCCCTGGCCGTCTGAGATGGTGTAGGTGAAGGTCTCGGTCGCGCTGTCGCCAACACCCAGCTGCTGCACTTCGGCCAGCGAGTTGTCGAGGGAGTAGGTGTAGCGGCCATTGGCGTTCAGGGTCAGGGTGCCGTACTGCCCGGCGATCTCGGAGCCGACGTTGCCCTCTTCGCCGTTGACCTCGGTCACGGTCAGGGCGTCGCCGTCGATGTCCGTGTCATTGCTCTTGACGTTGCCGGTGACGCGGCTTGCGCCCTCGTTGATGGCGCGCACGTCGGCGGTGGCAACGGGTGCGTCGTTGGTGCCGTTGATGGTCACGGTCAGGGTGGCGGAGCGGGTCGCGCCGTTGTCGTCAGTGACGGTGTAGGTGAAGCGGTCAGTGGTGGACTGGCCCACGCCGAGCTTCTGGACGGTCAGGTTGTCGTTGTTCACGGCGTAGGTGTAGGAGCCGTCGGCCTGGAGGGTCAGAGTGCCGTACTTTCCGGCCAGATCGCTGCCCACGTTGTCCGCGCTGCCGCCCACTGCCGCGACGCTCAGGGTGTCGCTGGCGTCGATGTCATAATCATTGTCCAGAACGTTGCCGGTGGCTGCCGCGCCATCCTCGAAGACCGAGGCGGTGTCGGCCACGGCCACGGGGCGGTCGTTGGTGCCGTTGACAGTGATGGTCAGGCTGGCGGTGTCGAATCCGCCCTGGCCGTCTGAGATGGTGTAGGTGAAGGTCTCGGTCGCGCTGTCGCCCACGCCCAGCTGCTGCACTTCGGCCAGCGAGTTGTCGAGGGAGTAGGTGTAGCGGCCATTGGCTGCCACCGTCAGGGTGCCGAACTGCCCGGCCACGGAAGTGCCGACATTGGCTTCATCGCCATTGACCGCAGTCAAGGTCAGGGTGCCGCCGTCCACATCGTAATCGTTGGTCAGCAGTCTGCCGCTTATGCTCCCGCGTCCTTCATTGATGGCTCCGGTGTCTGCCACGGCCACAGGCTGCTCATTGGTGCCGGTGACAGTGATGACGATGTCCTGGCTGGCGGTGCCGTCGGTCGAGGTCACGGTAAATGTCTCGGTCAGGGTCTGCCCGGCTGCCAGGGACTGGACCTGGGTCAGGGTGTTGTCGATGGCGTAGGTCCACTGGCCGTCGGCGCTGATGGTCAGGGTGCCGAGCTTGCCGGTGTTGTCCACGCTGGTGTCGAAGGCCGCTTCGCCCGCGTCGGCGTCGCTGATGGACAGGGTGCCGCTGACGGTCAGGGTGGCTGCGTCGTCCTCGGTCACGCCGCCGCTGGCCGCATCGCCCGCGCCCACGGAGATGGAGGCCGCGTCATTGGTGCCGGTGACGGTGATGACGATGTCCTGGGAGGCGGTGCCGTCCGCCGAGGTCACGGTAAATGTCTCGGTCAGGGTCTGCCCGGCGGCCAGGGACTGGACCTGGGCCAGGGTGTTGTCGATGGCGTAGGTCCACTGGCCGTCGGCGCTGATGGTCAGGGCGCCGAGCTTGCCGGTGTTGTCCACGCTGGTGTCGAAGGCCGCTTCGCCCGCGTCGGCGTCGCTGATGGACAGGGTGCCGCTGACGGTCAGGGTGGCTGCGTCGTCCTCGGTCACGCCGCCGCTGGCCGCATCGCCCGTGCCCACGGAGATGGAGGCCGCGTCATTGGTGCCGGTGACGGTGATGGTCAGGGTGGCGGTGTCGGTCAGGTCTCCGTCGGAGACGGTGTAGCCGATCTCGAGGACGCGTGTTTCGCCTTCAGTAAGGTAATTGTAGGAAGCTGCGTCAAAGGTGTAGGAGCCGTCGGCGTTGAAGGTCAGCCCTGTCGGGGCGTTGGCCGGATCGCTCAGGGCATAGGAGAGCTCCTCCGCCGTGTTGTCCACATCGGTGTCGTTGTCGGCCACGGAACCGGTGATCACTGCGTCTTGGACCACGGCGTTGGTGTCGCCCTCGGCTACCGGCGCGTCATTGACGGCGTTGACGGTGATGACCCCCTGACCCGAGACGGTGTAGAGGCCGTCGCTGATGGTGAAGGCCATGTTGAGGCTGCCGTTGTAGTCCTGGTCCGGGGTGAAGAGCCATGTCCCGGCTGCAATCTGGGTCAGGGTTCCGCCCGCCACGGTCAGCCCGGTCACGCTCAGGGAGGCGTAAGGGTCAGGATCGCTGGCCAGGGCGAGAATCTGGGACGCGGTGATGAGCGTGGGCACATCCTCGTCAGTGGTGATGGACAGGGTGCCGTTGATGGTCGGCGGATTGCTTGTTGCGCCCGAAGTGTCCGAAGGATTGTTGTTCGGGCTGGATTCGCCCCCGTCGGAGTTTCGACCATTCCTGGAAGGGGAGCCTTGTCCGGGAAGGCTGTCGATGCCCCTGAAAAGTGTGCCCGCGTCGTCGGAATATGCGCCTGCGCCGCTGCTGCCCGACGAGCCGTCCGCGGCGGTCTCCAGTTCATTTTGGTCTTCCGCCGCGCTGAAGGCGAAGAGGTAGACGCCGCCGGGTATAAGCTCGCCCCCCAGGAGTTCAAACATGGGGAGGGCGTCCTGCTCGGCCATAAGCAGGTAATCCTCTATGACTATGCTCCCCTGCCCCTCGACGGAAATGACCAGATGATTGCCATTGCCGCTGAAGACGGCCTGAGTCACGTCGAAATCGAAAGCGACCAGCATGTCCGAGGTGACCTTGTAGATCTTCGTATTGCCGGAGCCCGGAAGGGAGAGGGACAGCCTGGTCTGTGGCTGGGTGGTTTCGTTCTCGGCCATGGTTCCTCCTGAGGATTCTATCGTGGGCCAGCGTGTTCTGGCGATGGTTCTGACGTTTCATCTATTGTATAGAGGCATTCCTTGATCAAGTCAATGGCTTAAAAATTATGAATTACATGAGGTTATACTGTGGATAATAATCCATGTCATGCCCGGTGGCCTTGCCGCTCAAAGGAGATGGCATATGGCTGAAATTCAGGTTTATAATGGTTAATTTTTAGTTTTCCACAAGTGTATGTTGATAATTTGCTGCGCCGCTGAGAGTTTCCCCCGGCGGCAGGGTTAAGAAAAGCGAGTGTATGCTGTTAAAATAACGAGATAAAAAATATTTTATTAAAAAAATGTTCTGGGGCGGCCTGTGAAGGAGAATGATTCCTGGCTGTTGGTTTTTGGGCAGGGCCGGTCCGGCTTTGGTGCCCCCGCGTCGGGTGAGGGGGTGCAGCGAGTGATTCTGGCGCAGGCAGTCTGTGTCTGCGGGGTGTCCGGCAGGGCGCAGGCTGACATATTTTATATTGACAACATCCCGTGCTTTATGCAATTTGACGGTCCCAACAGCGTGGGGCTGTAGCTCAGTTGGGAGAGCGCTTGAATGGCATTCAAGAGGTCGTGGGTTCGATTCCCTCCAGCTCCACCACGAGAAAGGTAAGGGCTTCGGATGATTTTCCGAAGCCCTTTTTTCGTGCCTGATGGCTGATTTCAGGAATATGTCCGCTCTGTGTCCGGTGCTTTCGATGGGGTGTTCCGGGCGGGCTGCCGTCCATGTTGCAGATCACGGAGCCTCCCTGGTTTGGACACATTGATCAGGACGGATCGCGATTCCGATCGGATGAAGCACGCGCGATGGCATTCATGGGTGAACGCATGAGAAAGGAGACATCCTGTCAGGGCGTGCGGACCGAAGGAACGCTATTTGAAGTCGCAGCGGGGGAGTACGACAGTAAGCGTGGTCCCTTCGGCTTCGGACGTGATGAGGTCGATGTGGCCGCCATGAGACTTGGCGATGAGCTGGGCGCTGTAAGTCCCCAGCCCCGTGCCGCAAGACTTGCCCATGGTGGCATATTTCTCGAAAAAACGTCCCCGCAGGGCTTGAGGCACAGCGCCGGCATTGTGGATGGCAATGTGTACCGTCTTTGGTTCCATTTGGCAGGCGATAGTCACGCGCCCCCCACTGGGCGAGGCCTCAATCGCGTTCTTCACCAGATTCGTAAGCAAGTCTTCGATGAGAAAGGCCTCCCCGCACAGCCGTGGCTCCTCGGAGGGGCAAGCGGTCGGAAGATTGACGGTCACCATGTTCTGCAAGGAGAGTTTTTCCAGGGATTTCCTTACGACATCGAGGATCTGAATAATATTGATCGGTGTCTCGGGGGGCGTGTATGCGCCCTTTTCCATTTCCAGCAAGGGCTCGGTAGCGTCGATGAGATGGATCACTTGCCGAATGCCGAGCATGATTTGCGGGAATGCTTGCATCACGGTTGTATTGCTCTCTCCGTCCAGAACCAACTGGGCCACTTGTGATGTCCAAAGACGAGATTGTCAGAACTCGTACGTTTTCTGTACAGAGAGAGTATTCACCTGACACCGTCGCCGCTGGTGGGGTGCGTATTGCGCTCCATTGGTTTCCGATCCCTTGCCTTTCACTCTGTGTTCAGAAAGATCTGCCTTCGGGGCCGGCCCGGTGTTCCCCGGCCCGTGGTATTGAGATGCTCGCCAAAGGCTCGCGATCAGGATCGAATGCCCTGGAAACTCATACGATTTTGATATAGTCCAATCCAAGACGATCGGTGTGGGACAGGGGATCGGAATCTCCGATGGTTGCCAGGCCAGAGGGCTGTCGTTCTTTGCGCGCCCGTTGGGCGAATCGGTTTGTGTGCGGGGTGAACACTGTTTTGAAGCGGGAGGATCGAAAGGCCATGTCCAAGTCATTGCAAACGCAGTTGCGGGTTCCGGCGCAGGGGCGGCTCCTGGCCCTGGTGCAGGGGTATGTGCGTCAGGTGTCCGAGACCGCCGGGCTGGCCGGGCGCGAGGTCGCGGCCCTGGAGCTGGCGGCGGAGGAGGCGTTCCTCAACATATGCGATCACGCCTATCCGGACGGCACCCGCGGCGACGTGCTCATCGGCGGCGAGATTCGGGAGTCCGAGCTGGTCCTTGATTTCCGGGACGAGGGGCTGCCGTTCGACCCGTCGCTCCTCAGGGCGGCGGAGCCGGAGTCTTCTGTGGAGCCTTCTGTGGAGTCCGTCGTGGAGCCGGGGTGGACAGGCGGGCTGGGGCTGAAGCTCATCCGGCACGCGGTGGACGAGGTGTCCTGGATCAACCACGGTCGGCAGGGCAAGTCGCTGTGTCTGGTCAAGCGGCTGCCTGGGGTGGACGCGCTGGCCGAGTCAGGCCGGGCCCAGGCGCAGCCCATGGTCCGGGAAGAGGTGGCGCAGGCCCCGATGCAGCGTTATGAGACGCGGGCGATCCAGCCCGGCGAGGCCATGCAGGTGGCCCGGATATTCTGGCTGGCCTACGGGTACTCGTACAAGAACGAGGCCTTTTACAGGCCGGAGGGGATGCTTCATCTGGTCGGCACCGGCAAGCTCATCAGCTTTGTGGCGGTGGCCGAGGACGGCGATGTGGCCGGGCATGCGGGCCTGCTGAGGCCGGAGCCCGTGCCCATGGCCGAGCTGGCGCTCCTTGTGGTCTCCCCGGCCCATCGGGGTAGGAAGATCATGGATTCCCTGTTCGAAGCCCTGGTGGCCAGGGCGCGTGAGATGGAACTTTTCGGTCTGGCCCTGAACCCGGTGACCAGCCATCCCATCAGCCAGCGGCAGTCCATGGAGGCCGGGGGCAAGCCCTGCGGACTGGATCTGGCGGCCTGCCCGCCCCGGCAGTTCAAGGGACTGGGGCTGGACGATAAGCCCAGGCAGCGGGAGTCCTATCTGCACTGCTTCATGTATCTGACCACGCCGCCCGTGGCCCGTGTCCACGTCCCGGCCCGGCACCGGGAGATGGTGGAGCGCATCTATGCCAACCTGGACCGGCTGGTCGAGCCGCTGCCTTTGACAGCCACGGAACCGGACGGCGCGCCCGGCGACTATTCCGTCTCCTTTGACATGGGGCTGAAGAAAGGGGTGATCCGCGTCAGGCGCGCCGACGAGCGGCAATGGTCGGAAATCCGGCGGGCGGCCATTGATCTGGTGGAGATCGCCGGTGCCGAGAAGGTGGACATCGACCTGCCGCTGGCCCAGGCGGCCACGCCGATCCTGTGCGAGCGCGCAGAAGAGGCGGGGTTCTTTTTTGCCGGGATCTGGCCGCACGGTGCCGAGGACGGCGACATGCTGCGCCTGACGCGGCTTGCCGCGCCTTTTGACCTGGGCCATCTGCGCCTGCATTCCGATTTCGCCAACGCGCTGTCGGATTATGTGGGCCGGGAGATGAAGCGGGCCGGGCTTCCCGCCTCAGGGCCTGACGCCTGATCCTCGCGCGCTCACGCCGCTGATGCGGCAGATCAGCCGCGCCACGAATGGGCCGGTGACGACCACGGCGAACAGCCGCAGGGTTTGCAGGGCCAGGACAAAGGCGACATCGCAGCCGCTGCCCATGGCAATGATGGCCACGGAGTCGAGGCCGCCGGGGCTGGTGGCCAGGTAGGCGCTCAGGGCGTCCAGGCCGAGCCAGACGGTCAGCAGCCAGGCCGAGGCGCAGCACAGGGCGATGAGCAGGAAGGTGGCAAGGAGCATCTGGGGGATGGCGTGCAGGACGTGGAGCACGGTCTCGCGGTCAAAGCGCAGGCCTATGTACCAGCCAAGGCTGGCGTATGCGACCCAGAGGAGCCAGTGGGGCAGAACAAGGGTGACAAGCCCCGTGGAGTTGAGGACCGCGCCTGCCAGCATCGGCACCAGCAGCGCCCCGGCAGGGATGCGCAGCCTGCCGCTCAGGAACAGGCCGCCCATGATCACGGCCAGGGTCTGGGCCAGGGGGACAAGGGGAGCGTCGAACCCTGGCGACCAGGAGGGCTGTGCGGGAATGTCCGCCGTATGGCCGAGGAGGATGCGCGAGACGCCCGAGGCGGTCAGCACCACCACGAACATCCGTAGATACTGCATGAAGGCCACCATGCGCACGTCCGCGCCAAAGGACTCGGCCATGGCGGTCATGGCCGCCGCGCCGCCCGGGGACGACCCCCAGGCCGCGGTATTGCCCGGCAGCGAGCCAAAGCGCATCAGCAGCAGTCCCACCAGTCCCCCGGCGGCGATGGTCATGCAGACCACCGCGAGCATGATCAGCCAATCCTCGCCCAGCGAGGCCAGGGTGGAGGGGGTCAGGGTCAGGGCCACCATGCAGCCGACCACGGCCTGGGCCCCGCCAAAGGCCAGGCGGGGAACGTTCAGGACCACGCCGCGAAGGGCAAAGAACATGCCCGCGACCATGGGGCCGAGCAACTCGGCGGCTGGAAACCCAGCCCATCGCAGGAGTATGGACATGAGGGCGGAAACCAGGACCAGCATGACCCACTTGCCCGTGTTCCGGATACTGGACATGAATACTCCACGCGGCAGGCCGTTGATGCCGTTGTCTGATCAGAGGCCGGAACCGGGTATTGCTCCCGGCCCGGAAGGAAAAAACTGCGCCGGGATGGCCGGGCGCACGGACGCCAGGAAAATTTGTACAGGGCAAACAGGCGGCTGTCCAGAGACAGGGGCTGGCGCGCCTGTCCGCCGAATGTCCGGAGTACAATCCGGCAAAATCCCGCATCCGTCCGTCCGGGCCGAATTTTCTGGTATCCCACCCCATGATTTTTCACTATCCTTGGCGGGGATGGCGAGCCTTCCGGGGCCCCCGGCCCCCCTCCGAGCTTTTTGGGGCTACGTCGCCAGGAACGGCGAAGGGGAAGAAAGAGCCTGACGGCGGCGTCGGGGTCAGCCGTCCGCACAGGGCGCGTCCTTTTTTGTTACAATGAAAAACGAGTTGGCTTTTCGCTCATCCACGCCAACTCTGCCGCCATCACCAGGGTTGCATCCGTTGTCTCGACAGGCGGCGGAGAGCCGAAAAGTTTGGGAGAGTCCAGAGAACCTTTTCCAAAAGGTTCTCTGGCCGCCGGAGGCATGCATGTCCACGATTCTCACGGTCAGCGAGCTGACCCGGTCGGTCAAGAGCCTGCTTGAGGCGGAGTTTCCGTTCGTGTGGGTGCGCGGGCAGGTGACGAATCTGGCGCGTCCGGCGAGCGGGCATGTGTATTTCACGCTCACGGACGGCGACGCGGCCTTGTCCGTGGTCTGGTTCAGGTCGGCCCAGCGGTCGGCGGAGCCGGTGAGCCGGGGCGGCGAGCGGATCAACCCCCTGACTGGCGAAGTGGAGGAGTCGGACGAGGGTGGGGCCGCATTGGTTGCTGGCGGCTCGCCGGGCGCAGGTGTCCTGGAGGGCGGGCAGGAGGTGCTGTGCGCCGGGCGGCTCAATGTGTACGAGCCGCGCGGCCAGTATCAGCTGGTGGCGGAGCTGGTGCAGGCGCAGGGGGTCGGCGACCTGGCCGTGGCCTTTGAGGCGCTCAAGGGCAAGCTGGCCGCGCAGGGATATTTTGATGAGGCGCGCAAGCTGGAGCTGCCGCGCGATCCGGCCCGCGTGGCGGTGATCACCTCGCCTTCGGGCGCGGCCATCAGGGATTTTTTGCGTCTCGCGGGCGAGCGCGGCACTGGGGGGGAGATCCGCATCTACCCGTCGCTGGTGCAGGGCGAGCGTGCGCCGGAGCAGATTGCGGCGGCCCTTGATCTGGTCGATGCGGACGGCTGGGCCGAGGTGGCGGTGCTCATCCGGGGCGGCGGGTCGCTGGAGGATTTGTGGGCGTTCAATACCGAGACCGTGGCCGATGCCATTTTCCGGGCGCGGGTGCCTGTGGTCACGGGCGTCGGGCATGAGCCGGATGTGACCATTGCGGATTTCGTGGCCGACCGCCGCGCGGCCACGCCGAGTCATGCGGCCCAGGAATTGTGGCCCCGGCGCGAGACCCTGGCCCAGCGGGTGGATGTGCTGGAGATGGCCCTTGGTCGGGCTTATGCCGGGTGGCTGCTCGGCAAGGGGACACAGTTCGAGCAGTTGCGCCGGGCGTTGTCCTGGCTCTCGCCTGCGCACCGGCTGGAGCGCATGGAGGACAGGCTCCTGAGCCTGTTGCCCCGGCTCGGCGAGGCGGGCCAGGGGCTTTGGCGCAGGCGGGGGCGGGCGCTGGCCGCCGGGGTCGATCGGCTGGGCCGGGCCTTTGGGATCGTTCGGGTGGACCGGACGCGCGACGAGGTGGCGGCCCTGTGTCGGCGCATGGACCGTGCCGTCCATGCCCTGGCCGAGGTCCGCGCGCGCGATCTGGCGGTGCTGGGCGCGACGTTGCGCGGGCTTGATCCCGAAGCGCCGCTGGAGCGGGGATATTCCCTGGTGCGCATTGAGCGCACAGGCGATTTTTTGCGCGACCCGAAAGAGGTGACGGCGGGCGACGCTCTTGATATCAGGATCAGGAATGGCCGGGTGGCAGCCGTGGTCGCTCTAGACCCAGGGCAAAAACCGGCACAGACGCGGGAGAAGGAATGAGACGGATTGTTTTGCTGATTTTTCTGGTTGCGGTTCTGACGCTGCCCATGGTGCCGCATACGGTTCCGGCCCAGGGTTTCGGGCTTGAGGACGGGGACGGCGTCACCCTGGCCATGCCCGGCGAGGCCAGGGCCGCCGGGGATGCGCAGGAGCAGGCGCAGCAAGGCGTGGCCGCGGCCACGCCGGGGTCGGCCCTGGTGCTGGCCGCTCCGGGGGAGGCGGGTGTGGGGCAGCCGTTTCTTGTGCGTCTGACTTCGGATCTGCCCCTGGATTCCGTCTCGGTCTACTGGTTGGGCAAGGAGGTGGTGCCTTCCATTTCCGTCTGGAACGACCGGCATGTGGCTTTGGTCATGCTCGGCACCGACGCCCTCAACGCCAAGCCCGGCAAGGAGGAATTGTCGGTCATCGCCTCCATCGACGGCAAGGAGAACACGCTGCGGCGGACCATCCAGCTGGTGCCGGTGGCGTATGAGCGCCAGGAACTGACCCTGCCCGAGAAGATGGTCACCCCGCCTGCCGAGGTGCTGGCGCGCATCAGGGCCGAGGGCGAGCTGACCAATGTGGCCAAGAACACGGTCTCGCCGACCCGGATGTGGCAGCTGCCGCTTGAGCGGCCTGTGGGCGGCGAGGTGTCGAGCCCCTACGGGGCGCAGCGCATCCTCAACGGCAAGCCCAAGAACCCGCATCGCGGCCTGGATTTTCGCTCGCCCATGAACAATCCGGTCAAGAGCGCGGCGGACGGCGTGGTTATCCTGGTGGGCGACCATTACTACGCGGGCAATTCGGTCTATGTGGACCACGGCAACGGTGTGGTGACCCTGTATTTTCACCTTGCCAAGGCCGAGGTCAAGAAGGGCGACACCGTGCAGCGCGGCCAGATCATCGGCCTCTCCGGCATGTCGGGCCGCTCCACCGGTCCCCATGTGCACTTTTCGGTCTCTGTCCTTGGGCGGCTGGTCGATCCCACGCCTTTATTGAAATTCACAGTCGATGAGATGTTGAATTGATTGAAGTTTGATTAATTCAGAAGCCTGTGGAGGAATCCGTGGCCAAAGAAACGTTTGAAGACAGACTCGCCCGGCTCAAGGATGTGGTGGACCGCCTGGAACGGGGCGATCTGCCTCTTGAGGAGGGCGTGGCCCTGTACAAGGAGGGGCTGGCCCTGGCCAAGGCGTGCGGCAGGCAGCTTGAAACGGCCCGGCACGAAGTGCGCATTGTCAGCGATGGGCTGGTCAAGGAATTCGAGGCATTGGAAGGGCTGGAGACGGATGCCCTGGCAGGAGATAGAGGCGATGACGATTAAGGGCAGACTCGCGGAGCGCGCCTTGGGTGTGGAGAAGTATCTTGAAGGATGCCTGCGTAATAGAGGTATTCCGGACAGTCTGCTCCAGGCCATGGAATATTCGCTGCTGGCTGGAGGCAAGCGGCTGCGGCCCGTGCTGACCCTGGCCTGGGCCACCATGCTCGGCGGTGATGCGGAGCGGGTCATGCCCTTTGCGGCCAGCCTGGAGTGCATCCACACCTATTCCCTCATCCACGACGACCTCCCGGCCATGGACGACGATGACCTGCGCCGGGGCAGGCCCTCCAACCACAAACGGTACGACGAGGCCACGGCCATCCTGGCCGGTGACGGCCTGCTGACCGAATCCTTTGTGCTCATGACCGAGGCGTCCCTGATCAGGGGGCTGCCTGCCGAGCGCGTGTTGCGCGCCGTGTCGGTGCTGGCCGTGGCTGCCGGGAGCGGGGGGATGGTCGGCGGACAGGCCGTGGACATGGAGTTCACGGGCCGGGCCGAGGTGGCTCTGGACGAATTGCGCGCCATGCACGCCATGAAGACGGGCGCGTTGATCACGGCGGCCTGCGAGTGCGGGGCCGTGCTGGCCGGGGCCTCGGAGCGCGATGTGGAGAATGCCCGCGAGTATGGCCGGGCCGTGGGCGTGGCCTTTCAGATCGTGGACGACGTGCTCGACGTGGTGGGCGATACCGGGACTCTGGGCAAACCCGCCGGGAGCGACGAGGCCATGGGCAAGTCCACCTACCCGGCGCTTGTCGGGCTGGACAGGAGCCGGGAGCTGGCCGAAGGGTATGCAAAGGAGGCTCTTGAGCGCCTATCCTCCTACAATGGAAGCGAAAAATTGTTCCTCGCGGACCTATCGCGCTACATTGTGGACAGAGTGTGTTGATTGGCTTACTGTGACCGCCCTATGACCGATGTGCTCATGAATACGACCATTCTTTCGCGGATCAGCAAGCCGGGCGACGTCAAGGCGCTGTCCATGGCCGAGATGGCGACCCTGGCCCAGGAACTGCGCGATGTCATCATCAGCCAGGTGGCCGGGCATGGCGGGCATCTCGCGCCGTCGCTGGGCGTTGTCGAGCTGACCCTGGCCCTGTTCAAGGCCTTTGACCTGGAGGAGGACAAGCTCATCTGGGACGTGGGCCATCAGGCCTATGCCCACAAGCTCCTCACCGGTCGCCTGGACACCTTTCACACCCTGCGCCAGAAGGGCGGCCTGAGCGGGTTCCCGCGCATCTGCGAGAATCCCTACGACCATTTCGGGGTGGGTCATTCCTCCACCTCCATCTCCGCCGCCCTGGGCATGGCCGTGGCCCGCGACCTTAAGGGAGAGGACCACGAGGTCATCGCGGTCATCGGCGACGGATCGCTCACTGCCGGGCTCGCCTTCGAGGGGCTCAATCAGGCGGGCGACCTGGGCCGCAAGATGGTGGTGGTGCTCAACGACAACGAGATGTCCATCTCCAAGAACGTGGGCGCGCTCTCCCAGTTCCTGAGCCGCAAGATGACGACCCCCTTCCTGCAGCGGCTCAAGGGTGATGTGGAGGGGCTGCTCGGCTCCATCCCCAAGATCGGCGACGATCTGGCCGGATACGCCAAACGGTACGGCGACTCGGTCAAGAGCTTCTTCACCCCCGGCATCCTGTTCGAGGCCTTTCACTTCACCTACGTTGGCCCCATCGATGGCCACAACACGGCGCAGATGGTCAAGGTGTTCGAGGAGATACGCCAGATCGACAAGCCGGTGCTGGTCCACGTCATGACCAAGAAGGGCAAGGGGTACGAGCCTGCCGAGACCGACCCGACCTTTTTTCACGGCGTGGGCGAGTTCGTGCCCGAGACCGGGCTGGCGCGCAAGTTTTCCGGCCTGGGGTTGCCCTCGTACACTTCCATCTTCGGCTCGACCCTGTGCGCCCTGGCCGAGCGCGACAAGACCATCGTGGCCATCACCGCCGCCATGCCCGAGGGCACCGGCACCGAATGCTTCAGGAAGAACTACCCGGAGCGGTTCGTGGATGTGGGCATCTGCGAGCAGCACGCCGTGACCTTTGCCGCCGGACTCGCCACCCAGGGGTACAAGCCCGCCGTGGCCATCTATTCGACCTTCCTGCAGCGCGCCTACGACCAGATCGTGCACGATGTCTGCCTGCAGAACCTCAACGTCAATTTCTTTCTCGACCGGGGCGGCCTGGTGGGCGAGGACGGGGCCACCCATCACGGGGTGTTCGACTTCACCTACCTGCGCCACATCCCCAACATCGTGGTCATGGCGCCCAAGGACGAGGCCGAGCTGGCCCGGATGATGGTCACCGCCTTTGCCCACGAGGGGCCGTGCGCCGTGCGCTATCCGCGCGGCACCGGGGTCGGGGCCAAGGTCAGCAGGAATCCGGCAAAGATTCCCATCGGCACCGGCGAACTCATGCGCGACGGCAGCCATGCCGTGATCATCACCCTCGGCTCCCGTGTCTACCCGGCGGTGGAGGCGGCCATGGAGCTTGAGGCCGAGGGGCTTGAGGTGGCCGTGTTCAACAGCCGGTTCGTCAAGCCGCTGCCGCGCGAGCAGATCCTCGAACTGGCGGCCCGGTTCGACACCATCCTCCTGGTGGAGGAGAACGCCCTGGCGGGCGGCTTCGGCTCGGCAGTGCTCGAACTGCTGGCCGGAGAGGACGCCCTGTCCGGCAGGCGGGTGCAGCGGATCGGCGTGCCCGACGAATTCGTGGAGCACGGAACCCAGAAGGAACTGCGGGCCATGATCGGCATAGACACCGCTGGCATCAAGCGGACCCTGCTCGCCATGTGCGGCAAATAGCGGCTGTTTGCCCTGCGCAAGCGGGAACAGCTCTGCGCAAGAAGGCCCGGCCATCCTCAAAGGATGGCCGGGCCTTCTTGGCTGGAGCGGTCGCGCCGGGCTACTTGCCGCAGCACTTCTTGTATTTCTTGCCCGAGCCGCAGGGGCAGGGCTCATTGCGTCCGATCTTGGGCTCCTTTTTGATGGGCGGGCCGGAGACCATGTTTCCGTCGAGATAGCGCCAGTGGTCGCCGATGCGTTTGAACTGGCTGCGCTCGCGGTGGGTCAGTTCCTCGCCGTCGATGGCGTATCTGGCCGAGAATTCGACGATGCCCGCGTCGTCCTCTTGGCCGCCGCCCCAGGTCTCGTGGATTTCGAGGCCGAGCCACTGGGCCGAGTCGGCCCATTCCCTGACCGAGGTGTCGTCGTGATCCTTGAGCGCCTCCGGGGCCAGGGACTGCTTGAGATAGTCAAGCTCCTTGAGCACATAGGCGGAGTAGCGGGAGCGCATCAGCGCCTCGGCAGTGGGGGCGGGCTTTTCGCCGGAGATATAGGGGCGGCAACACTCGACGTGTTCCTTGCCGGAACCGCACGGGCAGGGTTTGGTCATGATCGTGTCCTTTGTGACGGGTTTGGATGGGCGGGATTCTATAGAAAGCGGGCCGGGTGTCAATGCGCAAGTGGTCAGGGGTTGCGCCCTGGCCTCCGGCATGGCACTGATCGCGGATGATACGTATCAACGACAGAATCGCCATTCCCTGGAGCGAGATAGAGTTCACGGCCTCGCGCAGTTCCGGGCCGGGAGGGCAGCATGTGAACACCACAGACAGCCGGGTGACGCTGCTCTTTGACGTGGCCGCCAGCCAGAGCCTGACCCAGCTCGAGAAGATGGTCGTGACCGGCAAGCTGCGCCGCAGGATCGACAAGCGCGGCGTGCTCAGTATCTCCTCCCAGACCTTTCGCAGCCAGAAGTCCAACAAGGATTCGGCTGTCGATCGGTTTGTGGAGCTGATGCGCTGGGCGCTGACGCCCGTAACGCCGCGCAAGGACACCGCAGTCCCCAGAAGCGCCAAGCGCAAACGGCTGGAGCGCAAGCGGCACACGGCGGACCGCAAACGCCAGCGCAAGCCGCCGGGGGTGGACGAGTAGGGGGTGAGCGGTCGGGATCGCGCAGTCGGAATCAGAGCAGGTCAAGCCGGGCCAGGGCGAGATAGAGCTCGCGGCTGATCCAGGCGTCGGTGGCGGCGTAGGTGATCTGCTGGGGGGTCAGGTGTTCCTTGGCCCAGTTGGAGCACTGGGCGGACTTGGAAATCCTGAATCCCAGGAGGTTGGCGGCCATGTTGCGCAGGCCGTGGGTCTGCATCCTGGCCGCAGCGGTGATATCGGAGAGGTCGATAAACTGTTGCGGGGTGAATCCGGCCATTTTTTGCAGGCCAAGGATGTCGTCGCGCACGGCCACGCCGGTCTTGATCACTTCCTTGTCCGCCAGCAGGTCGCACAGCCCGTTGCACAGGGGCAGCAGGTTGATCTGGAAGACGTACACGCAGGATGCTGTGGCCAGCTGGATCAGCGACGGCGGGCCGGGCCGCTTGCCCTTCTTGAACACGGGCCGGGTCTCGGTGTCGAAGCCGAGCAGGGTTTCCCCTTCCATTTCCCTGAGCGCCTGGGTGCGCTGCTTTTCCGTGCGCACGACAGCCACAGGCCCCTCGTAGTGGCACAGGGGCATGGCATTGATTTCTTCTTTGGTGAAGAGTCGGAGGTATTGTTCGGGTATGGTGGGAGCCTTGGTCATTGATGTTAAGTTTCGTTGTGGAGCATGGCCCCGTGGAAGACGACGGATGGTGAAATAATTCATCCCGTTCGTCAAGCGTGGTGTGCAATTAATCTCATTGGCCCCTGGTCTGGTGCCTGTATTCCGGACAGGGCAGGGGTTAGTAGGTGTACTTGTTCCGTCCCGGGCAGGGGGAGCGGCTGTAACGCCACCAGTAGTTGCCGTCGCAGGCGTCCTGGGGGTTGCTGGCATTGACGCCGATGAAAGTGATGTTGTTGTCGAACTGATCGAAGGCGGCCTGCTCCAGGGTTGTGGCTGTGTCGGCCAGCGAGCCCTGGCCCTGCTTGAGGGCCTCAAGCTGGTGGATGACGGCGTTTGCCAGAATGGGCTGGGCCGGGCTGGTCTTGAGAAAAAGGGTCAGGTGGTCGATGGTCCCGGCCTCATCGCCGAGCCGGGCGCAGGCCAGGGCGGTGAAGAACGGGGCCTCCCAGACGCGGTCGTCCTTTGTCATGACCATTTCCATGGGTGCGGCCACTTCCTGATGGCGGCCCGCGTAATAGAGCGACATGCCCGCCATGGTCAGGTTGGAGGGAAACATGGTGGTGCGGCTAGGCGGCTCTTCAGCCAGTCCCGCACCAAAGGAATCGGCTGCCTTGACGAAATAGTCCATGGCCGGTTCGGTCCGTTTGAACATGAAGGCAGACCAGGCCCGCTCGAAATTCTTCTGGCCCGTGCGCGCCGAGGTCCAGGCGTGGGACGCGGCAGGGGTCAGCATGGCCGCAGCCACGGTGGCGAGCAGGACGGTGAACAGGAGGGGCATCAGTGTCTTTTTCATGACAACCTCGCAGGTCTATTGCATGTAGGTTCGGGCTATGCGGAAAATGTCGTCATACGGCAGCTTGTCGCGGATTGCCAGCGCCATTTCCAGGGCCATGTCCATCTTGCGTCCGGTCTCGGTCACGGTCCTGTCCCGGATGCCTTCGAGGTGATAGGCCAGGAAATCGGCCTCGAAATTGTCGATGGCCAGGGAGACCCCCTCGGAGAAGAAATGCGAACCCATGTAGGGCAGGAACCGCTCCAGGCTCTGTTTGCCTTCGCGCCGGGCAAACATGACGAAGAAGAGGAGCTTGACCAGCAGTCTGTCCGCCTTGAGTTTGTGGTCAACGGAGAGCAGGACGGAGAAGTCCGACCCCTTGGGTTTGATGGCGTCGAACATGGCCGTGGCCATGTCAAAGGCCTTTGCCTCGGGCATGACGGGCATGGCGAATTTGGAATCCATGCGCACCAGGGTGATGCGCGGGTTTTCGCCCGAGGCGATGGCAAAGACGGCCAGCCGCATCAGGTCGATCTTGCGGGCGCAGTCTTCCAGCAATATCTCGCGCTTGACCCCGGCCAGCCTGCGGACCAGGTCCGGACTCAGGGACGAGAACACGGTTTCGAGCAGATGCAGGATGTAGGGCTCGTCGGTGTGGGCGATCTCCTCGTCGAGGATGGTCCGTCCCTTCTTGGCGTCCAGTATCTTCTTGAGGGACAGCCAGTAGGCGGCCAGCCCCTCAAGAGGCATCTCAAGAATGTCCAGTTCCTGCGGTTTTTTCATGTCCCTCCCGCCGGGGTTGACGTGCTTGTCAAAAAGGCACACCCTGTGCCGCAGACGGCAGTGTACCAGAATCTCTTGAGAAAACATAGTCGGCTTGTCACGCCGGGAGCGCCCTGAATGCTCAGCTACCCATACTTTGATCCGGTCATGATTTCCATAGGCCCGCTGGCGTTGCGCTGGTACGGCATGATGTACGTCTTTGGCGTGGTTTCGGGCTGGCTTCTGGGCCGCTGGCGGGCGTCCAGGCCGTGGAACCGCTGGACCCCGCCCATGGTGGACGACTTCATCACCTGGGCCATCCTGGGCGTGGTGGTGGGCGGTCGCCTGGGGTATGTGCTTTTCTACAATGCCGGGTATTACCTCTCCAATCCGCTCAAGGCGTTGGCCGTGTGGGAGGGGGGCATGTCGTTCCACGGGGGCGTGGTCGGCGTGGTGGCGGTCTGCTGGCTGTTCGCCAGGGCCAGGGGTCTGGGGTTCAGGGAGGTGGGTGATTTCATCGCGCCGCTGGTGCCGCCCGGCCTTTTCTTTGGCCGCATAGGCAACTTCATCAACGCCGAGCTGTGGGGGCGGCCCACGGACCTGCCCTGGGGCATGCCGTTCCCCGGCGCGGGAGGCGAGCCGCGCCATCCGTCCCAGCTCTACGAGGCCGGGCTTGAGGGCGTGCTGCTCTTCGTCATCCTGTGGTGGTATTCGGCAAAGCCGCGCCCGGCTGGCTGCGTGGGCGGCCTGTTCCTGCTTGGCTACGGCGCGTTCCGCTTCCTGGTGGAGTTCGCCCGCGAGCCGGACGCGCACCTGGGGTTCGTGGCCCTGCAGTGGCTGTCCATGGGCCAGATTCTGTGCCTGCCCATGATCGCGCTGGGAGGCGGTCTGATGTGGTGGGGATACGCGCGGGGGCGGTGATCGTGCGCCGCCCCGGCGGCTCAATGGTTCAGCTTCTCCGACACTGCATCAGGGCTGACCGGCCTGCGCCAGAGCAGGGTTTCCACCTCGACCACAAAGAGCTTGTCCCAGCGCTTGCCGGTCACGAAGAGCCTGCCGGTCTGGGGATCGTAGGCGATGCCGTTGGCCACGCCCGATTCTGGCGCGATCCGCTCCCGAAGCGGGGCCAGATCCACCCAGGCGGCCACCAGCCCGCTCTCCGGGTCGATGACCGCGATCTTGTCCGATTTCCAGACATTCGCCAGGATCATGCCGCCCACATATTCCAGCTCGTTGAGCAGGCGCACCGGGATGTCTCCGTCGCGCACCGCCAGGGTGCCGGTCCGGGCGAAATCCGATGCCTGGTGAAAGCGCAGCACGTCCGTGCCCGAGCCGAGGATGAAGCGGTCGCCGTCAAAGGTCAGCCCCCATCCCTCTGTGGTTTCCCCGTCGGCGCGGTAGGCGAAGGTGGTCAGCAGTTCCAGGCTCTGCGGATCGAAGATGAAGCCCGTGCCTGAAAGCCAGGTGAGCATGAAGAGCTTGTGGTCGTGGAGGGTGACGCCCTCGGCAAAGTAGCGCCCCTCGATGGGTTGGGTGCGCAGGCGTTGGCCCGTCTCCGGCTCGGACACGGTCAGGTAGGACTGGCCAAACCCGCCGGAGGATTCGTAGAGCAGGCCGTCGCTGAAGAACAGCCCCTGGGTGGATGTTCCGGGATCATGGGGATACTCGGCCACCACCCGGCAGGGGACGGTGGCGGCGTCGGCCCCGGCCCGAATGGCAGGGGCGAGGAGCGCGGCGACACCGAGGATCACGGCGATTGCGAACCTGAACAGATGCATGGCGAGGATTCTCCCGGAGATGACAGGACGGGGAGAACCATCCGGGGACGATTCTCCCCGCCAATGGGGGAAGGTCGCAGGAAACCGGGTTGGGGTCAAGGGAGGGTGACCCCGGTTTCCGACCTACGTGTTTTCCTTGACGGCGTGCAGGCCGCCAAGGGAAAATTTCACCACATGCTCCACAAAGGTGTCCATGTTGCCCTGCACCGCTGGCCGCTGGGGCGAGAGGCGGTCGAGGATGGGCTGGGTCAGCAGGTGGTCGAGCATCAGCGCCCAGATGTTCGAGCTGGCATAGGCCAGGATCTGCTCCGGCGTGTTTGGCCCGAGGATCGCGGTGACGATGTCGCGCAGCTCGTCGGCGCGAGGCTGCACCTGCCGCCTGACGATGAAGTCGAGATTGGCGCTCGGCTTGGCCATCTCGCGCAGGAAGATGGCCCAGCGCTGGGCGATCATGCCGTTGCCGCGCTCGTATATCTCTCCGGCCAGGGTGCGCAGGAAGGCGTGGAGCCGCTGTCCTGCCGGTTCCGACCTGTCGGTGACGAAGTTGTATTCGTCCTTGGGGAACACTTCCTTGAGCACGGCCACATACAGGCCGTCCTTGCTGCCAAAATGGTAGTTGATGGCCGCGACATTGGCCCTGGCCCGCCCGCAGATGTCGCGCACCGTGGCGGCGTCGAACCCCTTGTCCGCAAAAACCTCGATGGCGGCGGCCAGAAGGGTGTCTTTTGTGTTGACGTCCGGTTTTGCGTTCATGATGATAGGGAGCGGCGGTCCTTGGGCTGTTGGATTAAAACGCTTGTTTGAACTTATACCCTCAGACGCGGGACGGAAGTCAAGCGTTTTTCCGTCCGGGCCGACTCCAGGCCGACTGCGGGGCGGAGCAAGGAGCGATAGCGTGGAAGTCATCCTGGCCGAAACAGCCGGATTCTGCATGGGGGTCGATCTCGCGCTGAGACGGCTCGACAAGCTGGTGGCCGCAGCAGACGGGCGGCCCATCCACATCCTCGGCCCGATCATTCACAATCCCCAGGTGCTCGCCAGGTACGCCGAGCAGGGCGTGATCATCGCCGAAACCCCGGACCAGGTGCCGGACGGTGCCTACGCGGTCATCCGCGCCCACGGCATCACCCGCGAGGTCGAGCGGGCCCTGCGCGCGCGCAGCGTGATCATCAAGGACGCCACCTGCCCCAGGGTGAAGAAGGCACAACTGCTCATCGCCCGGCATACCGCGGGCGGCGAGGTGCTGCTGCTCTATGGCGAGCGGGACCACCCGGAAGTTCGGGGGCTGGTCAGCTATGCGGGCAACGGCCACCATATTTTCGGTTCGGAGGAGGAGCTTGCGGGCATCCCCCTGAGCCCTGGCACCCCGTATGTCCTGGCCGCCCAGACGACACAGGACCGGGCCGTGTTCGAGGCCATGGCCAAACGGCTTGAGGGAGACCCGGCTCTCGATATTCTTGTGCTGCACACCATCTGTGACGCCACCCGGCTGCGCCAGAGCGAGACGAGCCGGCTGGCGGATCAGGTGGAGTTCATGGTCGTGGTGGGCGGGCTGAACAGCGGCAACACCCGGCGGCTGGCCCAGGTGGCCACCGAGCGGGGAACCCCGTGCGTCCATGTTGAGACTGCGGACGAACTCGACCTTGGCGAGCTGCGCCGTCATGCCCGTGTCGGCGTGACCGCGGGCGCGTCCACCCCGCGCGTCCTTATCGACGAGGTGCTCCGGACCCTCGAAAGGCTGTAGGCCGGGAATGGGCAAAAGGATGGGGCCAGGCGGTTCCGGCGGAGCGCCGGAAGCTGACCCTGGCCCCAGACAGAATGTCCGCCGTGCCTGCGTCGCCGCGTGATCCGGCGCTGTCGGGCATGTGGAGGGCTTCCGGTTGCGTTGCGGGCGGCGACGGCTTGCCCTATCGGCGTGGCTGGCGACGGACGACACCCGGTCGAGTGGTGATTTCGGGCTGTCGGATGTACCGTTTGTCTTAAGGATACCTGGGGCGTTTCTTTTTGGTATTATTATTTCTGGGTGTCGTGCGGGCCGGGGATTGATCCGGGCCGGGGATCACGCCGGTTCTGGCATAGTGCCGGACCAAGGGCAAATGGCACGGGATTGCCTGGGGTGCGCGGAGTGATTATTCAGGAGAGGACATCAACCAGAAAAGCCATGGAGGATGCATGGACATCAGCAAGGCCATTGCAGAGCTGAAACGCGAACCGGGGTTTGCCGACAATGTCGGGATGATCCTTGTGCACAACGGTGTGGTGCGCTCGTGGTCGCGCGAGGACCATTCCGAGGTCGTGGCCATTGAGATCACGCCCGATTTCGAGAAGATGGAGCAGATCCGCAGGGAGATCGAGGCCCGCGAGGGCATCTTCCGGGCCGTGGCCCACGCCAACGGCGGGATGATGCAGCCGGGGGACGACGTGCTTTTTCTCATCGTGGCCGGCGACATCCGCGAGAACGTCAAGGCCGCACTGGCTGACTTGCTCGACAGGGTCAAGGCCGAGGCCGTGACCAAACGCGAGATATTTGCCTCCGGGAACAGGAATGCATAAGCTCCTCGAAGACAATCATGGCCGCAAGGCCAGCTACATGCGCATCAGCGTTACCGACCGCTGCAACCTGCGCTGTACCTATTGCGCTGGCGAGGGGCAGGAGTTCGTCCCCCATTCCGACATCCTGCGCTACGAGGAGATTCTGGAGCTCATGGACATGGCCACCCGGTTGGGAATGGTCAAGTTCCGCTTCACCGGGGGTGAGCCCTTTGTGCGCAAGGGGTTCGCAGACTTCCTGATTGCGGCCGCAGCCCGTTTCCCCGGTGTGGACATGTGCGTGACCACCAACGCCACCCTGATAGGTGAGCACGTGGATAGGCTGGCTTCGTCAGGTGTCCGCCGCGTGAACATTTCCCTTGATACGCTTGATCCCGAAAAGTTCCATCGCGTCACGGGCTTTGACAAGTATGATGTGGTTCGCGCCAATATCGACCGCTGCCTGGATGCGGGCATGGTGGTCAAGGTCAACGCCGTGGCCATGAAGGGGATCAACGACGGCGAGTTGCCTGGGTTCATCGAGTTCGCCAGGAGTCGGCCACTGGATATGCGTTTTATCGAGTTCATGCCCGTGGGGCTTGAGACCGGCTGGAGTGACCACAGTGTCTGGAAGGCCGAGGACATCCTCGCACAGGCATCGGCCTTGGCCGAGTTGGTTCCCTCGGGCGGCGAGGGGAATGTGCCCGGCGGCCCGGCCCGAACGTTCGACATTGTCGGAGGCCAGGGACGCATCGGGGTCATTTCGCCATACACCAACCATTTCTGCAACACATGCAATCGGTTGCGGGTGACTTCGGACGGCAATCTGCGCACCTGCCTTTTTTCCGACAAGGTCTACCGTCTGCGCAAGGTCCTGCGCCACCCCCGCCTTGGCATCCCCGCCGTGGAGCGCATCATCCTGTGCGCCAGCCGCCACAAGCCCATGGGCTACAAGCTCCTTGAGCGCATGGTCGGTCAGGGGGTCTGCAAGACCCGGATGGCGTCCATCGGCGGCTGATCCCCTGCGCGGCCTTTTTTGCCACAAAATCGATATAATATACTTCCAAAGAGTGTCGATCCGCATTACGCTTGCCCTTGGGCGGGTGTGATTTCGCAGGTGCGTGCTCTTATCCATTGAATTCGCGGGACTCTATCGACGTGACGCAGCTCTTGAGAAAACTCGGAATCAAATATCGCCTGATGGGGTATTTTTCCCTGTTCTTTGCCCTGTCCATGGCCGTGTTCGGCGGCGCTGTCTACTCCGTCATGCACGAGACGGTGATGACGAACATTGAGCGCCAGCTGGACGCGTCCACAGAGGCGCTGCGCGCCATGGTCCAGTCGGCCACCGACGCGTCCGTGCGCAACCGGCTGCGCGCCATTGCCGAGAAAAACCGCGACATCCTGGTTGGGCTGGAGGCCGAGGTCCAGGCCGGGCGCATGACCGGGCAGGCGGCCAGGACGCTGGCGCGTACCATCCTGCTCAGTCAGAGCATTGGCCAGACCGGATATGTCTATTGCATCACCAGCAAGGGGGTGGTGGCTGTTCACCCCAACGAGCAGCTCCTTGGACAGGATCTGAGCGGGCAGTGGATAGGCAGGGAACAGGCGAAGCGGCTGACGGGCTACATGGAGTACGAGTGGGCCAACCCCGGCGAGATGCGGACGCGGCCCAAGGCCCTGTATATGGTCTATTTCGAGCCGTGGGACTGGATCATCTCCGCCTCGGCCTACCGGCAGGAGTTCACCTCCCTCATCAATGTCGAGGATTTCCGGGCCGGGGTCGCATCCTTCAGGGTCGGGGATTCCGGATACGCCTTTATCCTCGATGGAGAGGGGAACATGGTCTTCCACCCCTGGCTCAAGGGGAACATGACCGACGCCATTGACGCTGCAGGAACGGAGCTCTTTCAGCACATCAGGCGCATCCGCGACGGCAAGATAGCCTATTCCTGGCTTGATCCGGGCCGCGACACCCCGCGCGACAAGCTCATGCATTTCCGCTCCCTGCCGGAACTCGGCTGGATCGTGGCCTCATCAAGCTACCTCGACGAGGTCTACGCGCCGCTACGCATCCTGGGCACCATCATCGTGGTTGCCGTGCTTCTGACGCTGCTGTTGACGCTCCCACTCTGCTACGCGCTTGGTCTTTCCATCTCGCGACCGCTGACTGTGCTCATGACCCGGATGCGGGACGCGGACCGGGGCGACCTGAGCGTGCGCGCCGACGAGAACGCCCGCGGCGAGATGGGATCCCTGTCCATGCACTTCAATCGCTACATGGACCGCCTTGTGGATTTCCGCGACGAGCTGCGCGCCGAGATCGATGAGCGCACCAGGGCCGAGCAACGGCTCAGGCTGTATGAGAAAGTCTTTGAAAACGCCCTTGAGGGCATCTCCATCACCGACAAGTCCGGAGTCATGGTGGCCGTCAACCCCGCCTTCACCACCATCACCGGCTTCACGTCCGAGGAGGTGATTGGCAAGAATCCCAGGGTGCTCAAGTCGGACATGCACGGGGAGGAGTTTTACGGCGAGATGTGGACCACCCTCAAGGCCAGGGGATCGTGGCACGGCGAGATATGGAACCGGCGCAAAAACGGTGAATCCTATCCGGAAATCCTGAGCATAAGCTCCATCAGGGACGACGACGGGGAGATTGCCAATTATGTGGCCGTGTTCCACGACATCTCCGACATGAAGCACAAGGAGGAGCAGCTTGCCCACCACCTCTACCACGATGGGTTGACCGGGCTGCCCAACCGTGTGCTGGTGCTCGACCGGCTGAGCATGGCCCTCTCCCACGCCAACCGGACCGGGACCAAGGTGGCGGTCCTCTTTCTCGACCTCGACAATTTCAAGAAGATAAACGACTCCTTTGGTCATGCCCAAGGGGACACGCTGCTCAAGGCCGTGGCCGAGCGGCTTGTCGCCCTCTACCGGGACGAGGACACCGTGGCCCGCCAGGGGGGCGACGAGTTCCTGGTGGTGGTCGTGGATGTTCACGAGGAGCGCGAGGTGGTGGATCTGGCCGAGGGGTTGCAGCGCGTCTTTGAGGAGCCGTTTGTCATCAAGGGGCAGGAGGTGTTCATCACCCCCAGCATCGGCGTGACCCTGTATCCTGACGACGGGCAGGATCCGGCCTCTCTGGTCAAGAACGCGGACATGGCCATGTACCAGTCCAAGGCCAAGGGCAGGAACTCCTACTTTTTGTTCACCCAGCAGATGAGCGAGCGCATCGCCCAGCGGCTTACGCTTGAGAGCGACATGCGCCGTGCCCTCAAGGAGCGGGAGTTCACCGTCTATTTCCAGCCCAAGGTCGATCTCGCGTCGGGCGAGGTGTCGGGTCTGGAGGCTCTGGTGCGGTGGGTCAAGCCGGACGGGATCATTGTCAGCCCGGAGGATTTCATCCCCATGGCCGAGGAGACCGGGCTGATCGTGCCCCTGGGCGAGTTTGTCCTTGATGCCTCGTGCAAGGCCATGCAGGTGCTGCAAGGGGTCGGCTGTTCGGCCTTGACCGTGGCCGTCAACCTCTCGCCCATCCAGTTCGGGCAGGAGGACCTCGTGGAGATGGTGGTCGCCAACCTGGAGCGAAACGGCCTGCCCGCGTCGCGCCTGGAGCTTGAGATCACCGAATCCACCCTGATGACCGACGTGCAGTCCTCGGTGGCCCAGCTCAACCGGCTGGTGGAGCTCGGCATCACCATATCCATCGACGATTTCGGCACTGGGTACTCGTCCCTTTACTATCTCAAGAACTTTCCCATCAGCACCCTCAAGATCGACCGGTCCTTCATCCGCGATATCACGATTGACGACTCCGATGCCAAGATTGTCGAGACCGTGGTGCTCATGGCGCGCACCATGGGCATCGGCGTGGTGGCCGAGGGCGTGGAGACCAAGGAACAGCTCGATCTGCTCGCCACCTTTGGCTGCGCCACGGTCCAAGGCTACTATTACAGCAGACCGCTGCCCCTTGAAAAGATCATCGAATTCCTCTTGGGCAAGAATGGCGTCTGCACCATCCGCCGCTGATCATTCCGCCCATCCATCTGCTTGTTCGTCTGCCCGTCCGTCTGCCCATCCGCCTGCCTGCCCGTCTGCCAGCCGCTCCTTGATGGCGAGAAACTCGTCCTTGTGTTCCATGAGCATGTCCACCAGTGCGGGGTCGAACATGGTTCCGCGATTGCCCGCGATGAAGCGCAGGATGTCGGCCACGGGCCATGCCCGCCTGTGGGGCCGGTCGCAGCCAAGGGAGTCGAAGACATCAGCCAGCATGACGATGCGCCCGGCCAGATTGATTTCCTCGCCCGTGAGTCCGGCGGGGTAGCCCTGGCCGTCCCAGCGTTCATGGTGCTGCAGGGCCACCGTGGCCGCGACCTGCATGACCAGGCTGTCCGTGCCCTTGAGGATGTCGTATCCGATCTCCGGGTGCTTCTTGATCAGTTTCAGCTCGTTCTCGTCGAGCGACCCCGGCTTGAGCAGCACGGTGTCGGGCACGCCGATCTTGCCTATGTCGTGCATGGTCGAGGCCAGCCTGAGGGTCTCGGCCCGGTCCCTGTCCATGCCCGCCTTGGTCGCCAGCAGCCGGGCGTACTCGGCCACCCGGCGCACGTGGTTGGCCGCTTCCGACGTGCGCGTTTCCACCACTTCGCCCAGAGTGATGAGAAGTTCGCGCTGGGTTTCGTGCATCACGGCGTTGTGGTCAATGTTGTCAAAGGCCACGGAGATGTTGGATGAGAAAATCTCGATGAGTTCCCTGTTTTCCTCGCTGATGGGTCTGGTCCCCTGCAGGTAGATGATGCTCTCGGACCCGGTGGCGGTCCGGTAGTAGCCGACAAATGCGTCATTCTGGAAGAAGCTCCGCTTGATATCCGCAGCCCGCTCGATGCACAGGATCGCCTCGCGGTCGCCGGTTTCGGCGATGATCCTGCCGCGCGCCTGTTCGAATTTTCCGGTGGAGGCAATAACCCGGAACTGGTCGCCGCGTCGGGACGCGGCCACGCCCGAAGCCCTGGCCATGAGGGTGTCGTCGCCCTGGCAGACCGTGGAGGCGAGCTGGGTCAGCACCCCGGAGGCGAACTCGCCCAGGGACTGGGACTTGAATATGTCCGGTGAGGCCGTCAGTATCCGGGCCAGCCCCCTGCGGCTGAATTCGAGGGCGCGCATGTCCCGGTAGCTGCGGATGGCCGTGGTGATGGCCGTGTAGAGCTTCTGGGAGGTCAGCTCGGACTTTTCCTTGTAGTCGTTGATGTCGTATTTGAATATCACCTCCTGCTCCGGGGCCTCGCCCGGCTGGCCGGTGCGCAGAATGATGCGCACCAGGGTGTTCTTCAGCTCCTTGCGCGTCCAGGCGGCCAGGTCCAGGCCTGCCTGGGGGTTCTCCATGACCACGTCGAGCAGCATGACCGCCGTGTCCGGATTCTCCTCCAGCAGCCGCCTGCCCTCTGCCGCCGAGTACGCCGAGAGGATGGTCAGGCCCACGCCCTCGAACCGGTATCCCCTGAGGACCATGGATGTGACCCGGTGGACGAAATCGTCGTCGTCCACCACCAGCAGCTTCCAGTTCCTGCCCGGATTAGCGGGGGTTTCCTCATTTTTTTCTGCCGCAAAGCGCAACGCGTCGTGTTCCGTGTCGGTCATGGCTCGTTCTCCGGGTTTTCCATTCTTGGCGCGTGCTCGCGCGGGATGGTTATGGCGTAGGAGGTTCCCTCTCCCGGTCCTGTGGTACAGCGGATGGTGCCGCCCAGCACCTTGTTGACGACGTTGAAGATGATGTGCAGCCCAAGCCCGGTGCCGCCGCTGCCTCGTCTGGTGGTGACAAAGGGCTCGAATATCCTGTCCCTGACCGACTCATGGATGCCTACGCCGTCGTCGCTGAAGGTGAAGATGACCATGTCCCCGTCCAGCCGCCCTCCGATGCGGATGTGGCCGGAGTCGTCCGGGCCATAGGCGTGGGTCAGTGCGTTGATGAGCAGGTTGGTGATGATCTGCACGAACGCGCCCGGATAGCTGAACAGCTCCACATCCGGGCACAGGTTTTCCACAGTGTGTCCGGTGTGCTTGTACCGGGGGCGCAGGCTTGAGAGCACCTCGTCCACATAGGTGTGCAGGTTGAACTGCCGCGGCATCTCGGACGACTGGTCTGCGGCCACCTGCTTGAAGCTGCTGATGAGCCCGGCCGCCCGATTGAGGTTGGCCAGGGTGCTGGCCGAAGATTCCCTGCCGTCGTCGAGGAATTGCTCCAGGTCGGACTTCTTGAGCTCCCCGCGTGAAAACAGGGCGTCGAGTTCGGCGATCCGGTCGACCAGGAACGAGCAGGCCGTGACTCCGGTGCCCAGCGGGGTGTTGATCTCATGGGCCACGCCCGCCACCAGGCTGCCCAGGGCGGCGAGCTTCTCGGAGAGGATCAGCTCTTCCTGCGTCCTGTTCAGCTCGGCCAGGGAGTGTTCCAGGTCATCCTTGGCCTGTTCGAGGTTGCGGGTGCGGCTGGCCACGCGGCGTTCGAGTTCCTCGTTGAGCCGCCGCAGTTCCTCCTCGGTCTGCTTGAGGGCCGTGATGTCGCGTCCTTCGGGGATGAGGAAGACGATGGTCCCCTCGTTGTCGCGGGCGGGCTTGAGGGAGAAGTCCAGGGCCATGGGTTGGCCGTCCGCGCGCAGGCTGGTCACCTCCCTGCAGATAACCTCGCCCTGGGCGGCCCGGCGCACAGCGTCCCTGAGCCACGTCCGGTTTTCCACGGTGTGCTCGAACCAGTGGGCCTCCCAGAAGGGTTTGCCGATGATCTCCTTGGGCCGTTGCCCGAGCTGTTCAAGGGAGCTTTCGTTGAATTCGATCACCGTGCCGTCCGGGGAGAGGATGCCGGTGAACTGGTAGGTTTGGTTGAAGATGGCCCGAAATCGCTCCTCACTCCTTCTCAGCGCCTCGTCGGCCAGCTTGCGCGTGGTGATGTCCACGGACAGGCCGAGCACGGCTGGTTCGCCGGTGTCTGCCGAGAGGTAGGGCAGGCGGGTGGTCTGGAGCCAGTGCATGGAGCCGTCCCGGTGACGGAAGGGCTCTTCGAGGATGACGAGGGGGTAGCCGGAGTCAAAGACCATCCTGTCCTGAGCCAGCCTGCGCCGGGCCTGATCGCCGTCCGGTTGGACATCGATCTCCTGCGCGCCCGTCAACTGGTCCACCGTGCTGCCCAGGGTGTCGGCCATGGCCCGGTTGACGAGCAGGAACCGCCCCTCGCGGTCCTTGGCGTAGACCATGTTGGGCAAGAGGTCTATCACCTGCCGCAGGCTTTCCCTGTTGTGTTCGAGCTGGCGGGTTCTGGCCCGGATGCTCTGGTGCTGGCGGCGGGCGATCAGGGCCAGAATCAGGATGGCCAGGGCCACGGCTGCCCCGGCGGCCATGAGGTAGGGTCTCCCCTGGGTCATCCAGCCGAGCCTGCGCTGGTCGGCGGGGATATGGTAGAAGTCGTCCATGGGCCGGAGCGTTTCGATCAGTCCCGCCTCCTGGCATACCCCGGCCATGCGCAGCCACCGGCCCCGGCTCATGGCGCCGATGTCCACCAGCCTGGGGATCATGAGTTCGCGCATGACCGAGGCCTCGTGGCGCAGGGCATCGCGGCTCCTGGCCGGGTTGTACTGCTCGCGAATGAGTTCGATCAACTCGTCGGGGTGGTCCATGGCGTATTCCCATCCCCTGATGCTGGCCCGGAGGAATCCGTCCGCCAGCTCCGGACTGGTGTCGGACAGCCGTCTGGAGGTGATCAGGCAGTCCCCGTAAAAGTCGATGCCAAAATCCGCCGGGTGCAGGATGCCCACCTCGACCCCGGACTCGGCCAGGGCGTGCGGCTGGGTGGTCAGGTAGGCGGACACGGCGTCGGTCTGGCCCTGGATCAGGTCATTGATGTCCCCTGTGAGCTGCTGGATGATGATGTCCTTCCTGCCGATGCCGTGTCTGGCGAACATGGCCCAGAGGGAGGGGACTTCGGCGGCAGGGAGCATGACCCGCCGCCCCTTGAGGTCCTGCGGGTCGGAAATGCCCGAATCCGCCCGGTAGAGCAGGATGTTGGCCGCGTGCTGGAAAAAGACCCCAAGGACCACGACCGGGTCGCCGTGCTGGTAGTTGAGCAACGCCTCGGCCCCGCTGACGCCAAAATCAGCCCCGCCGCCGAGGACCTCGGCCTCCACCGAGGTGCCGTGCCGGTATTCCCTGAAATCCACGGCCAATCCCTCTTCGCGGTAGAATCCCAGCTCCTGGGCGGCGTAGTATCCGGCAAACTGGAACTGGTGCGCCCACTTGAGCTGGAGGGTGACCGGGCGCAGCGGCTGCGCCGTGGCCGGAATCGCCCACAGGCAGGCCAGCAGCAGGAGCAGGAGGGCTGTGGCGGATTCCGGGGCGCGTTTCATGGTTGGCTCCTACCTGAGGCCCAGGTCGGCCCGGTGCAGGGGCACCCCGGTCCTGGCCGCGCCCGGTCCGCTCCGGTCGGGCAGGGTTATCCGCTGGGCCAGGGACGGCTCGCGCTCGACGATGAAGGTCTTCACGGCTTCGGCTCGGCCCGTGGCCAGCTCGCGCAGGTCCTGATCGGTCACGGTGATGTTCTTCTCGATGAACTGGCGCATCACCTCCGGCGGCTGCCTGTCAGGCACGAAAAAGGTCGTGGGCCTTTCGTTCCCCTCGTCTGGTTCGTCCTTGTAGGCCTGATAGAGCAGTTCGTCGAATTCGTCCGGCTCTATGGTCATGGCCTCGACCGTGGTCCAGGCGCGTTTCGAGGGCGGCAGATCCTTGAATTTCTGCTCCTTGAGTCTGGTCTCGAAGCTGGCCTGCCTGAGGCTGTTCCGGTCCGCCACCGGGTCGGTCACGCCGGTCACCTGGAGCTTGAGCCTGCTGCGCTCCTTGAGGGCTGTGGCGATCTTTTCGAGCTTGAGCAGGGCAGCCGGGCGCAGGACGGCCAAGCCCGGCTCGAAGATGACGAAATCCATGTCCGTGCCTTGGCCGCCGAAGATGGCCCCGATCAGGGAAAATGGCGAGGCCAGGGCCTTGACGAACAGGCTGGCCACGGTCTTGAGCACGATGCCCCTGATCTGGAAGTCCGGGTCGTCCAGGCGGCCCCGGATGGGCAGATCCATCGTCAGGTCGCCGTTGCTGTCCTGCAACAGGGCGAGGCCGAAGCTGACCGGCACGTTGGGCGCGCCGGGCCGGGTATCCCTGGGGCCGAGGACCAGTTGCTTGACGAAAAAGCTGTTGTCCGCGCTGAGTACCGAATCCTTGGTCCTGATGGTGACCTGGGCGTAGAGGCGGCCCTGCTCCACGGGATAGGCCAGGTATTGCAGGGTGTACGGGCTCAAGGAGGCAAGGTCGAGCCCGGTCAGGGTCACGGCCAGATCAGAGCCGATGGGTACGGCCAGGGGGTTGAGCGTGCCGGTGACCGACAGGGGGGTGGGGCCGATGCTCGCCTGCATATCCAGCCCCGGTTGTGCGTCCGGAGCCTGGGAGATGTTTGTGAGCGTGAGCCGGATGTCTGCCATCTCCGTGGAATACGGCGGGGTGACGCTGGCGTCGTGGAAGCGGATCTGCCCGTTTTCCGTAGTCACTCTGCCTATCTCCAGACTCTCGAAAAAAGGCGGCTCATCCTGAACCAGGGGCGTGTCGGCGAGCGGCGGGGTGGCGTTGGCGGCATCAGTGGCGGCGCCGGGTCCGGGCGACCGGTTTCCGGCGGCGCGGTCTGTCGGCTCGGGTGGCGGGACGCGTAGCGTGCGCTGGATGTTGGTCCTCCCGTCCTGCTCGAAGCGCAGGACCGCGCGCGGGTCGTCGAGGCGGACGGTGTCCACCCGCAGCCGGTAGGGTTCGTTTTCCAGGCGGATTTTAGACAGCCGGAGCGCGTCGATGCCCGCCAGCTCGTCACCGGCCAGGGTGTCCATGAGCCGGGCATTGGCCAGCGCGCTGTCACCCTCAAGGACAAAGTGCAGGGTGTCGTTGCCGTCAAAGGTCAGTGTCAGGTCTGCCGAGGCCGCGCCCTGCGCCAGTTCGAGGTCGGCAAACCGGGCGAGATAGGTGTTGACCGGGGCGAGCCCAAGGCCGCGCAGGGCGATCTGGGCCGTGCCAACCAGTGGCTCCAGGGTGGCCGTGGTCTGGACTTCGATGGTTCCGCCTCCGTCCCAGGTGGCGTTGACCGCGCAGGTGAGGGGGTGGTCCCGGCGGGTGGAAACGCCCTGAGCCGCAAGGGTCACGTCGTGGACGCCCAGGGTGGCGGTCGGGGTCGCGGTCCTGTCGGCCAGGGAGACCATGCCGCCGTTCACGCGCACCGTCCCGACCGTGGCGGTCCATTCCGGATCGTCGGGTTTTTCCGCGTTCCCCGTGTCCGTTTCGGCAGCAGCGTCCTCTTCGTTCGTGACGTTCACGGGGCGAGTGGCTGGATCAGGCGTGAGCATGGCGATCAGGTCGATCACGCCCGGCTCGGTCATTTCAAGGCGCAGGATGGGGTCGGTCAGCAGGATGTCGGCCACGCTGACGGCCTGCGCCGTCATGTCCACGGCCACGCCGGACACGGCCAGTTGCCCGGCCAGAACGCTCGGTTCCCCGGCGGCAGGCTTGTGCAGCCGCAGATCCGAGAGGGTCAGGGAGCCGTCTTTCACGGACACGGCCATGGATTTGTTGGTTGTCTGCTCTACGGCCAGTGTTGCGGAGATGCCCGCACTGCCCGATGCCAGGGTCAGGGGCAGGGCTGTGGCGAAATACGGGGAGTACTCGGCGAGGGTGAGGTCTGAGGCCGTGAGCGTGGCCGTGACCAACGCCGGGTCCAGCCTGCATTGGCCGCTGATCTCGATCACGCCACCCCCATTGGCAGACCCAAGGGACGCGGAAAAAGTTCCCGGTGTCCGGCTGCCAGTGCTCAATCCCGTGGCCCTGGCAGTCACGGGATAGGTCCGCTCGAAGCCGCCCGGCACATCCTGGTCGATCCACTCCACACTGCCGGAGGTGACCTCGACCGAGCCCAGGTCCACGCGCAGGGAGGGGGATGCGCTCTGCTCTGCCCCGGCTTGGCCTGCCTCGTCTGGTCCGGCCCCGTCTTGTGTCGAAGTGAAATATCCCGCCCAGTTGAATTCACCGCCGGGTCGGCGGATGAGCTTCACGCGCGGCTGGTCCACGGTCACCTGCCTGAGGTGCAGCAGACTGTCACCAAGGGAGAACCGCTCCATTTGGAAGGCGATCCTGTTGACCGAAAGCACGCCCCCGTCTTGTGGCGAAGTCAGTTCCAGGCCGTTCAGCGCGCCGCCGCCGCTCAGGAAGAGCTTGAGCCGCTGGTCGTCAGACCGCTCGAAGTTGATGGATATCTCGGAGGAGAGCTGCCCTTTGACCAGTGTCAGAGGGATGAGGTCGGACAGGTAGGGCCAGTATTGGTCAAGGTCCACATTGACCGCGCCCAGGCTGAATTCGGTCAGTAGCGTGTCGTCAAAGGGCAGAGTGCGCCCTTTGAGCTTCACCGGGTCGCCGTTGACCACGGCGGAGAATTCGGGCTGGGTGAACTCCTTGCGCAGCCCCTCGAAGCTGGAGGTGAACGGGATGGACAGGTTGATTTCCGAGACAACGTGTCGTTTGGCCTTGGACCGGTCGTCAAAGACGATGGTGGCGTTGCTCATCTCGAATTCGGAGAGGGCAAAGGGGAGGAACTGGCCCGGCGGCTGGTCGGCCTGCTCCCCGTCGGAATCGAGCAGGTCGGAGATGGAGTACCGCCCGTCGCCGAAAAAGACGATATCGACCGTGAGGTCGCGCAGGGCGAGGCTGGAGACGACCGGGGCCATCCGCCAGACGGACGCGACGCCCGGCCTGAGCGAGAGTTCGCCAAAAGACATGAGGGGGACTTCGCCCTCAAGCGCGTCCGCGCGGAAATCGTGCAGCGCAAGGCGCAGGGTTAGCGGGTTGAACGAAACCGAGCCGAGGTGCACGGTCCGCTTGAGGGCGGACTGGCTCTGACTGACAATGATGGACCTGAGGGCCGGGGGAACCAGCAGGAAGCCGACCAGAACATAGGCTGCCAGGGCGATGATCAGCCAGAAGGCGACCCGCCGCAGGCCTGGGGTGGCAATGGGGAATCTGTCGAGAAATGTCAGCATGTGCGTGTCCGGGTCGGGTCATGAGGTTGTCTTGGTTTGATAAGATTAGCTGATTTTTTCCGACTATGCCAGAAGTGAGCGGCATTTTTGGAAAGACTCCGGCTGGCTGTCCGCTGATCTGCCCTCAGCGGCACTGTGAAGGTGCAAACGGTGAAACCCCGGACGCGCTGGAGGCGCGTCCGGGGTTTCGGGTTGTGGAGGAGGAGGTGATCAATTTGATGATATTCTGCGCAGGTCCTCGGCCAGCTCCGCCATGCGCCGGACTTCGGTCCGCGCCGTGTCCATGCCGTCCGCCGTGCTCTCGGCCACGCGGCTGACCTCGCCCACGGAGTTGCTGATCTCGTCGCTGGTGGCCGATTGCTGCTCGGCGGCGGTGGCGATGGCCCGGACCTGATCCGCGCTGCTGTCCACCAGGGCGCGGATGGCTTCCAGGGCCTGACCGGATTCGTTGACCAGTTGCGTGGCCCGCTCCACGGCCTTGTCGGACGCGCTCACGGATTCGGCGTTGTCCCTGGTTCCGTTCTGGATGGCCTGGATGGCCTCGTCCACTTCCTTGGTGGCGGTCATGGTCTTTTCGGCCAGCTTGCGCACCTCGTCGGCGACTACGGCAAATCCGCGCCCGGCGTCACCGGCGCGGGCGGCTTCGATGGCCGCGTTGAGCGCCAGCAGGTTGGTCTGGTCCGCGATGTCGGTGATGACGCCGAGCACTTTGCCGATGCCCTCGGCCAGTTCGCCCAGGTTTTCCATGTTGCCGCGCAGCTCCAGCGAGCGGGCGCGCACTTCGCTCATGGCCTCCACGGCCCGTTCGACCACGGTGGCCCCGTCATCCGCCCGGCTGCGGGTTTCATCCGCCCGGCTGGCCGCATTGGCCGCGTTGGAGGCCACCTCAATGACCGTGGCGTTCATCTCCTCCATGGCCGTGGCCGTTTCCATGGCGCGCGCTTTCTGCTGCTGCGCGCCGGATGCGGCCTCGGAAACCTGATCGAGCAGGGTGGCCGACGACTCGGCAATGGCCGCGGCCACGACCATGATCCGGTCGTTGACCTCGCTGATGCGCTCCAGGTTGGTCTGGATGCCGCGCTCCTTTTCCACCAGTTCGGTGACGTTGCGCGCCACCTCCATGCGGCCAATGATCCGGCCCGAAGCGTCGCGCAGGACATCTGAGGTGGGCTTGATGGATATTTCCCTGCCGTCCTTGGCGATCTGGATGACATCGCCCTCGTAGTGGCCGTCGCGTTCCTTGCATTTCTGGATGGGACAGTCTCTCGTGCCGCAGAGGGCGGTGTTGAAGATGTCCCGGCAGGACGTGCCCTTGATGTCCTTGAGATCCTTGCCGCCGAAGCGGGCGGTGGCCTCGTTGGCCACGAGGATTTTCATGTTGTCGTCCACGGTGAAGATGGGGTCTGGCACGGCGTTGACGATGTACATGTAGGTCTTGACCTCGGTCAGGATGTCGCTGAGCTTGACCATGAGCACGTTGAACCAGCTGGCAAGACCGCCCATCTCGTCGTTGGCCGAGTCGTCGAGCCGCTCGTTCAGGTCGGCCCTGTCCTCGGCGATGTCGCGTATCTTGCCGATGATGACCTGTATCGGCCTGACCACGCTGCGGCTGATGAACAGCCAGGTGACCAGCGCGGGCAGGATCAGGATGGCCAGAAGCACGCCGCCGATGGTCATGCCTGACTCGCGGATGATGGCATCGGTGGCGTCGGTGTCCATGGCATAGACGATCAGGCCGATCTGGCTGCCCTTGTAGTCCCTGACCGGGAAGGCGGCCAGAGCCAGGCCGTTGGCAGAGCGCATGGATATCTCGCGGCTGCCCTCGTCGAGGAGGTCGATGGGAATCGCGTCGGCTACGCGGGCGTCCCCGGAGTTGGAGACCAGGACGAACCTGCCGTCTGCCACCGGGTATTTTGCCGGGTCATTGAGGTTGCGGGCGATGGAGAGGCGGTCTGCGTTCATATAGAGCAGCAGTTCACGGCCCTCACCCTCGGATGCGGCCTTGAGGATGGGGTCGAAGTCGAGCAGGACCTCGACGGATCCGAGCTGGGTGCCGGACTCGTCGCGCACCGGAGCCAGCCCCCGGATGGCGAAGCCACCCCGGCCAAGTTCGATTCCCTCCACGGTCTGGCCCGTCTTGTTGACATCAAGCACGGTCTGGCGGAATGAGGCCAGGTCGTCCGAGATATCCACCCAGACGCCGTTTTTTTGCGTCTGCTGCTTGCGCCAGGCCCGCAAAAGGCTGCGGGCGTTGGGCAGGTGGAAGTGCAGTTGGAGCAGCTTTCCGTCCGAGGCAGCCGAATACCCGGCGTTCACCGGGACCATCGCCGCGCGCAACTGCACCCTCGCCTCCTGGGCAGCCGGGTCGTTCTCGTCGTTGATGTTGCCGGAGAGGGCCACGCGGAATGCCTGGACCACTTCAGGTGTTCTGGAGAAGAGAGCGGCCATCTCCCTCGCCCGGCTGGAGGTGGTGGCGATGGAGTGGGCCAGTTCGGCCTCCTTCTCCATGACCATGCTCCTGACAAAATTGTGCTGCAACAGGCCCAGGTCGGTCCTGAGCAGATAGAGCCCCGTGCCCCCAAGCGTCAGAACCGTCGCCAGGACAGGGAGCAGGACTTTCAATCGAATGCTCATTTTCATTGTGCGAAACCTTCCCTCTGAAAATCATGTCCGCCGCACGGCGCAGGCGGCGTATTTGCCGGGCACCACTCTGACCAGCAGTCTGAAAGGTTAACACAAGCGTCACATCCCTGACAACTAGTTGCTCAATTTCATTGGGTTTGTGCCATATTAAACAAATACACGCCGTTCCTGAGCGGTGTTGTTTTGCCTGTTTCGCGAAACTGTCGAGCCGTTTTGTCTGATGAAATGAATCCGATCTCATCGTGCATCGTCTTCCATGGACGGATGCGTTCGTCGTGTGATGGCTCTCAATGACGTGATTATTTAGAAAATGCTGTGTGTCAGCGTGCGTCTTGATGCGTTTAGAATCGCTATTTCATTATTCTGCCCGTTGAAGAGGGCGATGCTCGCGCATATGCCCATTTATGTATCTAGAGTGTCTATTTGCATGCGCCCTTATAAGCGCCCAGCTGACAGCGATTGTGGCCATGGAGGAGCGGCCCAGCGGCCTGAGCTTGTACATTTTTTCCCAAGCTGGCTGCCCAGGCCGCGCAGATGAGTTGTTTTTCATCATAGTCTGTAACCGGGGGGTGGTCTGCGGCGATGGAGACTGTGTAATGACCTCGCCGACCGCATGCCTGCCTTTGGGGAAAGGGGGGACAGTCTGAGACGGCTGTGTCCGGGCTTCGGTGCTGGCGGGGCAGTGGCAAAGGAGTATGATTGTGGAAATCAGTTCTTTGAGTTCCATGAGCGGATCGAGCGGCATCCAGAGCATCATATCCGCATACAGGAACGAGGCTCAGGAAGATTCGGCCAGCTTCATCGAAAGCCTCCAGGCCGACGAGGAGGAAGCGTCTGCCAGCAGCGGGCTCAAGGTCAGCCCGTCCTCGTCGTCAGGGAGCTTTGCAAGCTCCGACAGCGTCGAAGAGTCGGAAAGCTCCGAGGTGTTCGATCCGCTCGATACCAACGAGGACGGCCAGGTTTCGCTGGAAGAGCTGCAGGCGGCCATGCAGGAGAAGCTGGAGAAGATGGGTGCCGGTGGAAACAGCGGTATCGACAGATTCAGCGACTCCGAGGCGTTTGATCAGCTCATGGACATGTCCGCATCCGGGCCTGAAGAGGCCGGGTACGAGGCGTATGGCCGGATGCAGCAGGCCTATTCCGATTCTGTCGGCATGGGCATGACCACCGGCCTGAGCCTGACGGCCTGAGCCGGTTCATTGCTCCCACTCCCACCTACGGGTACGGAGTTTCGACTCCGGGCCGCGCCTTCGGGCGCGGCTTTTCTTTGTCCTGCCGTCCGGTTGCGACCGACCGGTTGCAGCCAAAAGAAAAAGGCCCATGCGCGGATGAACCGGGCATGGGCCTGTGGAGTTGCGGTTAGTCCTTCCTGGGCTTGTACGGCTTCTTGAAGGGGTGTTTGCCCGGACCGGGCGCGCCTTTTTTGGGGTAGTCGCGGCGGTAGGGCGGTTTTTTTGGCGAATCTCCCTGGCTGACCAGGGGGCGTCCGTCGCGGCTGAGGACGCGGCTGACAACCAGCTCGGCCTCAGGGCCGGGCACGGTGAAGGTGGTCCGCTCGCCCTGCACGCGCACATGCTGGATGGACCACGGCTTGATGCGCGCCGCTTGGGAAATGAAGTCCACGAAATCCTTGGGGTTCATGCCATCCACGCGCCCCAGGGAGCAGACCAGGTCGGCGCGGCCCCGGTTGGCCGCGGTGACGGTGTTGATCTCGCGGTAGCTCGACTCCACCAGCTCGTCGCCAAAGGCGTGCTTGAGCAGGGCGGCGACGACATCCTCCGGCTCGCGGCCTTCGAGCAGGTCTCGGGCCATGGGCAGATAGGGTGTGTGGGCCTCTTCCTGGATGATGCCGTCCAGTCCGTCCACCATCCGGCTCTTCTTGGAGTAGATGACATCGTGGATGCACGGCAGCTTGGCCTTGGTGATGTCGATGCCTGAGCTCTTGGTGATGAACATCAGGCGTCGGAACTCGCTGGGGGCGATCAGGGAGATGGCCACGCCCTCCTTGCCCGCCCGGCCCGTGCGCCCGGTGCGGTGCACGAAGGTCTGCGGGTCCTGGGGCAGGGCGAAGTTGACCACATGGGTCAGGTCGGGCACGTCGATGCCGCGCGCGGCCACGTCGGTGGCCACCAGGATGGTGACCAGCCGCTTCTTGAACCTGCCGAGGATCTCCTCGCGCCGGGCCTGGGACAGGTCGCCGTGGATCGGCTCTGCCGGGTAGCCGCGCTCCGTGAGCCTGCTGGCCACGCGGTCGGCGTCGGCCCGCGTGCGGGTGAAGACCAGGCCGTAGAAGTCAGGCTCGGCGTCCACCACCCGGCACAGGGCTTCGAAGCGGTCCGAATCGGCCACCTCGTGGAAGACCTGCTTGGTGAGCGGGATGTCGTTTTTTTCGGCCTTGACAGTGATCAGTTCGTAGTCGCCCATGAACTCCTTGGCGATGCGCATGACCTCGTGGGGCATGGTGGCCGAGAAGAGCAGGGTGCGGCGGTCGGTGTTGGCGGATTTGAGAATCTCGCGCACATCGTCCACAAAGCCCATGTTGCACATCTCGTCCGCCTCATCGAGGACGAAGAAGTCGAGTTCGTCGAGGTGCAGGGTGCCGCGCTTGAGGTGGTCCATGATGCGGCCCGGGGTGCCGACCACCACGTCCACGCCGCTTTTGAGCGCCTTGAGCTGCATGTGGATGGCCTGTCCGCCGTAGACAGGCAGGACGCGGATGCGCTTCTTCCCCTTGAGGGAGTTGATCTCGTCGGCCACCTGGATGGCCAGCTCGCGGGTGGGGGTCAGGACAAGCGCCTGCACCCGTTTCGCGTTTTCAACAGCGGTTTCGATGATGGGCAGGCCAAAGGCCGCGGTCTTTCCCGTGCCTGTTTGGGCCTGGCCGACGATGTCGACCGCGCCTTGCAGCAGCAGGGGGATGGTCCGCTCCTGGATCGGGGTGGGGCATGTGAAGCCCTTGGATTCCAGGGCCGCCAGAGTCTCCTCGGACAGGCCCAGTTCCTTGAAATCAGTCATGTGATCCTTGTGTTCAGGCCGCGCCTTTGGGGCTGGCCGGTGGCAGTGAAGTTGCATGGGTTCGCGCCGGGTGCGGACAGTCCGCGTGGCGGCGATGCGAGCCGGATGCGCCGTGCTCCCGGACCGCATGCGCGGCCTGAGAGATAAAAATATTAGCGGGGACGGAAGGTGATGCGACCGCGAGTAAGATCGTAGGGGGAGAGTTCGACGGTGACTGTGTCACCGGGCATGACGCGGATGCGGAATTTGCGCATCTTGCCGGAGATGTGGGCGAGAACAGAGTGCCCGTTTTCGAGTTCGACGCGGAACATTGCGTTGGGCAGCGCTTCTTCAACGGTGCCCTGGACGGTGATCCCTTCTTCTTTAGCCATATAGTGCATATCCTCCTTAGCGGGACGGGAAAAGCCCGCCCCGGAAGGGCGGGCTTGGGTTGCCGTAATCGGCGTTTGGTCGGTAACTACCAGCGGGGGCGCTCTGGGCGGGGCCGCGCCTCGTTGACCTTGATGCTGCGGCCACCGAGGCTGCTGCCGTTCAGGTTTTCGACGGCTTCAAGCGCGCCCTGGTCTCCCATCTCCACGAAGCCGAAGCCGCGCGGGCGATCGGTTTCGTGATCATTGACGAGTTTGACGGAACGCACTTCGCCGTATGCCTCAAAGGCGGCGCGCAGTTCCTCTTCGGTACAGTTCCAGGGCAGGTTGCCCACATACAGATTCTTGGCCATTCGTACAGATCTCCAGAAGCAGATAAGGGACATGGTCGATTGGCGACAGGTCGCCCGGTGAACCAAAAAATGGGGGGGATTCGATGCGTGCAAGCGTCTCAAATACCACTGTTTGTCCACCAATCGTCGGCACGAGCAGACGACTGTCGGGCGCCTCCCAGAGGACAACGCCGACTACTGTAGTAAGTGGCCTTACGCTTTGAAGGTACGCCAGTCAAGGAAAAAGTGCGCGCCGCGCCTGTGTTTCCTCAGATGACGAACGCCATTTCGCCGAAGATTTTGTCCTCATCGTAGAGGCCGGGGCGCTCGGCGGCCACAGTTTTCATGGTCTGGAAATAGGCGTCCCAGCCCATGACCTCGGCCACCTTGCGCTTGTCCACGAATATCTTGAAGGTCGTGCCTCTGGGGCATTTGGTCAGGTTGAGTTCGAGCACTCCCACCGGGGTCATCTCGGTCCAGAAGGCGGACCATGACGAGCGGTCGCCTTCGGTTTTCTTGTATTTTTCAAAATACGCCTCGAAAATCCGCGCAATCTCGGCCCGTTCCATCAAGCGCCTCGCTTTTTTGGCATCATGCCCCAAAACCGGGCCTGCGCCAAGCCCGTGTCACGAGTTTGCCACCGGACCGTTTTTGCTGTATTTCTTCACGACGTGGGTACTCTGGGCACAGGAGGTAGGCGTGCAGGCGATTGTCAGGTGGGTGGTCATGCCCAGGCGGGCCGACGTGGCCATCATCAATGCGGGGCTTGAGGCCTGGATGGCGGTCGAGAGGTTTGCTCCGATCGATTCCCGCCGTCTCCAGGTCTGCGTGGAGGGGGTGTTCTCCTATTGCGTGGGCGCCATCCGCGCGGGCGGCGGCGCGGAGGACATTGCCGTCACCCTGTTCCGGATCGATGAGCGGCTGCGGGTGCTCATCCAGCATTCGGGGCCGCCCGGCGAGTGGGACGACTGTCTCAAGCTCGATGGCTGCCCCTCCATCAAGCGGACCAGTTTCGATGCCATGGGACTGTTCATCGCCAGGGAGCTGCTCCACAGCCTGTCCTGCGACAGCCGCTACGACATGGCAGCGGGCGCTTCGCTCAGGACCTATGACCTGGCCTACCTGCCAGGGCAGGGCAGTGTGCCGCGATGAGTTCATTTTTCCGGTTCATCGTGTCCGACGGGCCGGGAGCGGGTCTGGTCCGCCTTGGCCGAGTCTTCTTATGGGGGCGAATGTGAGCGACGATTGCGAGGTCATGGGGGTCTACTCCCACAGCACCAAATACGAGTACAAGGTGGGCGAGCGCGGCTCGCGCTACCGCAACGGCACCTTCTGGTTCGTGCGTCGGCGCAGCGACGACATCTACGAGGTCCGCCCGCTCAACGCCAACCATGTCCCCTCTGGCGTCACCCGGCTCATAAGTCGCGACGACTTCCTGAAGCAGTACACGCCTGAACTGTCCTATTATCAGGACAACACCCTGCCCTGTCTCGACGCTTTGCAAAAAAAGGTGCGCCTGGGACGGCGCTACTTCAACCTCGGCCAGCTGGACAGGGCCGAGCAGGAATTTTGCAGCGCGGTGCTCATGCAGGAGGACTCGGCTGACGCCCACATGGGATTGTCCGAGGTCTATGCCGAGCAGCAGGAGTTCACCAAGCTGCGCACCGTGCTCGACAAGCTGCTCAACATCGACGAGGTGTTTCGCGAGGAGCAGCGTCACCGTTTCAACGAGTTCGGCATCAACCTGCGCAAGCAGGGGCGGTTTGACGACGCCATCCGCTTCTACGCCAAGGCGCTCGAAGTCAACGACGAGGACGAGAACCTGCATTTCAACATCGCCCGCGCCTTTCACGGGCGGGGGCGGTGCGAGGAGTGCCGCACACATCTGGCCCGCGCCCTGGCGCTCAATCCTGCCATGCCGGAGGCCAGGAGCTTCTTGCGCGCCCTGGAAGCGGAGCAGGCCGATGCGGACGAACTGGCCCGCAGAACCCGCGAGGGCATGGCCGCACAAGGGGAGCGGGCGGCCCTGGAGCGCAACCGGCAGCGCGCCTCGGGCGATGGGGCCGCATCCGGCGGCAAAATGGATTACGTGCTCTCGTTGAAATAGGCCAGGGTGGCCGCCCAGGCGTGACGGCAGGTCTTGGCGCAGTGCCACGACCCGGTGGCCGGATCGCCCGGCTGGGTCGCGTTGGCGAATCCGTGGCCCGCATCAGGGTAGGTGATGACGCGAAAGTCCACCCCGGCCCCGCGCATCTCCTGCTCGAAGACCGGGATCTCGGTCATGGGCACCACCCGGTCGTGGACGCCGTGCAGCACCAGTATCCTTCCCTTCACATCCCCTGCCGAACAGGGCAGCGGCGTGTTCAGGTAGCCGTAGAAGCTGGCCGTGGCCAGCAGCGGCGCGCCCGAGCGGGCCAGCTCCAGGGCCGTGCATCCGCCAAAGGAGAAGCCCACGGCATGGAGCCGGGCCGGATCGGCCAGTCCGTGTCCGGCCAGGGCTTGGAGCCCGGCCAGGGCGCGCTGGCGCATGAGCCGCCTGTCGGACCGGTAGATGCGTGACTGGGCCGATGCCTCCTGCGGGGTCCTGGGGCGGACACCCGCGCCGTACATGTCGCAGAGCAGGGCGGCAAAGCCGTGTCGGGCCAGCATCTCGGCATGGGGGAGCATGTATCCGCCCGGCCCCATGAACTCGTGGAAGACGAGCACGCCCGGCAGCGGACCGGACCGGGTCAGGGCATCGTCATGCACGAGCGTCCCTTCAAGGGGCGTCTGGCCGTGCCGGTAGGGCAGGGTCGTGTATGTGATCACTTGAAATCATCCAGGCAAAAGCGCGTGCCGACCACATGGGCGCAGTGCATGGGCTCGTAGCCGTCCTCACTGCCGCCGCCATGGTGGTAGGCGCAGAAATATTCGTCGTTGCCCAGAGACACCCAGCCCGAATAGCCGAAATCCGGCGATGCGGCCTGCCGGTCGTTGCGCAGCTCCAGCACATGGTCCTGCACCCACTGGTCGGGCAGGCCATCGTTGGCTTCCCATTCCCAGGCAGAGTCGCGCAGCAGGGTCGGCTCGTGGATGACCAGCCGGACCCGCTCCCAGGTGCAGTCCACCGCGTTGTCCTCAAAGGGATAGGGCGCGCCGAAGAGGATGGGCCGCGTGTCCGCGTGGTCGTCGTCCACCGCCATTTCGGCCCTGCGCTCCCCGTTGACCAGGAGGGTGACGCACCCCTTGGCATAGTCGAGCCGGATGGCGTTGAACCGGCCCGGTTCGATGGGGATTGGCGGCTGCCCGTCCTCAGGCTCGATGCGGTCGGGAAAGATTCGGAACCAGACGCCCAGGCGCAGGCCGCAGCCGTTTGGCCCGGCCCGGTCCACGCGCACCGAGGCTTCCAGGCTGGCCGTGGCCGAGCGCGGGTCGGTCATGGGCCGCAGGGCGTAGCGGACCACGCTGTCCGGCCCGGCTTCATTGCACACGCGCAGGCCGTGGGGCGTCAGGGTCGGATTGTCCGGGTTGGGGTGGCGGCCATGGGGCTTGAAATCCCCGGCCAGTTCGGCCTCGGTGCCGAGCCAGGCACAGGTGCCGCCGTCCGGCCCCACGTTGCGGTAGGTGACGAGCAGCCTGCCGCAGTCCGTCAGCCCCAGGGTGGGGCGGTGGCCGATGAGCGGGGTGGGGACCGGGTCGGACCATGTCCGGCCCAGGTCGTGGCTGGCGCACAGGTACATGGGCTCGTAGACAAAGCTGTTCTCGCGCATCAGGGCCAGCAGCCGGTTATCTGGCAGCAGGACCATGGACGCCTCGCAGAGCACGAGGTTGCGCTGGCGGGCCATGACCGAGAGCGGGGTCCAGGTGCGGCCCGAGTCCCCGGAGCAATAGACCATCTGCTCGGTATTGGCCTGCCGGATGGCCGGGTGGGGCGCGGTGCCCCGGTGCAGGTGCCCGGTGGTCAGCAGCGTGCCGTTGCCAAGCTCGATGGGCCGGTCCATGATGCCGTGGATCAGGCCGGTCGGTCGGGTGGTCTGCCAGGAGCGTCCTTTGTCCTCACTGCGGTGCAGGAACGGCCCGGCGTCGTCGAGGATGAGCAGTTCGCCGTCCTTGAGCCGGGCCAAGCGCGGGCAATGGCTCTGGGGCGCGTCCATGCGCCGGGCCTTGCCGAAGGTGCGTCCCCCGTCCTTGCTCTCCTTGAGCAGCAGGGCGCGGCGCGTGCCCACATGTTGGTCGAATTCGTTGTAGGCCACCAGCAGGCCCCGCTTGCCCATGCGGATCACGTCAGGGAAGCAGAGGTAGTGGTCCTGCCTGCGGTCGATGACCGTGTGGCGGGTTGGATCAAGGGTCAGGCTCGGCATGGTCGTTAGGCAGCCGGATCGGGGTTAGTCATCGCCGCGTTCGTCCTGGACCCGCTTTGTCTTGGCGAAGCTGCGCGGCAGCTCGCCGGGGCCGAGGATGGTCACGTCGCTGCGCACCAGGATGTGCTTGCGGATTTCCGTGGCCACGGTCCGGGCAAGCCCTTCGTCGCTGCCCGCTCCGGCTTCCGGGGCGCGCTCGACGCGCACGGCCATGTGGTCAAGGCCGTCGTGGCGGGTGAGGGATATCTGGTATTCGGCGGACAGTTCCGGGAAGCCTTCGAGCACCGAGCCGATCTGGCCGGGGTAGATGTTGACGCCCCGGAAGATGAACATGTCGTCGCTGCGGCCCATGATCCTGTCCACACGCGGCATGGTCACCCCGCAGGGGCAGGGGCCGGGGATGAGCCGGGTCAGGTCGCGGGTGCGGTAGCGGATGAGCGGCGAGGCCTCTTTTTTGAGCGAGGTGACCACCATCTCGCCCACCTCGCCCGGTGCCACGGGCGTGAGGGTCTCGGGGTCCAGGATTTCAAGGATGAAGAGGTCGGCCCAGTAGTGGATGCCCTCATGGGCCACGCATTCGAGGCCGGTGCCGGGGCCGTAGAGTTCGGTCATGCCGATGATGTCGAAGCTGTGCTCAAGCCCCAGGGCTTCCTCGAACTGGCGGCGCATCTTCGGGGTATGGGTCTCGGCGCCGAAGATGGCCCGCTTGAGGGCTATGCGGTCCGTCAGCCCCTGTTTCTGCACCTCTTCGCCCATGAGCAGGGCCATGGACGCAGTGGAACACAGGCAGGTGGGTTTCAGGTCGGTCAGCATCTGGAGCTGAATTTCGAGCAGGCCGGGGCCGACAGGCAGGGCCATGGCCCCGAAGCGCTCACAGCCGAGCTGGAATCCCGCCCCGGCGGTCCACAACCCGTAGCCCACGCAGATCTGGACGCGGTCCTCCACGGTCAGTCCGGCCAGCTCGTAGCAGCGGGCGAACATGTCCTTCCACACATCGATGTCGTTCTGGGTATAGGCCAGGATCTTGCGCTTGCCCGTGGTGCCGCTGGAGCCGTGGATGCGCACCACGTCCGCCTCGGGCACAGCGAGCAGGGGCAGGGGGTAGCCGTCCTTGAGGTCGTCGGCAGTGGTGAAGGGGAGCTTGCCAAGGTCGTCCAGGGAGGTGATGTCGCCGGGCTCAAGGCCCATGCCCTGCATCCGCGAGCGGTAGAAGGGGCTGCCCTGAAAGGCGTGGTTCACGGTCCAGGCCAGCCCTTGCAGCTGGATGTCGCATATCTGGCCCTCGGTCAGGTCCGGGATGAAACGGTGGCGCATCAGTAACTCCTTGGTGCGTTCGGCGGCGATGCCCTTGTGCGCAGGGCAGGAATCCGGTAGCCTTCAGGGTGGCCGCCCAGTGGGTATTCATGCAGTAAAAGCGGCCGATCATCAAGTGTTCAAGGGAGATTCATGGAGAGCGTGCCCGGCTGGCTGTTTTTTCTGGTCGCTGCCGTCGCCGGTCTGGAACTGGGCGGGTTGGCAACCATTTTCATCCAACGGTGGATAGACGAGCGGCCCATCTTCAGGCCGGGCCGCTCGGTGTGCCCGTCGTGCAGGCACACCCTGTCCTGGCGCGAGACCATCCCGGTGGTCAGCTTTTTCATGCTCAGGGGGCGATGCCGCCACTGCGACACGCCCATCGGCGGCCAGTACATGCTGGTGGAGCTCTCCTGCCTGGCCTGGTCCCTGGCCCTGGCCCATCACTTCGGGCCGGGTCTGACCTGGGGGGTCTATCTGATCCTCGGATGTCTGCTGGTGGCCGGGAGCTTCATCGACTTCGAGACCTTCATGCTTCCCGACCGCATCACCCTGGGCGGCGCGGTTCTGGCCCTGGGCGCGGGCATCATCCTGCCCGAGCCGGGCTGGCGCGACAGCGTGGCCGGGGCAGCCTGCGGCGGGGCATTCTTCTGGCTGCTGCAACGCGCCTACCGGCTGTGGCGCGATGAGGAGGGCCTTGGCACCGGCGATGTCAAGCTCATGGTCATGATCGGGGCCATGACCGGCCTGACCGGCCTGCCCCTGACCATCCTGGCCGCTGCGGCCACCTCCGGCCTCGCCTGCGTCGTGTACATGCTGCGCCCCGGCGCAAAGGGGCTGAAGACCCGCATCCCCTTTGGCCCGTTCCTGAGCCTTGGCTGCATGTTTTATGTCCTCTACGGTCAGCAGGTTCTGGGCTGGCTGAATCTCTAGCCTCAAGGGGAGAAGCCGTGGTCCGTCGCCCGTTACGTCCTGTGATTCGCCCGGTCTTGCGTCTGCTTTTGGCGCTCCTGACGCTTCTGGTCCTGATTTCCTGCGCGCACGGGCGGTACATCTCCGTGCCGCTGCTGCCGGTGCACACCGTGCAGGTGGATGATGTGCGCCTGGGCTATCGCATGGTCGGATCGGGCGAGCCGCTGCTCATGGTCATGGGCTATGCCGGGACCATGGACGCCTGGGACAGCGTCTTTGTCGCCCGGTTGGCCAAAACCCGCCGGGTGATCCTCTTCGACAACCGGAATATGGGCCATTCCTCGACCTCGGACGCGCCGGTGACCATTGAGCGCATGGCTTGGGACGCCTTGGGCCTGCTCGACGCACTGGGCATCAAACGGGCCGATGTCCTGGGCTGGTCCATGGGCTCGATCATCGCCCAGGAGATGGCCCTGGCCCGGCCCGACAAGGTGGGCAAGCTGGTGCTTTACGGCACGGTCTTTGAGCCCGGCCCGGTGCTGGCCGCCCTGGACCGCTTCGACTCAATGACTCATGAACAACTGGTGGCGAGCCTGTTCCCCGCCCAGTGGGCGGAGCAGCACCCGGAGGTTTACGCCGGGCTGCCGTCCCCGGCCCTGCCGCCCGCTCCAAAGGCCGTGGCCCGACAGCGCGAGGCCCTGACCCTGTGGCCGGGAACCGGCGACAGGCTGCCCGGCCTGCCCAGCGACGTGCTCCTGCTGGTGGGCGAGGACGACAGCGTGACCGAGGCGTGCCAGAGCGTGGCCATGGCCTCGCTGATCCGGGGCGCGTGGCTCGCCCGCTTCGACGGCGGCGGGCACTGGCTCATGTACCAGACCCCGGCAGACATGGCCCGGCTGGTGGAGACGTTTCTTTCAACGCGGCAGGATTTGATCAATTAGCGCCTGGATAAACCATTGGTTCGGCCCCGCTGGTGTTGTCCCGATGGGTGTCGGGCCAGTCTAGTAGCGGCCCGACGGGGTGTCCGGCCACAGTCCCTTGAACCCCTTGCACAGGTGCAGGGTGAACTTGCGCGCGGGCTGGCCCCGGAATTCGGCCTGGAAGTGGAGGGGCGGGCCGACCGACTCGAACAGGGCGTGGGCCTCGCCAGGGGCGTCGCCCTGATGCTCCTTGCGGACCATGATCGCGTCCCAGCCGGTGCGCTCCGCGCCGGGGCCGGGCCAGAGATCGTACTGGTTCATGCGCCGGTCCGGGGTCCACAGGCAGTAGGTCACGGGCTGCCCCGGCGTGTAAAAGGCCAGCTCCGCCGTCACATCGTACTTGTCGCTGAAGATGAAGACCTGGGCCGGATTGTCAAACTCGGCGTCCATGAGCCGCTGCACCTCAAGGCCCAGCCCGTCCCACCCCTTGAGCCGGTTGGTGATGTTGTACTCGGCAGGCAGCGGGGCCAGGGGCGAGACAAAAATGAGCAGGGTCACAGCCGTGGCAATCCCGGCCAGCGCCAGCCGGGCTTTTTTCGTGCGCTCCGGGTTCTCCCACCATGCCTTGAGGGCCATGCCGCCCAGCACGCTTGCGGCCATGAAGGCAACGGCGGTCCAGTTGGCCTCGGTCTTGGACTTGAGCGCCCACAGGGTGATCGCCCCCCACAGCGGCCAGAAAAAAAGGGCCGATTGCAGATCACGCCGGTACGCACGATCAAACGCGCCGATAGGCCCGAAAAAGCTCTTGCGCACCGCGCGCCAGCCGCCGATCATCACCAAAACAAACCACCACGGCCCCAGTAGCCCGATCTGCGCCCCAAACATCTCCAGAAACGGGACGATGCGCAGGCTGAAAGGCTTTGGCTCGCCCGTGGACAGCCTGGCCACATGCCTGAAGCCCACCCAGTCGTGCTGCATGTTCCAAAGGATGATGGGCAGCATGCCCACGGCCACGCCGATCACGCCAGCCAGCACAAAGTTCCGCCAGAATCTCGGCGGCAACTGCCCGCGCAGATGGAGAATCACGGCATACACCTGGGCCAGGCCCATGAAGGCGAGCATCATGTACTTGGCCCAAATGCCCACGGCCAGACACGCCCCAAGCACCACGAATGGCACGCTCGACGGCACATGGTCCGGCCTGTTGCGCGTGGCCGCGGCCAGGGCGAAGAACCCCACGGTCCAGCACAAAATAAGCGGATTGTCCGTGGTCATTAGGATGCCCAGCCCGCTGAACAGCGGCATGGTGGCGGCCACGAACAGCACGAACACCGCCAGCCGATACTCGCGCCAGACCCGCGAGACGCCCACGTACAACGCCGCCTGGATCGCGCTCATGCCGATCACCGAGCCGAACCGGACCCCAAGCTCGACACTGCCGAACACCTTGCACCACAGCCCGATGATCCCGGCTATGAGCGGCCCCTTGGAATAATACGAGAGCTGCGGCCTGCGAATCCAGTCCCAATACTGGGCCTCGTCCTGCACCAGATTGAGCTGGCCCGTGGCCACAAACCAGTACCGGACCGCAAACGACACCGCGATCACCACAAAGGCGATCACGTCCAGACGCGGAGAATATGATTCATTGATGGGCTGCATGATTGTGAAGAGTCAGGTATAATACCTCCGCCCCCATGGCAAGTGTGGACATGCCTCCGGCGGCCGGGGGAAGGGAGCGGGGAACCTTTTGAGAAAGGTTCCCCGCTCCCTTCCCCCGGACCCCCATCCCTCACCCCTCCAAAACTTTTTATGTCGCTTCGCGAGGGGCTTGGAGGGGCTGGCCGTTACAGCAGGTTGTTGTCGAGCACCAGCGACGAGAGGGTGACCACGCCGACGACTTCGCCCAGGTCTTCGACGGGCGCGCTGCGCACGCTGGTCCTGTTCATCAGGCGGATCGCGTGGCGAATGTCCATCTTGGCCGGGACGGTGATGATCGGCTTGGTCATGATCTCGTAGATGCTGACGTCCTTGCCGTCGAGGCCGGGCACGATGACTTTCTTGACCAGGTCGGTGATGGTGACCATGCCCCAGGCGTCGTCATCGTTGCGCCGGGCGACCAGCAGCTCCGAGACGCGTGCGGTGCGCATCATCGCGGCTGCGTCCGATGCCGTAGCCATACCGTCGATGCTCAGCACCTCTTTCTTCATGACATCGCCTACGCGCACAATGGGTGCAGACATGACTCCTCCTGTGCCGGGCCGATTTGGTCGGCGCGGTTCGATTGTCGTTTACAGATACTGTTCCCTGACTTCTTCCTTGAACCGTTCGATCTGGCTTTCCATGCCGATGACCTGCTCGATGGGCAGGACAAAGGCGATGCCGGTACCCGGCTTGTGGAATTCCCCCGCCTCTCGGATGGCCTCAAGGACGGGTTTGACGAGATGCTCCTCCAGCAGGAACATGACAATGTCGGTCTGATCTTCCAGGGCAAGGCCGAAGAAGGTCATGGCCTCGCGCATGCCTGTGCCGCGTCCGGGAATGATGGTTGCCCCGGTGGCGCCGACAGCCTTGGCCGCATCCACGATGGGATCGGTCTTATGCGTTTTGACCGGCGCGAGTATCAGCTTGAATTTCATGTTTTACCCCCTGAAATTTATTCTTTCTGCGCCCGGCAACCCATTGGGTCACCTGGGCGTATGCCATGACCGCGATGATCGGGAACAGGCTGGCAAAGGCGATGAGCCCGAAGCCGTCCAGGGCCGGGTTGCTTCCGGGCACGGCCTCGGACAAACCCAACCCCAGCGCGGCCACCAGAGGCACGGTGACGGTCGAAGTGGTGACACCGCCGGAGTCGTAGGCCAGGGCGATGATTTTTTTGGGCGCAAAGAACGTCTGTGCCATAACGACGACATATCCAACGAGAATATAGATATATAAGGGCGTGCCTGTGACGATGCGAAAGGTTCCGAGGGTTATCCCCACGGCCACGCCCAGGGCAACGGTGATGCGCAGCCCCCATTGGCTGATGCCGCCGCCCGAGACCTCCTTGGCCTTGAGGGCCACGGCCAGAAGCGTGGGTTCGGCGATGGTCGTGGAAAACCCGATCATGGCGGCGAAGAGATATATCCAGCCGTAGGCGGTCCAATCGGAAGCGGCGGCCGCACCGCCCAGCAGGAAGGCGGGATCGGCCAGCTGTTCCGCCATGAGCCGCCCTATAGGAAACAGGGCTTTCTCGAGCCCCATCAGGAACATGGCCAGCCCGATGACCACATACACGCCGCCGATGATGAGGCTTTTGGGCCTGGGGATCGGGGAGCGCAGGACAAAGACCTGACACCCCACCAGCAGGACGACGATGGGCAGCACGTCGCGACACGTGGAGAGGAGGGCGGTGGCGAAATCTGTCAGAAAATCCATCTGGCACCTTGTCCTTGACGGTCTTAGCCGAAAACGATCAGTCCGTATCCGATGACGGCGATTATCGGAGCCAGCGCAGCTAAAGCTATAAGGCCAAAGCCGTCAATGAGTGGGTTGCGTCCTTTGATAATTGATGCGACTCCTATACCGAGGGCTGCAACCAGCGGAACGGTCACGGTGGACGTGGTTACGCCGCCCGCGTCATAGGCGATGCCCACGATTGCCGCCGGAGCGAAAATGGTCATGATCATGACCAGTACGTAGCCGCCAATAATAAAATGTTGCACCGGCCAACCTTTCAAGATGCGAAGCACGCCGATCAGAATGGATAATCCAGCTGAAAACGCAACCGACAACCTCAACCCAAGCGCATAGTTAGCCATTGCAGTTTCCCCTGAGGCGATAAAACCTCCCTGGGATACGACTCTGGCTGCCTCGGCTGATACGGCGATGAGGGCCGGTTCGGCCACGGTAGTCGAAAAACCGAGGGCAAAGGAAAAGGTCAGGAGCCAGAAAAGGCTACCCTTGCGTGCCAGGGCGTGCGCCATTTGCTCGCCGATGGGAAACAACCCCATCTCCAACCCCTGCATGAACAGGGTCAGCCCGATGATGACGAGCAGCCCGCCCTGCAGGACGCTGAATACGTCCGGCAGCGGTTGCCGGAGTACCACACCCTGGAAAAAGACGATGACCAGAATGATGGGCAGCAGATCCTTGAAGGAGGACCACAACCTGCCCGCTATGATCCGGGAAAAGGTCCGGACCAGCATTGCCGTCCTGGATGTCTGGTTCATGCTGTGCCCCGGCAGGGTGGGGTGGATGGCGGGTAGCCGTTGTTGGTATCCTTATGGGACATATCTGAGAAAATTCCTGTCACGGCGTGGTTTGGGGGCAAGCATCATTCTTTCCTGGCAGTTGAGTTCTTGAGTAGCCCTATGCGAATTATGCCCATTGCGTCAATGAGCATCGAAAACCGCGGGGCTTGCGCTTTGCGAAATCGCCAAGAATGAACCCAAGCCAACCTTGCCATTTTCATCGAAAGCCTTGGTCAAAGTTGTTTTGTCCCCACGCCAAAAAGTTTAGGAAAAAGGGGGATGGGGGTCCGGGGAAGGGGGAAAAGAACCCTTTTCGACAAATCCGCAGGACAGCGGATTTGGACGTTGCGGCTGCCGCAACGCCCCGAAGGGGTGCGGGCCAAGGACGGCCCGCATCAAAGGGTTTTTTCCCCCTTCCCCCGGCCGCCGGAGGCATCCCTCTTATTGCCACGGCTCCATGAACTGGGCGCTGGTGTGGCCGGTGGCGATGTGGGTGATGAGAGCGGAGCCGAACACGGCGGCGTCCATGAGCCCGGTGAAGTTGGCGAGCTGGTCGGGGTGTTTGATGCCAAAGCCCAGCGCAATGGGGATGGTGAAGATGGAGCGCGCCTCGGCGAGTTTTTCGCGGATGCGTTCGGGCAGGGAGTCACGCTGGCCGGTGGTGCCCAGCACCGAGACGAAGTAGCAGAAGCCTTGGGCGTTTTGTGCGTAGAGGCGCATGCGCTCCGGGCTGGTGTTCAGGCCGATGAGCGGGACCAGGGCCACGTTGTGGGGGGCCATGGCCTGTTTGACGAAGTCGGATTCCTCGTGGGGCAGATCGGCGATGATCAGGCCGGAGACTCCGGCGGCGGCGCAGTCTGCGCCAAAGGCGTCGAGACCGTACTGGTAGACGGGGTTGAGGTAGCCCATGAGCAGCAGGGCGGCGTTGAATTGGCCTTTGCGCGCCTTGAGCCCGTCAAATATCCAGGTCAGGTTGATGCCGTCCTCAAGGCACTTGAGGGACGCTTTTTCCACCACCGGGCCGTCGGCCACGGGGTCGGAGAAGGGCATGCCTATCTCGATGACTGCCGCGCCTGCGGCGTCGAGCTGTTCAAGTTCCTTCCAGAATTGTTCCCGATTGGGGAATCCGGCGGGCAGGAACGGGATGAGGGCGACCTTGCCCTTGGCCTTGGCTGCTTCTATTTTCGATTGCATTGGATTCATTGCATATTCTCCTAGAGGATGGAATCGACGATGCCCATGTCCTTGTCGCCGCGCCCGGACAGGCAGACGAGGACGGACTTGCCCTTGAGTTCTGCCCGGTGCTCAATGGCGTAGGCCACGGCGTGGGACGATTCGAGGGCCGGGATGATGCCTTCGCGCCGGGAGAGGGTCTTGAAGGCGTTGATGGCTTGGGCGTCGTTGATGGTCACATAGGTGGCGCGGCCCGTGTCGTGCAGGTGGGCGTGTTCGGGTCCGACGCCGGGGTAGTCGAGGCCGGGGGCGATGGAGTGGGAGGGCTTGATCTGGCCTTCGGAGGTCTGGAGCAGCTTGGTTTTCATGCCGTGCAGCACGCCGTTGGTGCCGAGGTTGAGCGGGGCGGAGTTGTCGCAGCCCGGCTCGCCGGTGCCTGCGGCCTCGACCCCGATGATGGTCACCGAGGGATCGGGCACGAAGTGGTGGAACATGCCGATGGCGTTGGAGCCGCCGCCCACGCAGGCCACGACCACGTCGGGCAGCGCGCCGTTGTTGCGCTCCATGAACTGCTGGCGCGCCTCGCGCGAGATGACCTGCTGGAAGGTGCGCACCAGGGTGGGGAAGGGATGCGGTCCGGCTGCGGTGCCAAAGCAGTAGTGGGTGGTTTCCTGGTCCGAGAGCCAGCGGCGCAGCGCCTCGTTGATGGCGTCCTTGAGGGTCTTGGTGCCGGACTGAACAGGCACGATTTCCGCGCCCATGAGGCGCATGCGGTTGACGTTGGGCGACTGGCGGACCACGTCGGTGGCGCCCATGTAGACGAGGCATTTCATGTCGAGCATGGCGGCGGCCACGGCGGTGGCCACGCCGTGCATGCCCGCGCCGGTCTCGGCCAGCAGGGTGGTCTTGCCCATCATCTTGGCGAGCAGCCCCTGGCCGAGCGTGTTGTTGATCTTGTGCGCGCCCGAGTGGTTCAGGTCTTCGCGCTTGAGCCACAGGTCGAGCCCGAGGTCGCGCGAGAGGTTGGGGCAGTATGTGATGGCCGAGGGGCGGCCCACGTTTTCCTTGAGCATGCCGATGAAGCGGGTCTGGAACTCCTCTGTGGGGAGGATGGTCTCCATGGCCTGCTCAAGCTCCAGAAGGGGCGGCATGAGCAGCTCGGGGATGAACTGGCCGCCGAAATCGCCGAAGTATCCTTTTTTCATGATTATTCCACCTTGTCGAGCCGGTCGAAGACCGCTCGCAGCTTTGTTTCGTCCTTGATTCCCGGTTGCGTCTCCACGCCGGAGTTGATGTCCAGGCCAGGGGGATTCACGGCCAGGGCAGCGTCGAGATTGTCCGGTCCAATTCCTCCAGCGAGAAACCAGGGTGTTTGTATTTCAATATGTTGCAGAAAGCCGAAATCAATGGACCGGCCTGTGCCGCCCTGGCCCTTGCCGCCCGCGTCGAGCAGGAAGTGGCCGCAGACTTCGGCGTAGTTTTCCATGTCGCGCAGCAGGGCCTCGGGCGAGGCGTAGGTCTCGGGCCAGAAGGTCCGGATGACCCGGTCCGGCCCAACGGCCTCGCAAAAGGCCATGTCCTGGCCGCCGTGCAGCTGGGCCGCGTGCAGGCCGCAGCGGTCCATGATCGCCACCACTTCCTGGGCGGACTGGTTGACGAACACGCCCACCTTGACCACGCGCCCGGTCTTGACCGAGGCCGCGAAGTCCGGGTCGGCGTTGCGCGGGCTGGCCGGGTGGAAGATGAACCCGAGCAGATCCGCGCCGAGGCTAGTGCACAGGGCAACATCCTCCATGCGGGTCATGCCGCAGATCTTGATCAGCGGGCGGGCCATTACGCGATGCCTGCCAGTTCGGCCAGGGTCTGGCCGGGGTTTTTGGCCTGCATCAGGCTGGTGCCGATGAGCACGGCGTCGAAGCCGAGGGCCGCCATCTCCTCCACCTGGGCGCGGGTGGACACTCCGCTGGCGCTGATCCACAGCTCATTGTCCCGTTTCTGGCGGATGAACTTGCGGCTCTGGTCCAGGGTGGTGGTCAGGGTGTCCAGGTCGCGGTTGTTGACCTGGATGATGTCTGCCCCGGCCTCGCGGGCCGTGTCCAGGTCCGCCTGGTCGAATATCTCCACCACCGGGGCCAGGCCGGGCATTCGCGCCAGGTCCACCATCTGCTTCAGCTCCTTGGCCGAGCCGAACATGCGCGCGATGAGCAGCACTGCCGAGGCCGGGCTGGACGCGGTCATGGCCACCTGGAGCGGGTCGAAGATGAAGTCCTTGCGCAACAGCGGCAGACCGGGGCCGGTCATCAGGAACAGGGAGTCCGGATGGCCGCCGAAGTAGACGTGCTCGGTCAGCACCGAGATGGCCGCCGCGCCGTTCTTGGCGTAGATGTCAGCGAAATCCAACGGGTTGGCGTTTTCGCGGATGACGCCCAGGCTGGGGCTCGACGGCTTGAACTCGGCGATAACGGCTCCTGGCCCCTTGGCCCGGATGGCGTCGACGAACGAGGGGCGCTCGCCCTGGTACATGGCGGGCACGCGGCCCTCAATGAAGTCTTTGCGCAGGCTGTCTATCTCTGCCTGCTTGGCTTCCCTGAATTTATCCAGCATTGGGAATTCCCTTGGTAAGTCCTTGGTTTACGATATCGCGGGCCATGTCCGCGCACTGGCGCATGGTGCCCTGTTCCAGAAGATGCAGGCACCCTGCCAGATTGAGGGTCACCATGTCCATCATGGCGCGGGGGCCTGCGCCAGCGAGGATTTCGCGGAGTTTCGTCACGGCGTCGTCCTTGTTGCTGACGCGCACGTCCTCTGGCGCGTGGGCGTCAAAGCCGAGTTTTTCGGGATTGACCGTGACCTTTTCCATGACATCGTCGTTGATCAGATAGCCCCGGTTGACACCCCAGGTGGTCAGCTCGTCGAACCCGCCCGCGCCCGCAAAGATGAGCGCGCGCCGCACCCCGGTCAGGAGCAGGGTCTCGCCCATGAGGTGGAGCTTGTCGGGCGCGCCAACGCCGAGCAGCTGGTGCGAGGGCCGGGCCGGGTTGAGCAGCGGCCCCATGAAGTTGAACAGGGTGCGGATGCCGAGCTGCCTGCGCACGGGCATGACGAACCTGAAGGCCGGGTGGTAGGCCGGGGCGAAGAGGAAGGCGAAGTGATGCTCCTCAAGGCTTTTGGCCGCCTCTTCCGGCGACTGTTCAAGCGGCACCCCCAAGGCTTCGAGAGCGTCGGCAGAGCCGCAGGATGAGGACAGGGCGCGGTTGCCGTGCTTGGCCACGGTATGCCCCATGTCGGCCAGGAAGAGCGACACCGCCGTGGAGCAGTTGAAGCTGCACTGGCCGTCGCCGCCCGTGCCGCAGGTGTCGATGACCGGCTCCTGGCGGCTGCCGTCGAAACCGGGAATCTTCACGGCGGCTGCCAGCCCGGCGCGCACCCCGGCGGCCAGATCCGTGGAATCCTCGCCCTTGGCGCGCAGCCCCATGAGAAAGGCGCCGGTCTGCCCCTCGGTCATGTTGCCGGTCATCAGCTCGGAGAACATGAACCCGGCCTGCTCGTCGGTCAGCGCCTGTTTTTGGGCCAGCAGTTCGAGCACTTCGGATACAGTGACTGTCATGTGGCTATCCCTCCACGGTCAGAAAGTTCTTGAGTATTTTCGGGCCGTCCGGGGTCAGGATGGATTCGGGATGAAACTGCACCCCGAACCACGGCCTGTCCTTGTAGGCCAGACCCATGACCTCGCCCTGGTCAGTGCGGGCCGTGACCTCGATGACATCCGCCGCCTGCTCCGCCGGGACCAGGAGCGAGTGGTAGCGGCAGACCTCGAAGGGGTTGGGCAGCCCCAGGAAGAGGCCGGTCCCATCGTGATGGACCATGGAAGTCTTGCCGTGCATGATCCGCTCGGCCCGAACCACGGGCGCGCCCGCAAAATGCCCCAGGGTCTGGTGGCCCAGGCACACGCCCAGGACCGGCACGCGCGCCGGGAGCCGCTTGAGGAACTCCAGGCAATGCCCGGCATTCTGCGGATTGCTCGGTCCGGGTGACAGGCAGACGCGGGTCAGTTTGCCGCTCTCGGCCAGGGGCAGCACCTCGTCCTCGTCGTTGCGGATGACCACCGGGTCGGCCCCCAGCTGCTGGAACGCCTGCACCAGATTGAAGGTGAAGGAGTCAAAGTTATCTATCAGCAAAAACATCGGTGCCTCCCTTGCCGGTGATCACTTCCAGGAGCACGCGGGCCTTGTTGTGGCATTCGTTCCATTCGGCCTCGGCATTGGAGTCGTAGACGATTCCAGCCCCGGCCTGCCAGTGGCACACTCCCTTTCGTATCCACATGGAGCGGATGGTGATGCCCGTGTCCAAATTGACCACGCCGTCGTCCAGCCCCATCCAGCCGATGCAGCCGCCATACGGCCCGCGTTCCTGGGGTTCGGTCTCGGCGATGATCTCCATGGCCCTGATCTTGGGCGCGCCCGAAAGGGTCCCGGCAGGGAAGGTGGCCTGGAGTACGTCCACGCCGTCCAGCCCGTCCTTCAACTCCCCTTCCACATAGGATGTCAGGTGCATGACATGGGAGAACCGTTCGACATTCATGAACTTCTCCACCGTGACCGTGCCCGGTTTGGAGATGCGGCCCAGGTCGTTGCGGCCCAGGTCCACGAGCATGACGTGCTCGGCGCGTTCCTTGGGATCGGCCAGCAGCTCCGTCTCCAGGCGCATGTCCTCCTTCTCGGTCTCGCCCCTCCAGCGGGTGCCAGCAATGGGCCGGACCTCAAGCCTGCCAGCGGCGCAACGGACCATCATCTCCGGCGACGAGCCGAGCAGGGTCGTGCCGCACGTCCTGCCCATGGAGGCGCAGTCCGGGAATTTCATGTAGAACATGAACGGCGACGGGTTGGCCTGCCGCAGCCGCCGGTAAATGCGGAACGGATCGTCCGGCACCGGCACCGTGAACCGGGTGGACAAGACCACCTGGATGCATTCGCCCTGGGCGATCAAGTCCTTGCACTTATCCACTCCGGCCATATACTCGACCTTGCCCGGATGGACCGTGGGCGTTCCGGCCTCGGGAGCCTTCAAGTCCGCGCCCCACTGGATGGGTGCGGGCACCGGCGTGGCCCCCTCGTCCAGGCTCAGATAGCAGCACGAATGGCGCAAATGGTCGAAGAGCACCATCTGGCCCGGCAGCACCAGACACGCCTCGGCGTCCTCAGGCTTGCACACGTCTTTGAGCTTGCGCTCGAACATGCCGGCCACGCCGTAGCCGAAATAACCGTACAGCCCGCGCGTTAGTCCCGGCAGCCCGTCGCGGCTGTTGCCGCCCTTGGTCACCTGGGTCACGCTCAGAGCTGCGATCACCTTCTTCAACCCCGCCAGATAGTCCATGCCCGCGAATTCCCTGAGCGGGGCCAGCCGTTCGTCCGTGGCCTCGACCACCAGCTTGCCGTCCACCGGGTGGAGCATCAGCCGGTAATCCCAGACAATCAGGCTGTACCGCCCCAGGCGGCCATCCACCTCGGCGCTCTCCAGCAAAATGCCCGGCTGGTCGCCCACGAGCCCCATGTACAGGCTGATGGTCGTCTGCACGTCCGCCGGGAGCCATTTCCCGTGCTGCGTCAATTGTATTTTCTGCATCGTCGTTTCCTCGTGATGTCGTCGTTAGTGTCAATTCCGTTGCCAGGAGCCTCCGGTGGCCCCTTCGGGGGGGTAAGCGAAAGGCAAAGAGCCGTCGCTTGCGCTCCTCCAAGTTTTAAGAGCCCTCCCGGCGGGGTTCTTTCTTTTGCTTCGCCCAAAAGAAAGAACCAAGAAAAGGGCGTTGTCAGCTTGGCCGCCTGCACTCCACGGCCAAGAAGCTGATCCAATCGGCTGCGCTCCCCGAATCAAGTCCTCCGCTTCGCTCCGTCCGTGATTCGGAAGAGCCGCTCCGCTCGATTGGTCAGCTTCTAAGCCTTAGGAGGCTTAAGGGCTGGAGCAGGCGGAGGCCGGAAGAACTTCGGTCGCGGTAGGCGGATGGGCCTGCGATCTCGTCAGACCTTCTTTGTCTCCGCACTGGCCACACCCTCACGGGTTTCACTCACGTCAGCCCCGCAATGGGCGGGAGCGTCGCAGCGCCAGTTGCGTCGGCCCGCGTCCAGAGCGAAACCCGGCGGAAGCGGAGTCTTCGACGCTTCCAACTGTTTCGCCAGCGGGTCGATGCTACTGGCGCGCGGCGCGGGAGACCCGATCACACGTTTTCAAAGAGCGATTTTTGCTTACTTTTGGGCGCTCCGGTCCAAAAGTAAGTCGGCCCGAAGGGACGAAATCATCCTCTATCAATCCCGCCGAAGGCGGCTTCCTCTCCTGCCTTTCTCTTCATCTTCGTCTTCATCTTCTTTCCCCAATTCTTTCATGTGTCCCTCATGGTTCCCTCCCGAAAACAATGAGGCCGCACCCTGTTCGGGGTGCGGCCTTCGTTGCGTATACGCAATCGCGCGTCCGGCTTGATAAGCCGCACCCCTAATATGATTCGTTACGCCACCACCACTGCGCCCTTTCGGCAAGCAGATCCAGATCGCCGCCTGCAGCAAGGCTCAGATAGGACATGAACTTGCGGTTGGTCTCCTGCAAAAACGGGTTTGCCTCGGAGATGACCTCGAAAAGTTCGGTGTCCATGGTGAGCATCTTGTGCGCGGAATCCAGCCTGCGTCGAAAGGACGGGGTGACGTAATTCTCGATGGAATCGACATCCCTGGCAGCGGCCAGGAAGGCCACCGTGGAAGTGAAATTGAGTCCCTGCACGATGGCCATGGCCCGGTCATGCTCTTCTGCCGTGGAATCAAAGCAGGAATAGCCGCACGCCGCGAACAGCGCGGACACCGCGTCGGCGGCAGCCCTGTCCGTGTCGCGGCCCGGCACCACGGCCACCTTGGGCTCGAACCCGGCGGGAATGACCGGCCCGAACAGCGGATGGGTGCCTACCACCGGGCCGTCATACCGGTCGAGCATGGCCTTCATGGGCAGCATCTTGACCGAGCCGACATCGCACAGGATGGTGGGCGGCGCGAGAAAGGGCAACACGCGGTCCAGCACCGCGTCCATGGCCGTGACCGGCACACTGAGCAGGAGCAGGTCGCAGCCGGTCAGGGCGGCCTGGATGGCCTCGTCGGTCAGCGGGCGGTTGATGGGCGTGACCGAGCATCCCAGCGCGGAAAATTTCCCGCTGAAGAGGTTCCCCATCTGGCCCTTTGCGCCCACGATGGCGATGGATGTGATGCCCGGTCGGTTCATTGCGAATGTCTTGCGGTTACAGGGCTGCTTTGTACGCTTCGACAATGGCGTTCCATTGGTCGAAAAAGCCTGGGAATGATTTGCCGACGCAGCCCGGATTGTCAAGGACCACGTCCACCCCGGCCAGGGCGAACAGGGACATGGACATGGCCATGCGGTGGTCGCCGTAGGTGGTGAATTCCACGGTTTTCCCTCTGGGCAGTAGGCTCGGCCTGATGATCAGGGAGTCGTCGGCGATGTCGGTGCGGCAGCCGGTGCGTGCCACCTCCACGGCGCAGGCCTCAAGCCGGTCGGTCTCCTTGAGTCGCAGGTGGGCCACGTTCCTGATGGTGGTGGGCGTGGCGGCAAAGGCGGCCACAGCGGCCACGGTGGGCACCAGGTCCGGGCAGCGGCCCATGTCGATATCGATGCCGTGCAGGGGGCCGGGCTCCACCAGGATGCCGGTAAACGACACCTTGATGGTCGCGCCCATCTGGCTCAGGATGTCCATGATGGCGCGGTCGCCCTGGAGCGAGTCGGCGGCCAGCCCCTTGAGCAGCACGGGCTGCCTGCCCACGGCCCCGGCGGCCATGAAGTAGCTGGCGTTGGACCAGTCGCCCTCCACGCGGTAATGGGCGGGCCGGTAGCCCGTGGGCTTGACCACGAAGCGGATGGAGCCTGGGGTCACGGTCTTGACCGAGCGCCAGGGCACGGCCTGCCAGCGGTTGTCCTTGCGGATTTCCACCTCGAACCCGGCTTTGAAATCTTCCATGATGCGCAGGGTCAGGGCCACATAGGGCCAGGACACGGCCTTGTTGCCGGTGACGCTGATGACCGTCTCGTGATCGGCCAGGGGCGCGCCCAGGAGCAGGCCGGAGAGATACTGGCTGCTCTCTTCGAGGGTGATCTCGATCTTCTTATTGGAATACCCCTTGGTGGTCATGACAAAGGGGAGGTGGCCGGGCTTGTCCTCGAAGGCGAACCTGACGCCGAGTTTGGCCAGGGCGTCGGTCAGCTCGGCCATGGGCCGCTCGTGCATGCGCGGTGCGCCGTGGACGCGGAACGTCCCGCGTCCGGCAGCGGCCACGGCGGTCATCAGCCGGCAGGTGGTGCCGGACTCGTGCATGAACAGCTCAGCCGGGGGCTCGTCCTTGTGCTTGCCGTCGGCATTGCCGCCGCGCGGGCCGTCCTCCATGCCGGTGACTGTGAGCATGTCGCCGTGCTCCTCGATGGTCGCGCCGCAGGCCGCGAGGCAACCCCTGGTGCGGGTGATGTCGTCGCTGTCCAGCGCGCCGGATATCTCGGACACTCCGTTTGCCAGGGCCGCGGCGATGAGGGTGCGGTGCGACAGCGACTTGGACGGCGGCGCGACGACGGTGACGGGCTCTGGGGTCATGGTCTCTCCTCCTGGGTGGGGTAGGTGCCGAGCACCCGCAGGGTATGGCATTGTTGCCTGATGTCCTCCAGGACCTCTTCGTACTTGGCCTTGCCCAGGTCGCATTCGAGATCGGTGAAGAAGACGTATTTCCATTTTTCGCCGCGGAAGGGGCGCGATTCAAGTTTGGTCATGTTGATGGACTGGTGGGCGATGGTGGTCAGCACCCTGGCCAGCGCGCCGGGCTTGTCGGGCAGGGTGAAGAGCAGGGTGGTCTTGTCCCGCCTGCCTTCCTTGGAGGGCGATGCGCCGATGATCAGGAACCGGGTCCAGTTGTCGGGGATGTCCTCTATGGACTGGGCCAGAACGTTCATGCCGTGCAGATCGGCCAGCTTGATGTGGCCGATCACGGCGGCGGCCTTCTTGCCCGCCACCACCTTGGCGGCCTCTGCCGTGGACTCCATGGGGATGGTCGGCACGTCGCGCAGGTGGGTGCGCAGCCAGTCGCGGCATTGGCCCAGCGGCTGCGGGTGGGAGTAGACCACCTCCACGTCCTCGGCCTTTTCCGCGTTTGAGATGAGGCAGTGGCTGATGCGGCTGAAGACCTCGGCCTGGATGTAGACCTTGTACTTCATGAACAGGTCCACCACCTGGCCCACGGTGCCCTCGATGGAGTTTTCGAGCGGGATGACGCCGAGTTCCGCGCCTTCTTCGGCCACGGCCCGGAATATTTCCTCGAAATTGTTCTTGGGGGTCAGGGCGGCGGCGCTGCCCATGTGCTCAATGGCCGCGAAGTAGGAGAAGGTGCCTTCGGGACCGAGATAGACGACCCGCTCCGGGCGTTGCAGATGGCGCGAGGAGCTCATGATCTCGCGATAGATGGTGCGCAGGTGCTTGTCGGGCAGGGGACCGGGGCTGGAGTCCGCGATCTTGTTGAGCACCTCCTGCTCGCGAAAGGGCTTGTAGATGGCCTCGCCGTGCGCGGCCTTGTACCGGCCCACGCCAAGGCTCACGTCGGCCCTCTGGTTGAGCAGGTCCACGATCTGTCTGTCGATCCGGTCTATCTTCTCGCGCAACTCCCCCAGGTCGGGGATGTTGCCGTTGTCGGTCGTGTCAGCCATGACGTATCTCCAAGTTTCTAGCCCGTTATGCCGAGTTCAAAGCCGGACGCGGTCCTGCGTCCCGCAGGATGTTCAAACCGTGCCGGATGCGAGGCGCGAGGGTGTTCCGGGATCGCAGCGTATTCTTCATACGCAAGAGTCCGGGACAGCCGAAGCAACGAAGCAGACGGTGCATTGCCATATTCCGCAGGATGTTCAAACCGTGCCGGATGCGAGGCGCGAGGGTGTTCCGGGATCGCAGCGTATTCTTCATACGCAAGAGTCCGGGACAGCCGAAGCAACGAAGCAGACGGTGCGGTTTCAACATCCTGCTAGGCTTCTTTTATGTCTTCCTGGATGCGCATGCCAAAATGGCGGCCCGCCTCGTCGGTCTTGACCAGGATCTTGTCGCCGACCTTGAGGGTGACCACCGAGACCGGGTCGCCCTTGTCGCTGACCACGCGGATGGTCTCGGCGTTTTGCAGGAAGACCTGTCCCTGGCGGGCACCGTTCTTGTCCTTGACCTCGGCGGTGACGAGCAGCATGGGGCGGACCTCCACCTTGACCCGGCCCACGGTGGCCAGGGAGCTGGAGCCGTCCGCGCCGACGATGAGCACGTCGGTTCCGGCGGCCAGTTCTTCGAGATAGGTGGTCTTGTCGCCGGGCATCCGGGTGTAGGCGTGGACCGCGCCCGCGTTGACCCGGAAGGGCCGCGCGGCCACATAGGGGTTGGACTCGGTTTCAGCGTGCACCAGAAAGGTGAAGGCGCTGGAATTGCCCACCAGCATGCCCTGGCCGCGCCTCAGCATGGAGATGGTGTCCACGCAGACGCGGTGGCCGAGCCCGGCTGGCTTGATGGCGGTAATGGTGGCGGTCTCGAGTTCCATGGTTCCCTGCGAGAGTTTGAGTTCCGCGACGATGCGTTTCAGGTCGGTCGCGCCTTCGGGCAGGACCACGATGGTATCGCAGCCGCGCTCCAGGATGCCTGCGGCCAGGATTGCCCGGTCCAGATTCTCGCATTCCAGGGCCAGGGTGTCCACCTGGGCCAGGATGTTTTCCACCGGGATGATCTCCCACCCCTTGGCAAGGACGATGTTCTCGCCCTTTTTGATGCGCGCCACGGCCTCTTCCTCGTCGGATTTTTGGGTCAGGGCGACCACAGGCAAGTCCTTGGGGGTGATGACCGTGACCCGGCCCAGGGCCTGGACCGCCGCCACCTGCTCCTTTTCGACCATGACCGCGTCCACGCCCGACTCCAGGGCCAGGGTGAGCAGGGTCTTGTCAAAGGGGATGGCTTTGAAGATGATGGTTTTCATTGTTTTTCCGGTAGATTATTCGTTGATGTGGGCGAGGGCGGCTTCCACTGTCTCGTCGCCGTGCACGACCATGTTCAGGGCCTCGACCAGTCGGGTGGGGTTGGCGTGCTGGAACACGTTGCGGCCCACGGAGAGCCCTGCGCCGCCCGCCTGCAGGGAGTCATGCACCATCTGAATGAATGCCTGCGTGCTGTCAAGTTTCGGCCCGCCCGCGATGACGATGGGCACGCAGCAGGAGTCGCAGACCCTGGCGAAGGATTCGATGTCGCCGGTGTAGGGAACCTTGACCACGTCCGCTCCCAGCTCGGTGCCCACGCGGGCGCAGTGGGCCACCACGGACGGGGCGTATTCGTCGCTAACCTTGGGGCCGCGGGCGTAGACCATGGCCAGCAGCGGCATGCCCCAGTTGGCGGCGTCCGAGGCCACTTTGCCGAAATCGGCCAGCATGGCGGCTTCGGTTGCGTCGCCGAGATTGCAGTGGATGGAGACCGCATCGGCACCCAGGCGCACAGCGTCTTCCACAGAGGCGACGAGGCTTTTTGCATTGGGGAAGGGGGAGAGGGAGGTGGAGGCGGAGAGGTGGACGATCAGGCCGACGTCGCGCCCGGTGGCGCGGTGGCCGCATCGCACGAGGCCTTTGTGCTCTATGACCGCGTTGGCCCCGCCGTCCACCACCTTGCCCACGGCTTCGCGCATGTCCACCAGCCCGTCGATGGGGCCGACGGTCACGCCGTGATCCATGGGCACCACAATGGTCCGGCCTGTGTTCCGGTTGAAGATTCTTTCGAGTCTGATCGCTTTGCCGATATGCATGTCGTTCTCCTGCGGTTGTCCCTTGCAGGCTGCGGGTCTGCCTGATCGCCGTCACGTCCCTTGGAAAAAACAAGGGCCGCCGGCTTTCGCCCGCGGCCCTTGAAGAGGTTTGTCTTTGTTTTTCGGTTGTAACCCACCACCTGGCTTACAGTGTACCTCTCCCGAGACCGCGCGTGCGGCTATACCAATATCCAAAATAAAAGGAGGTAAAGGAGGAGGGGAGGCCAGTGGTGATGTTCATGGAGACAAGAGCTACACCGTGAAGAAAATTCTGTCAACAAAAACTTTCATCAGGATTTCATGGGGATGGAGCCTAATACCATATAATCGTGCGACCGGCGGTCATTTTTCCATGGTTCCTCATATTGACATATTTTGTCGAAAATGCATGTTTCAAAAATGCATCTAGTTACAATTTTGAAAAATTATAACTATAAAAAAACTGTCTTTTGGAGCAATTTTACATGAACAGCAATACTTGCCGTGTTTGGCACGGGTTTTGATATGGGGAGCGCAGGTAGAAACGCATTTCATCCAAGGAGGAGTATCCAAATGTTTCTGAGAAAGTCCCTGACCCCCGTTTATGCAAAGGTCGCCATCGGGATGGCGGCCATGATGGCCGTCCTCGCCCCGGCCCTGGCCCATGCACAAGAGGTGGAGTACCTCACCCAGTCCAACGCCAACATCCTGTGGACGCTCGTGGCCGCCTTTCTGGTCATGCTCATGCAGGCCGGGTTCGGCTGCGTCGAGGCCGGTTTCACCCGCGCCAAATCGGCAGGCAACATCATGATGAAGAACTTTCTGGATTTTTCCGTTGGTTCCATCTGCTTTTTCCTGTTCGGGTTCGCCCTCATGTTCGGCATTGACGCGGGCGGTTTCATGGGCACCTCCGGCTACGCCTTAAGCGGCGTGGGCGAGGCCGACCTGCCCTGGTCCTACACCTTCTGGTTCTTCCAGTCCGTGTTTGCCGCCACCGCCGCCACCATCGTTTCGGGCGGCATGGCTGAGCGCACCAAGTTCGGGAGCTACGTCCTGGTTTCCATCGTGGTTACCGGCATCATCTACCCCATCTCCGGCCACTGGGCCTGGGGCTCGCTGTGGCTGGGCGATGACGGCGCGGGCTGGCTCGAAGGCCTCGGTTTCGTCGACTTCGCCGGTTCCTCGGTGGTCCACTCCGTGGGCGGATGGATAGCCCTGGCCGGTGCCCTGGTCCTCGGCCCGCGCGTGGGCAAGTACACTGAAGACGGCAAGGCCAAGGCCATTCCCGGCCACAACATCCCGCTGGCCGCTCTGGGCGTGTTCCTCCTCTGGTTCGGCTGGTTCGGATTCAACCCCGGTTCCACCACCACTGCCGACGACACCATCGGCCTGATCGCCATGAACACCTCCCTGGCCGCCTGCGCGGGCGTGCTCGGAGCCATGTGCATCTCCTGGTTCCGCTTTGGCAAGCCCGACATCTCCATGACTCTCAACGGCGCCCTGGCCGGTCTGGTGGGCATCACCGCCGGTTGCGCCACGGTCAGCCCCGGTTCCTCCATCGTCATTGGGCTTATCGCCGGTTTGCTGGTGGTTCTGTCCATTGAGTTCATCGACAAGGTTCTCAGGATCGACGACCCGGTCGGCGCGGCGTCCGTGCACGGCGTGTGCGGCGCGTGGGGCACCATTGCCTGCGGTCTGTTCAACACCGACGGCGGTCTGCTGTTCGGCGGTGGATTCGCCCAGCTGGGCGTGCAGCTCATCGGCGTGGGCGTGTTCTTTGCCTGGGCCTTTGGCGCGGGTTTCATCCTCATGACGGTGATCAAGGGCGTGTTCGGCCTGCGCGTGGAAAAGGAAGAGGAGCTCAAGGGCCTGGACATTGCCGAGCACGGCAGCGAGTCCTACAGCGGATTCCAGCTCTTCAGCAACGAGTAGGCGACATCCGCGATCATCAGACATCATCAAGGAGATTAGTGAAATGAAGCTCATCATAGCATACATCAGGCCCGAAAAGCTCAACGACGTGAAGCAGGCGCTTTACGCCAAGGAGATATACTCCCTGTCCGTGACCAATATCCTTGGCTCCGGTCGGCAGAAGGGATTTACCGAGACCTATCGCGGCGTGCAGATGGAGGTGAACCTGCTCAAGAAGGTGCGCCTTGAGATCGGCGTCAACGACGACTTCGAGGCCAAGGCCATCGAGGCCATCAAGGCCGCCGGACAGACGGGCAAGGAAGGCGACGGCGTCATCTTCGTGACCGAGCTGGCCAAGGCCATGCGCATCAGAACGGGCGAGGACGGAATCCTCTAGGAACGGAAATGCGATGACATACGGGATCCGGGGCGGCCCAAGCCGCCCCGGCCCTTGCCCGAAGAATATCCATGAATCAAGCCCGCCCGCGGACAACGCTGAAATGACGACAGACACCCTTATGCCCATCACTGTGACCGACCTCCACGAAATCATCGAGACGGGCGCCATCGTCACCCATTTCCAGCCTCAGGTCTCGCTCAAGCGCAAGGCCGTCATCGGGCTTGAGGCGCTCAGCCGGGGGTTTGATGGGGCCAGCGGCGAGATCATCCCGCCGTCGGTCCTGTTCGGCCTGGCCAGCGACCCGGAGACGCGGCTCGCCCTGGACCGTGTCTGCCGCACGCGGGCTGCGGAATCATTCGCCGCCCTGCATCGGCGCGACAAGAGCGTCATGCTCTCCATGAACATCGACGCCGCCTGTATCAGCGAGGACACCAGGGGGTCCAACCACCTGCTCAAGCTGATCAAGCGGTGCGACATCAGTCCAAACAACGTCATCATCGAGATCATTGAATCCCGGTGCGAGGACATGGACGCCCTGCTGGAGTTCGTCCGCTTCTACCGGAAAAAGAACTTCCTCATCGCGCTTGACGACGTGGGCGCGGGTTTCTCCAACCTGGACCGCATTCCGCTGCTCAAGCCGGACGTGCTCAAGCTCGACCGTTCGCTCATCAGCGGGGTCAACGAGCAGTTCCACAAGCTTGAGGTGGCGCGCAGTTTCGTGCAGATGGCCAACCGGCTGGGCTGCCTTGTCCTGGCCGAGGGCGTGGAGACGAGCGAGGAGACCATGTGCCTCCTGGCCAACGGGATCGATGTCTTTCAGGGGTTCTTCTTTGCCCGGCCCGCGCCCGGGCTGGACGCCGTGCCCGGCATGGCCGACAAGGTGGACGCCCTGGCCGAGAAGCACCGGCACAACCGCACCCGGCGCATCGCCGAAGAGAAGCGTCTCTTCTCCAGCTACGATCTGACCATCCTGACCATGTGCCAGGGGCTGTCCGAAACCCCGTCGCGCGGGCTCAACCAGGCGCTGACTCAGTTCATCGATCAGCACGAGGGCGTGGAGTGCGTCTATGTGCTCGACATGAAGGGGCGGCAGGTGTCCGACACCCTGTGCGATCCCCTGAAGCTCAAGAAGAGCAAGCGGTTCCTCTACGAACCCGCCCGTGTGGGGGCCGACCACTCCCTCAAGGAATACTTCCTGCCCATCCAGGCCGGGCTTGAGAAGTTCACCACCGATCCGTACATCTCCCTCGCCTCGGGCAACTTGTGCACCACCATCTCGCGGGTCTTCTATCACAAGTGCTGTGGCCGCCACCTGATCCTGTGCACCGACATGAGCCGCGAGGACATGGCCTGCGGACTGTAGCCTCCTGTCAGGGTGGGGCCATGCTCAGGGAGTGTCCAGCGTCCCAAAGACGTAGGCGACCGATCCGGGCAGGAGATGGTCGAGCATCCGCTTGTTGCGTTCATTGTTGCAGGCGTCGGATGCATAATGGTCATTGACGGCCAGACCGGCCAGGGGCAGTCCCTTGGATGCCAGGAAATGCGCCGAGAGCAGGGCGTCATTGATGCATCCCAGGCGGTTGGGAACCACGAGGATGGTGCGCAGGTCGCAGGCGCGGGCGATTTCGTACATCTGCCTGTTCATGTCCAGGGGCACGAGCAGTCCTCCGGCCCCCTCGACGAGCAGGACATCGCACTCGGAAACGGCGTTGATCGTGTCCGCCACCGCGTCAAAGGGGAACGTCTCCCAGAGAAAGCAGGGGGCCACCGGCTCGGTGCCGGTCATGATGACTCGGGCGTCTGCCGGAGCGAGCCCCGTATGCGTGCGGACAAAGGCGGCGTCGTCGTCGGCAGGGAAGCCGGTCTGCACGGGCTTGACGTAGGTGACGCGTTTCCCTTCGGCCATGAATCGTTTTGCCAGCCATGCGGAGAAGACCGTCTTCCCGACTTCGGTATTGGTGCCGGAGATGAAGTAGCGTTCCATCATTCCCCCAGCACTTCGACCATGGCGGCATGGGCAATGTCCACCAGCCGGGTGATTTCGTCCTGCGTGATGACGTAGGGCGGCAGGAAGTAGATGCAGTCGCCGAGGTTGCGCAGCAGCGCGCCCCGCTTGAGCGCTTCCCGGAATATCCTGAACCCGGTCCGCTGTTTCCAGTCAAGAGGAGTCCTGGTCCCCGGGTCGGCCACCAGCTCGACGCAGGTGATGAAGCCCAGGGAGCGGACCTCGCCCACATGGCGGTGCCCGGCGAACCGCTGCGCGGCATAGTCGGCCAGATGACGATATTTCGGCTTGTTGGTTTCGAGGACATTCAGTTCTTCGAACATGGACAGCGTCTCGTTGGCCACGGCGCAGGCCAGGGGATTGCCCATGTAGGTGTGGCTGTGCATGAACGCCTTCAGTTCGGTGAAGTCGCCCAGAAACGATTCGTAGACCGCATCCGTGGTCATGACCACCGAGAGCGGGAGCGTGCCCGAGGTGATGGATTTGGACAGGGTCACGAAGTCCGGGGTGACCCCGGCCTGCTCCATGGCGAACATGGTGCCGAGGCGACCAAAGCCGACCGCGATTTCGTCAAACGCGAGGTGGATGTCATGGTGCCGCGTACACTCGCGCAGCTTGTGCAGATAGCGCGGGGGGTAAAACCGCCAGCCCGCGGCTCCCTGGGCCAGGGGCTCGACAAAGACCGCCGTGATTTCCCGGCCTCGCTCCTCCAGGGTCCGCTCCATGGGCTCGAAGCATTCGGCGTCGCAGTCGGTGCGCGTCCGATCGTATGGGCAGCGGTAGCAGTCCGGTCCGGTGACGCTGATGTTGTCCGGCATGAGTGGCCGGTAGATGTCGGAAAAGGCGTCGTGTCCACATATGGACAAAGCGCCGAGAGTTTCGCCGTGATAGCCGCCGGACAGGCCGACGAACCGCCTTTTTTCCGGCTGGCCCGTGTTGCGGCGGTAGCCGTAGCTCATCTTCATGGCGATTTCCACGGCGCTCGCCCCGTCTCCGGCAAAGAACACCTTGGTCAGTTCGTCCGGCGTCAGGTCGGCCAGGCGGCGGGCCAGCTCCTCGGCCGGGGGATGGATGACGCCAGCGAACAGGACGTGTTCCAGTTGCGCCGCCTGTTTGGCCAGCGCATGGGTGATGCGCGGGTTGGCATGGCCGAAAATATTGGTCCACCATGAACTGATGGCGTCGATGTACGGTTTGCCTTTGGCGTTGTATACATATATTCCTTTCCCGGAGCAGATCCTGAGCGCCGGGTGTTCCTCAAGGTCTTTCATCTGAGTGACCGGAAGCCAGAGAGCCTGTGGTATCCTATCCATCGTCATGTCTGAACATTCCTATAAAGAGTATATCGCGAGAGAAGTGGCGAAGCTTAGGGAAGGAAACCGCATCCGTCAAATACCGCCCGTGGACCATGGCGCGGACAAGATTTTGCTCTATGACGGTCGGGAACTGCTCAACCTCGCGTCCAACAACTATCTCGGACTGGCCGGCCATCCCGCGCTGCGGCAGGGAGCCATCGAGGCCGTGGAGCGGTATGGCACGTCAAGTGGCGCGTCAAGGCTCGTCAGCGGCAACTTTGCCCTGCTCGACGAGTTGGAGCGGGAGATGCGCTCCTTCAAGGAGCAGGAGGACGCGCTGGTGGTGGGGGCGGGCTTTGCCGCCAACCTGATGATCCTCTCCGCCCTGGCCGACCGGCATACCGTGGTTTTTTCGGACCGGCTCAACCACGCCAGCATCGTGGACGGCATCCGGCTGTCCGGCGCGAAGCATGTCCGCTATCGCCATAACGACACGACCCATCTCGCGGAACTGCTTGAGGCGCATGCGGCTGTGCCCAGGAAGCTGCTGGTCACGGATACGGTCTTTTCCATGGACGGCGACATCGCCGATCTTGCAACTCTTGTCGATCTTTGCCAAAATCACGGCGTCCTGTCCGTGGTGGACGAAGCCCATGCTGCCGGAATCTTCGGTAATGGCAGGGGCTTGGCCGCCGAACTCGGCCTGGCGGACCGGGTGGACATCCATATGGGAACCTTCAGCAAGGGGTTCGGCTCCTACGGCGCATACGTCGCGGGCAAGGCGGACATCATCGGATACCTGCGAAATACCGGCAGGCCGTTCGTTTTTTCCACGGCCCTGCCGCCCGCAGTCGTGGGCGCGAGCCTCGCGGCTGTGCGTCTGGTGCGCGAGACAGGCACGATGGGGAATCGGCTGCTCGGCATGGCCCGCGATGTTCGCGAGTTCCTCGGTTCGCTGGGCCTTGATGTCGGTTCGTCGCAGACCGCGATCATTCCGGTGATGCTCGGCTCCAACGACGCGGCCCTGGCCGCGCGGGACGCGCTCATGGAATACGGTGTTCTTGTCGGGGCCATCCGCCCGCCCACGGTGCCCCAGAACACGGCCCGCCTGCGCATCAGCCTGCGGGCGGACCTGACCGATGCGGACCTGACGCTTTTCAAGACGGCTGTGGTGCAGATGACGGAGCGAGAGTGATCGACGATTTTCTTTTTGTATCCGGCTGGGCGGGCTACCCGGAGCTCTTTCCTTCCCTGGCTGGAAAGGGTGAATTCTTGCTGCCCTTTGTCCGCCATGCCGAGCGTGAGGTCTTTGACCGGTTGGATGCGTCCGCCGCTTCCACGCTCATAGGCTGGTCCACGGGCGCGCACATGATCCTCAAGCGATGGAGCCGCGTGGTGAACCGGTTTGAACGGATCATTCTCCTGGCTCCGTTTCTGGCCTTCACCGACTATACTCCGGAAAAGGCGGTACGGCTGATGATCCGCGAGATGCGCCGGGACCCGGAGCAGGTGGTGCGCCGCTTTCACGCCAACTGCGGATACAACGGGCGGCCCGTGCACTGCCATGGCGACGCCGAGGGGTTGATCGCCGGTCTGGAGTATCTGTGCGTCTCCCGCGCCATGCCTTCGCACCTGGGCGGAAGGAAAACGATCCTCGTCCACGGCGAGCATGATCGCATCGTGCCGCCCCACGCCACAGAGGATATCCGGGAGGTCATGCCGGACGCATCCTGCCAGACCCTTGCGTGCGGTCATTACATTTCAGGACACGATCTTGTCGATACCGCTGTCTAAGGAGAGCATCCGCCGGGCTTTCGAGCGGGCCAGGAACACCTATGCCGAGGCCGCTCAGGTCCAGGATCGGGCGGCGCTGCGGTGCGCCGAGCACGTCCCGACGGGCGAGTATCCGGCCATTCTCGAAATCGGCGCGGGCGGTGGCGTACTGACCCGGCACATCGCCGAACGCTGCACCCATTCCCGTTACGTGGCCGTGGACATCTCCCCCGGCATGCTCGCCCAGGTGAGCCGGGACGGATTGACCAATCCCGAGTTCGTCGCCGCTGACGGCGAGTACCTCTGTTTCCCTCAGGAGAGCTTCGAGCTGTTGGTCAGTTCGTCCACCATGCAGTGGTATCGTTCGCCCGAGGTGTCCATCCACGACAACCTCAGGCTGCTCAGGCACGGCGGTCGGTTCTCCCTGTCCATTTTTGTCGAGGGGACTTATGCCGAATTCGCCGAGGCTTCGGCTGCATCCGGTTTCGGTTCCATGCTCCCCATGCGTCCTGCTCAGGATTTTGTGGAGATATTGCAGGACGCCTCGCCCATGGTTCTTGAGTCGGAGATCGTGACCCATGTGGTCCACTATCCGACCGTGGCGGACATGCTGCGCGCCCATCGCGCCACCGGGGCCACGGCCACGCCCGGTGCCAAGCAGCCGTCCCGGCAGGCCTACCAGCGGTTTATCGACTATTACGAAGGCAACCATCGCGCTCCCGAAGGCATCAGGAGCACGGTCTTCATCCTCCATCTCTGGGGCCGCCGTTGAGCGATTTCGGCACATGCAGGCTCGCCCGCTCCAATACGGGCGAGCGGACACTCTGCCAGCACTGGTTGTCCATCTTCGTGACCCGGCGGCGAGCCATTGCGGATTGTGCGCCTCTTGTCCCAGGCGGGCCACTCCCGGATGGGCGTTTGACTTGGCGGCAGGGGGCCAATAAACTGTGATGATGCGCAACTTTATGCCTTGTATGCGTCGTGTCCTTCCTGGATTCTGTCTTGCCCTGAGCGTCCTGCTGGTCGGCGGCCAAGTCCTGGCTGAAGAGGTGCGTCTGGTCTACGAGGATTTCCCGCCCTTTGAGTACCAACAGGACGGCGAGGCGCAGGGCGAAAGCGTGGCTCTGATCCGGCAGGTGTGCGCCGAACTGGGACTGACTCCGGTCTTCATGCACCGCCCTTGGGCACGGGCCTTGGACGACGTGCGCACGGGCCACGCGGACGGGATCTTTTCGCTCTTCCGGTCCGAGGAGCGCGAAAGATCGTTGATTTTCGCGCAGCAGCCGCTTGCCCATGACGAAACCGTGGTGTTTGTGGCCCGGGGTGATCTGCATCCCGAGTCCCTGGAGGATCTCGCAGGTTTGCGGGTGGGACTGGTCCGGGGCCACCATTACGGTTCGGGCGTGGTCGAACGGATTCCGGGATCACTCCAGTTGTTCAAGGATGTGCGGACAATGTTCGCCATGCTGTGCGAGGGACGCATCGACGCGGCCATGGTTGCCCGGAGCCCTGGAGAGCACTTCCTGAAGCAGTTGGATTGCGGCGACCAGGTGCGGGAGGTCCTGGTGCTGGCGCAGATGTCTCTGCACATAGCTTTCTCCAGGCTGGACGAGGCGCACGGCAAACGGCTGGCCGAGGCCTTTTCACGCGAGCTTGCCCGCATGGAGGCCGCGCGGAGGGGCGGGCGGGAGGCTGCGTCGGAGTAGCTGCAATGGCGGCGCGGCAGCCGGACCTGGAAAGAGAGAAGCAAAAAGGGGCGGGAACAGCATGTTCCCGCCCCTTGTGCGTGGACAGAGGGAGTCGGTCAGATCTTGCAGGCGGTGCGCAGGTCGTCCACCGCGTCGGTCATTTCCCAGGTGAACTCCGGGCGTTCGCGGCCAAAGTGACCGTAGTTGGTGGTCAGCTGGAAGATGGGGCGGCGCAGGTTGAGCCGCTCCTGGATGAAGTAGGGGCGCATGTCAAAGACCTCTTTGACGGCCTTGGTCAGCTGTTCGTCAGTCACCTGGCCGGTGCCGCGCGAGCAGACGACCACGGAGACCGGCTCGGCCACGCCGATGGCGTAGGCGATCTGGACTTCGCACATGTCGGCGAGGCCTGCAGCCACCACGTTCTTGGCCACATAGCGGGCCATGTACGCGCCGGAGCGGTCCACCTTGGACGGGTCCTTGCCGGAGAACGCGCCGCCGCCGTGGGCACCGGCTCCGCCGTAGGTGTCGTTGATGATCTTGCGGCCAGTGAGTCCGCAGTCGCCGACCGGACCGCCGATGACGAAACGGCCCGTGGGGTTGATGTAGGTCTTGAGCTTCTCGTCGATCAGCTCCTCGGGCAGGGTCTTCATGATGACTTCCTGCAGGATGGCTTCCTTGAGGTCGGCGTAGGCAATGCTCTCGGAATGCTGGGAGGAGACGACCACGTTGTCGATGCGCACGGGTTTGCCGCTGTCGAACTCGACGCAGACCTGGGTCTTGCCGTCCGGGCGCAGGAAATCGAGGATGCCCTCCTTGCGCACATAGGTCAGGCGGCGGGAAAGCTTGTGCGCGTAGTAGATGGGGGTGGGCATCAGGGTCGGGGTCTCATTGGTGGCAAAGCCGAACATCATGCCCTGGTCGCCAGCGCCCTGTTCCTCGGGCTTGGTGCGGTTGACGCCCTGGGCGATGTCCGGGGACTGCTTGTCGATGGAGGAGATGACCGCGCAGGTCTGCCAGTCAAAGCCCATGGTGTCGGAGCTGCAGTAGCCGATGTCCTTGATGGTGGCCCGGACGATCTCCGGGAAATCGGCAAAGGCGGTGGTGGAAATTTCCCCGGCGATGAAAGCCAGGCCGGTGGTGACCAGGGTTTCGCAGGCCACGCGGGCGTTAGGGTCCTGGCGAATGATGGTGTCCAGGATGGCGTCGGAGATCTGGTCGGCGACCTTGTCGGGATGGCCTTCGGTCACGGATTCCGAGGTGAACAGGTACTTTCCTTCGATCTGCATTGAATCCTCCTTAAAGAGTCCTACGGTAATACGCGCCTAAAAATCCGGGTCGAGTTCGCACTCGAGGATCTGGTCGACGCCGTTGTTGTTGTCTGCGATGACGACCCTGGGCTTGCGCGTCCGGGCCTCTTGCTCGTCAAGCCACACATAGGAGGCGATGATCACCCGCTGGCCCGGCGCGCCCTTGTGGGCGGCGGCTCCGTTGAGGCATATCTCGCCTTTAGCGCCGGGGATGGCGTAGGTGGTCAGTCGTTCCCCGTTGTCCAGGTTGTACACGTCCACCTGCTCGTAGGGCAAAAGGCCCACGGTCTTCATCAACACGGTGTCGATGGAGATGCTCCCCCGGTACTCCAGGTTCGCGCAGGTGATGGTCGCGCCGTGAATCTTGGCGCTCAAAAAGCATCGTTGTGCCACAGGGCTCACACCTCTATCAAAATATTGTCTATAAGTCTTGCCTTGCCCATGCCCACGGCGACAGCGGCCAGCACAGGGCCGGTCACGGCACCCACCGGGGTAATGTCGTCCGGGTCGACCAGCTCGATGTAGTCGATCTTGCCCATGGGCAGGGTGGCGGCGAATTCGTCACGCAAAAACCGCTTGGCGACCTCGGGATCGCGCTCGCCCTTGTGCAGCATTTCGGCCAGCTTCACAAGCCCCTGGCGGATGGCCGGGGCAGCGGCGCGCTCCGTCGGCGTGAGGTAGGCGTTGCGCGAGCTGAGGGCCAGGCCGTCGTCCTCGCGCACGATGTCGTGGCCGACCATGGTCACCGGGATGTTCAGGTCGCGGACCATGCGTTGCAGGATGGCCAACTGCTGCCAGTCCTTGCGGCCAAAGACCGCCACCTCGGGCTGGGCGAGCATGAAGAGCTTGTTGACCACCGTGCATACCCCCCGGAAATGACCGGGCCGTCTGGCCCCGCACAGGTGGCGGCCAAGGTCGGGCACGTCTATCCAGGTGGCGTGGTCGGGCGCGTACATGGCCGACGGTTTGGGCATGAAGAGCAGGTCTGTCCCGCACGCCTCAGCCTTGGCCCTGTCGCCTTCGGGGTCGTGGGGGTATTTGTCCAGATCCTCGCCCGGACCGAACTGGGCGGGGTTCAGGAAGATGGAGGTCACGAGCCGGTCGCACAGGGTGCGGGCGTGGCGCATGAGCGCCATGTGGCCGTCATGCAGATAGCCCATGGTCGGCACAAGGCCGGTGCGCAGGCCCTGGCGTCGCCAGGCGAGGCATTGTTGTTGGAGTTCTTGCGGGTCGGTGATGATGTTCATGATCTCATGCTGCTAGCACGGCAGCTGTCGGCCTAGCTATGACTATTCGGATGAAATGTCAATATCCAAATGTATTGATATAGTCCTCGCGCCCTTTGTGCGCAGCGGGGTCGGGGGTGGGGCGGGATGTGTCGGATCGTGCCGGGGCAAACTTTTATTTGAGTAAAACAAGCGTGCGTTGTAAGCTCCCGGATTATGAGGACGATAAAAGACATTTTCGCGGACGGGAGCCTGTCGTTCACTCCTCAGGAGCTGATCGACTTCGAGCATACGATCAAGGATTGCATTGCCGAGTTTCTTCCCTTCAGTTCGTACAGCCTGTTCTTCCCCAGGCAGGAGGCGGAAGGCCCGATCCCTGAGCCCGAGTTCCGGCGTGACGATGGCGAGCTGATCCTGCCGCTGGTCTTCCAGGGCCGGATGCTCTGCTATTTCATCGCCAAGGGCGTGAAGCTCAAGGCACCGTCCGTGGCCCCGCGCTACATCATGGCCCTGGCCTCCGCCGTGCTGGAAAAGCTCGCCCTGTACAAGAAAAGCGTCACCGATCCGCTGACCGGGCTCTTCACCCGCGACTATTTCGTGGCCGAGCTCATGAAGGCCATCGATCAGGTGCAGGGATGTCTGGCCACCGGCAACTGCCGGGCCGGGGCCGCCGCGCGCAACGGAACCGTGGTGCAGGGTGTGGTCGGCACGCCCGTCTGCGAGGTCGAGCAGGTCTTTTCCGGCACTCTTGGCGTGCTCTATGTCGATCTCGACAACTTTCTCTGGATCAATGAACACTACGGCTACCTCATCGGCGACGACATTGTGGCCGAGGTGGGCCGCCTGCTCGATCTGGTCTGCCCCAAGTACACCACGGTCTCGCGGCTGGCCAACGACAAGTTCGCCGTACTCGTTCCCGACGCCAAGCCGCGCGCCTGCTTCCAGCTTTCCGAGGTCATCCGCTCGGGCATCGGCAAGCTCTCCTTTGTGGACGACATCACCAACGACATCATCACCGTGACCACCAGCGTGGGTTTCGTCAACTATCCCCAGGGGCTTGAGGGCGGCCAGTTCCGCCGCGCCCCCTCGGAGCAGGCGCGGATGCTCGTGCGCAAGGCGCGCAAGAGCGTGAGCGTGGCCAAGGACCTGGGCCGCAACCGGGTCTTCAGCTATGCCGACATCCTGGCCAAGGGCGGGCGCGTGCTCGAAGCCTTGCCCATGAACCGCGTGGTCGTCAGTCTCGGCGAATCGTCCGGGGCCAAGGTCGGCCTGCGTTTCCTGGTGCGCGCCCCCAAGGCCTCCCAGTCCGGCGCGGAACCCGCTGTCCAGGCAGGGCGCTCCCCGGCCATGTTCAAGGCCGAGGTGGTCCTGGTCGAGGTGCAGAGCGAAACCGCGGTGGCCGAAATCCTCCACCTGGGCGACGCCAGTTGGAACGTGAAGCCCGGCGACCTGCTCAAGCTCGTCACAGGCGATGAGCCCCATTTCAGCGACCGGCCCGGAGTGTCGGTTCCGGGCGCGCCGCCGCGCAAGGACGCGGCTACCAGACTCGTCAGCTACAGCGATTTCGTGGCCACTCTGGCAACGGCGCGGCTCAAGCCCGAAACCTTCGGCCTGTCCCTCATCCGCGTGCTCGATCAGCCCGCCGATGCCGATGCAGCGTATCAGGAGGCCATGGATCAATTGGTGGCCGATGTGGCCGGGCTGGCGCGCGGCGGCTTTGGCGAGGGCGCGTTCGGGGGCCGTTACGGACTCAACGGCATGATCTTTTTCCAGGAGGGCGTGGACGGGCCGACCCTGCGCGCCCGGTCCCTCGAAATCGCCAAGCTGGCGGCAGACACCCTGGGCGTGTCGGTCTCCATCGGCTCGGCCTGCCATCCCTTTCTCAATTTTGACCGCGCGGACATTCTCGAAAACTGCCGCAAGGCCTTGGAGCACGCCCTGTTGCTTCCGGAGCCGCGAGTGGCCGTGTTCGATTCCATCTCCCTCAACCTCGCTGCGGATCGCCGGTTCATGGACGGCGACATCTACGGGGCCATTGAGGAGTTCAAGCTCGCGCTCCTGGACGACGAGCACAACCTTCTGGCCCGCAACTCGCTCGGCATCTGCTACGCCCAGCTTGGCCGGTTCGAGGACGCCCGCCGACAGTTCGAGCAGGTCTCGGCCATTGACAAGAAGGATGTCCTGGCCCTGTACAATCTCGGCTGGGCCAACCACCGCCTGGGTGATCTCAAGAAGGCCGAACAGGCGTATCGTCAGTGCCTCAAGGCTGACCCCGGCCATGTCTACGCCCTGATGCGGCTTGGTTCCATCAGCGAGCAGGCAGGGCATCTCAAGAAGGCGGCCAACCATTACAAAAAAGCCGCTGCCCAGCCCGGCGGCGAGCGCATGGTGCTCAGGCCGCTGGCCCGCATCGCCTACAGGCAGGGCGACATCGACGCCACCCGCGAATACCTGCATCTCGCCCTCAATGCCGACCACAACGATCATCAGGCCATGCACATGCTGGCCCGGCTCTACCTCGACCAGGGGGAGGACCCCCAGATCGCCGAGGTGCTGGCCCGGCAGTCGTCGGCCCTGTCGCCGGACAAGGACGTGTATTGGGAGACGCTTGTGGAGGCCCTTGAGGCCCAGGGCAAGGTTGAAGAAGCGGTGAAGGTGGCGGCGCGGGCCGGGTAGATATTTGGGATTTGACTGGGTTTGGGAGGAGGGTTCCCCCTGCGCCATTGGGTGCGCGGGGGGATTCTTTTTTTTGGGTATGTTTTTACTTGCCCGTGCTCCCTGATTCGGTGCTGCCGCTCGCGATTTCAACGATTTTGTCGAGGGCCTTGCCACGATCCTGGGCGAGTTTTTTCCACTTGCGTTTCTCGTTTTTGAGGGCCTCGATGGTGTGCAGCAGGTTCTGGATGGTCTGGGCGGGGTAGCCGTGCGTTGCACGGCTCCCCCGACGAATTTCCTCGTCATTATGCTGCCGAATGGCAACGATCTGATTGGCGTCCAATATCATCTGACGGATGTCCTCAAAAGGGTCAGGCGGTGCAGAATGTCTCCTGGGAGAATTCCACCCGGTCCTTGTATTCTTCCTGTTTGCCCTTGTTCCAGCGGCCCACGGGTCTATAGTAGCCCACCACGCGGGTGTAGACTTCGGTGTCCCTGTCGCAGGTCGGGCAGGTGAAGTGCTCGCCGTAGATATACCCGTGGTCGTCGCATACCGAGAAGGTCGGGGTGACCGAGATGTATGGAATCTTGGTCTTGCTCATGGCCTTGAGCAGGAAGTTCTTGACGCTTTCCTCATCGGGTGCGGCCTCGCCCAGGAAGGTGTGGAAGACAGTTCCTCCGTTGTAGAGGGGCTGCAGTTCGTTCTGGTGCTCCAGGGCGAAGAAGACATCCTGGCTGGCTCCCACGGGCAGCAGGGTCGAGTTGGTGTAGTATGGCACCTCGCCGCCCGAGGTGTGGATGTCGGCGTAGAGCTCCCTGTCGATCTTGGCCAGCCGGTAGCATGTTCCTTCGCCCGGCGTGGCTTCCAGGTTGTACAGGTTTCCGGTCTCTTCCTGAAACCTGACCACCAGCCTGCGCAGATGGTTGAGGGTGCGCTGCATGAGGCTCAGGCCCGAAGGCGTCTCCATCCCTTTGCCAAGCAGGTTGACGCAGGCCTCGTGCCCGCCGATGAGGCCGATGGTGGAGAAGTGCCCCTTGAAGCCGTTCTTCAGGTAGCGGCGGGAGTAGGGAAACATCCCGGCCTCAAGATTTTTCTCCACGATCTTGCGCTTGAATTCCAGGGACTCCATGGCCAGCTCCGCGTATTCGGAAAGCAGCTCAAAGAAGTCCTCCTCGTTGTGGGCCAGGTAGGCGAGCTTGGGCAGGTTCAGGGTGACCACGCCGACAGAGCCGGTCAGATCGCCCGCGCCGAAAAGGCCGCCGGTCTTCTTGCGGATTTCCCGAAGATCCATCTGGAGTCGGCAGCACATGGAGCGCACGTCCTCGGGGTTGAGGTCGGAATTGATGAAGTTCTGGAAATAGGGTGCGCCATATTTGGCGGTCATCTTGAGCAGCAGCTTGCCGACTTCCGACTCCCAGGGAAAATCCTTGGTCACGTTGTATGTCGGGATGGGGAAGGAGAAGATGCGGCCAGCAGCGTCACCTTCGAGCATGACTTCAAGAAAGGCCCGGTTGATCAGAGCCATTTCAAGGGCATACTCGCCGTAGGTCGAATCCAGCAGCTTGCCGCCGAGGATGACGGCCTCGCCTGCGATGTGGGCCGGGGGCACGACGTCAAAGGTGAAGTTGGTGAACGGGCTCTGCCCGCCCCAGCGCGAGGTGGCGTTCAGGTTGAACAGCAGCTTTTGCACCTGCTGCTTGACCGCTGCATAGTCCAGCCCGTCGTGCCGGACAAAGGGCGCGAGATAGGTGTCCACATTGTTGAATGCCTGGGCGCCCGCCCATTCGTTTTGCAGGGTGCCCAGGAAATTGACGATCTGTCCGCACGCGGCATCGAAATGCTTGGCCGGGGTGGACGAGCAGCGATCGCGCAGGTTGAACCCTTCAAGCAGCAGATCGCGCAGGCTCCAGCCCGAGCAATATCCCGCCAGCCCAAAGGACAGGTCGTGAATGTGAAAGTACCCGTGGTTGTGGGCCATGCGCACTTCCTCGGGATACTTCTCCAGAACGTAGCGGGCCTGCACCGAGCCTGCCATGTGCAGAATCAGCCCCTGGAAGGAGTGGACCATGTTCGAGTTTTCGCTGACACGCCAGTCGAGATTGTCGAGGTAGCTCTCGGTGACGCCCACGATATCCATGAATGATTGGTCCTGGGTGCGCAGTTCGCGCCGCTTTTCCCGGTAGAGGATGTACCGTTCGGCCACCTTGTACAGGCGCGCTTCCATGAGCACCTGCTGCACCATGTCCTGGACCTGCTCCTGCTCCGGGGTGTCCATGTCCGCGAGCTTGGCCTCGACCTTTCCGGCGAGCCTGTCGGCCAGCATCGGATCCTTGATGCCGCTTCCCTTGAGCGCCTTGAAGATGGCGACCCCTATGCGTTTGGTGGACCAGGTCTCGATGCGCCCGTCGCGTTTGATGATTTGAGTCGGCATGATCGTCTCTTGGCAGACAGGGCAACGGGGCAACCGGTCGTCCTTCCGATGCGCGTGGGGCATGGGTGTCTGCATGGTCGCCCTTGACGGCGGGACAGCGGCGGAACCGCAGTCGCCGGGCGACGTTGGGATGGAGTGTTTTCACAGTCCGGATGCGGGGTCCGCGCACCACATCAGGAGAGGAATAGCTTCAGGCCGGTCTTCTGGCTCTCCCCACCCGGTTCCGCCTTCCCACCCCAGTGGGGCAGTGGCGTGTTGGAAACGGGCGCATAGGGGGATCACAGCGGCGGGACCGCTCCGGTTTTGCACCGGATTCCCGATTATGGCCTTGCGGCCACCTGAAGAACATCGTGACAAGAGAAAATCTAGACCATGCTTCCGGAGAGCGCAAGCGGGTTGTCTCTGTTTTTTTGAAATCCGTGAATGTGTCGTGATTGGCAGGGTGGGATTTTCTTGATGGTGTGGATGAATGACGGCGGGGGAAATGCGTCGGCAACCAAGCCGTCATTCCCCGCGAATCACATCGCCCACCGCCATTTTCTGGCTGAGGAAATCCACCATGGCGAATCGCGGGGCAAAGACCGGTTCGCGGTCAACCAAGTCGGTTCATTGCAGCAGGAAGGCGAGGATCTCGCAGGCGAGAAGGCTGTTGGCCGCCTGACCGCCAGTGGCCGTGGTGGGAATGATGTCGGAGGCGCATCCTTCGGCGAGGCGCTTCGTGGCCGGACCGTTGAAGGAGTTGCCGAGAAACGATGGCAAAAACCCCGGCCATTGGCGGGACAAAGGCGTATGGGAAAGAGTGCTGGAAACCTTGATAGATGAGCCAGGTTATGCTTGGCTGATGATCGATGCCAGCCAGTGCATTTGGCTTTTACCGCCGGAGGCATTCCAACACGCCTGCCTTGTGGAAGGCGGCGGCGACGATGGCTTGGGCTTCCTGTTGTATGGTGCGCAGGTGGTCGGTGTTTATGAAGGATTCCGCGTATATCTTGTAGATGTTTTCAGTGCCTGAGGGTCGGGCGGCGAACCAGCCGTTTTCGGTGGTGACTTTGAGCCCGCCGATGGGGGCGTTGTTTCCGGGTGCGCGGGTGAGTTTGGCGCGGATGGGTTCTCCGGCGAGGGTGTCGGCTGTGACCATATCCGGGGAGAGGCAGCAGAAGGCGGCTTTTTGTGCGGGCGAGGCAGGGGCGTCCATGCGTTGGTAGATGGGCGCGCCGTGTTCGGCTTCAAGGTCGCGGTAGAGTTCGCCGGGATCGCGTCCGGTGCTGGCGGTGATTTCCGCAGCGAGCAGGTCCATGATGATGCCGTCCTTGTCGGTGGTCCAGACGGTGCCGTTGCGGCGCAGGAAGCTGGCCCCGGCTGATTCCTCGCCGCCGAAGCCGCAGGAGCCGTCGAGGAGGCCCTCGACGAACCATTTGAAGCCGACGGGCACCTCGTGCAGTCGGCGGCCCAGTGTGGCGGCCACGCGGTCGATCATGGAGCTTGAGACCAGGGTTTTGCCCACAGCGGCCTGGGCGGGCCAGTCGGGCCGGTGGGTAAAGAGGTACTGGATGGCCACGGCCAGATAGTGGTTGGGGTTGAGCAGGCCGGAGCTTTTGGTGACGATGCCGTGGCGGTCGTAGTCCGGGTCGTTGCCAAAGGCGATGTCGTAGTCGTCCTTGTGGCGGATGAGCGAGGTCATGGCCCATGGCGACGAGCAGTCCATGCGGATCTTGCCGTCCCAGTCCACGGTCATGAAGGCGAAGGAGGGATCCACGACCGGGTTGGTGATAGTCAGGTCAAGATCGTACATGTCGGCCATGGGTTCCCAGTAGGCGATGCCCGAGCCGCCCATGGGGTCCACGCCGATCTTGAGGCGGGCGTTGCGGATGATGTCGAGATCGACCACGTTGCGCAGGTCGGTGATGTAGGGGGTGATGTAGTCGTGGTGCTCCACGACGGGGTCTTTCAGGGCGCGGGCGTAGGGGATGCGGTTGACGCCCCTGAGCCCGTTTTTGAGCAGTTCGTTGGCCCGATCCTGGATGGCCCTGGTGGTTCCGGTGTCTGCCGGGCCGCCCTCGGGCGGGTTGTATTTGTAGCCGCCGTCGCGCGGCGGGTTGTGGGACGGGGTGATGACCACGCCGTCGGCCAGTCCGCTGGTGCGCCCTTTGTTCCAGGTGAGGATGGCGTGGGAGACCACCGGGGTGGGGGTGTAGCCCAGGCCGCGCTGGATGCGTACCCTGACCCTGTTGGCGGCGAACACTTCGAGCGCGGTGGCCAGGGCGGGCTCGCTCAGGGCGTGGGTGTCCATGCCCAGATGGAGCGGGCCGTCGATGCCCTGGGCTGCGCGGTGTTCGCACACGGCCTGGGTCACGGCCAGGATGTGGTCCTCGTTGAAACTGCCGTCGAGCGACGAGCCGCGATGCCCTGAGGTGCCGAAGCTGACTTTGCAGGCCGGGTCCGCCGGGTCGGGCCTGGTCTGGTAGTAGGCGGCCACCAGCCGGGGGATGTTGACGAGGATGTCCCTGGGCGCCGGTCGCCCGGCCAGTTCGTGCAGCGGCATGAGCTCTCTCCTTCTTTGGTCTGCTCCGGCGGTTGACCGGAATCCACGCATGCCATCCCATAGCACCAATCCGCTGGGTCTGTCATGATCCCGTGTGATAAAATGATAAAGATAACCATTTCTGGATGAAAATTTATAAAAGGGTTGTTTTGCCGGAGATGGCATTGGCATATGGTGTTGTCTGAAGCTTGCACGCGTGTGCTGATTGATTGGTCATTCAGGCTCGGGGAGGCGTGTTCAAGCGTGTTGGCAGGGAGTCGGAGTTGGCCGCTCCCGCCAAGTGTTCGTGAATGAGCAAAGGAGTATTCCCGATGTTGCAAATCGTGACCGGAAAATTGTCCAGAGCGGTACTTCTCCCGGTTATCGCTTCAATTGTTCTGGGGGTGGCCTCGTTGGTCTGGTATGTCAAAACATCATCCTATGAAATGACCCTTGCGAGCGAGACCAGGGGGGCGGCGACCCAGGCCGCAAGCGTGGTAGCGGCTCTCAATCTGTTTGTTGACGACACGCTGGCCGCGACCAGAGCCATGGCCGACCGGCGGGTCATGGCGGAGGTCCTGGCCTCTGATACGGACCCGGCCATCGTGGACCTGGCAGACTCGGCCCTCAAGAACTACGTGGACAGCAACCCCAACTTGTATGGAGCCATGGTCTTTGACGGCAGGGGCCGTTCTCTGGCCGGGGCCATGGCCGACGGCGCGTCCTTGGCCGGGATCGACGTCTCGGACAGGGAATACGTCAGGGGTGTGCTTTCAGGCGAGCCTTCGCATGTCTCGCGCACCGTGTTCAAATCCAAGACCGATGGCACGCTCACCTTTGCCGTCAGCGTCCCGGTGCGCGACGGTGGGGGCAGGATTGTGGGCGGAGTGGCCCTGTTCTCGGCATGGGATGCTTTTGGCAGGGACTTTATCGATCCGGTTGCCATTGGAAACGAGGGGTATGGCTTCATTTTCGACGGTTCGGGCCGTTTCATCTATCACCCCAGGGAGCGCTCCGTCATTCTACAGGATTACAGCGGACACGAGTTTGTGCGCGATGCCATGAACCGCAGGAACGGCGAGATGGTGTACGATTGGGAGGGCCGCGCCAAGGTCATGGCCTTCCGGACAGAGCCGGACACGGGCTGGATCGTGGGCATGTCCGCCTACGAGTCGGATCTTGCAGCCGGCGCGGTGCGCCAGGGGTACGTGCTCATGGGCATCGGGCTGCTCATCGCGGCAGTGGTTTCCGGGCTGGTGGCCCTGTTCATGAATCGTCTGGTGGTGGTTCCGGTGGGACATGGCATGCAGGCCTCGGAGATGATGGCCCGGGGCGACCTGACCCTTGACCTGCGCAGCGATTCGCCCAATGAACTGGGCAATCTGATACGCGCCCTTGGCGACATGATCGGGTCGCTGCGCACCGTGGTCGGCAGGGTCAAGTCCGCCGCCGAGATCGTGGCCGCCGGGAGCGAGGAGATCGCCGCGTCCGCCGAGCAGATGAGCGAGGGCACCACGGAGCAGGCCGCCAGCGTCGAGGAGATATCGGCCTCCATGGAGCAGATGGCGGCGAGTATCCGCCAGAACATGGAGGTAGCCCGGCAGACGCGCGACATCGCGGTCAAGACGGCCAGCGACGCGACCGTGGGCGGCGACGCGGTGCAGCAGACCGTGGCCGCCATGCGCGATATCGCCAGCCGCACCTCGGTCATCGAGGACATCGCCCGCCAGACCAATCTGCTGGCGCTCAACGCGGCCATCGAGGCGGCCAGGGCGGGCGAGCATGGAAAGGGGTTCGCCGTGGTCGCGGCAGAGGTGCGCAAGCTGGCCGAGCACAGCGGCGTGGCCGCGCGCGAGATCAGCGATCTGACCGGCAGCAGCCTCAAGGTGGCCGAGCAGGCCGGGACCATGCTTGAGAAGATCGTGGCCGACATCAAGCGCAACGAGCAGCTGGTGCAGGAAGTGGCCGCGGCCAGCCAGGAGCAGGACGTTGCCGCCGGGCAGATCACCATGTCCATTCAACATCTGGACATCGTGGTCCAGAAAAACGCCTCGTTCTCCGAGGAATTGTCGGCCACGTCCGAGGAGTTGTCCCAGCAGGCCGTGCAGTTGCAGCAAACCATGGAGTTCTTCCGGGTCGGGCCTGGCGAGGCCGGTGGAGTCAGGCAGGCGGAAGGCGGCGTGAGGGTCGTCCCGGCGCGTCCTGGCGGGGCGCTGTTCCGTGGCCAGAGCCTTGAGCTGATGTAGTCGTCCGGATCGAAAAATGGATCGGCGCGCCCCAGGTGGGGCGCGCCTCAGGCTGTTGAGAAAGGCTCGATTGCGTCGTTGCTTCAAAAAAGGCAAACCCTCGCGTATTGTATATACGCGTCGGTCTTGCCTTTTTTTCGCGCCTAGCACTCGAACCTTTCTCAACAGCCTAGCTGAGTGGACTCTGAGGCGCGACCCGGGTCAGGGTGTCGTTTCCTGAGAAGGTCACTTTTTAATGGCGTCGATGTCGCGGTGCAGTTCGTCGATCTGGTGGTTGGCGGCGCGCAGCCGGACGGCCAGGACCTCGGCAAAGACTCGGTACATGACCGCCTGGGTGAACATCTTGCCCGTCTCGCCCATGGTCCTGATGGCCGTGTCGTCCAGGGCCACCACCAGGGTGGTCTGGATCGCGGTGATGGTGGCCGAGCGTGGGCTTGCGTCGCTGATGCCCATCTCGCCGAAGATGTCGCCCAGCCGTTGCAGGCAGCCCACCACCTTGCCCTGCACCGAGATTTCGAGGTTCCCGAAGACGAGGAAGAAGACCCGGTTGTCGAATTCCCCCTCGCGGATGACCACTTCGCTGGCGTCGTAGCGGCGGATGGACGCGGCCTTCATGGCCTGCCGGATGAGGTGGTCTGGCAGGGCGTCGAAGGCCGGGACGTTGCGCAACCGCTCCATGATCTCGTCGTTGGCCGGGTCGAATGGTATTTTTTGCATGGCGTGTGTCCTGGCTGTGGTTGGGTTTTTGCCCCTTTGATCATGTCATATATCCCCGGGGGGGGGGCGACAGTTAACTGGAAAAGGCGGACAGGGCGCGGATGCGGTCCAGGGCCGGGGGGTGGCCGTAGTGGAGCCAGACCTCCAGCGGGTGGGGGGTCAGGTTGGTCAGCGAGCTGGCCGAGAGCTTCTTCAGGGCGGAGATCATGGCTCCGGGGTTGCCCGTGGCCCGGGCGGCAAAGGCGTCGGCCTCGTATTCATGGGCGCGGGAGATGGCGTTGGCGGCCACGGACAGGACCAGGGAGACCGGGGTGAAGAGCAGGACGAAGAAGACCAGCCCGGCGTACACGCTGATGCGCTCCATGCCAAAGGCCGCGAACAGGCCGGGGCTGCTCATGAACAGGGACATGAGGAAGAAGACCGCGCCGGTTTGGGCCACGCCCATGGCCAGCCGCTGCTTGATGTGGCCCTTCCTGGCGTGACCGATCTCGTGGGCCAGTACGGCCACGATCTCCTCCACGGACTGCTCTTTGATCAGCGTGTCGTACAGGGCGATGCGCCTGCGTCTGCCCAACCCGGTGAAATAGGCATTGCCCTTGGTGGATCGTCTGGAGCCATCGATGACGAAGATGCCGGACAGCTCGAATCCGGCCTGACGCGCGCAGGTTTCAAGGGCGCGGCGCAGCTCGCCGTCCTCAAGGGGGGTGAAGGTGTTGAAGATCGGCAAAATCCAGGTGGGTGCGATGTAGGTCAGCCCCAGGGAGAAGAGCACGGCCACGGCCCAGCACAGGAGCCACGCCAGCGGCCCGGCGTGCTCGAAAAAGAGCAGTACCAGGGCGATGAGCGGCCCGCCCAGGATGACTGTCAGGACCAGGCTCTTGAGCCGGTCAAGGACAAAGGTGCGCACTGTGGTGGTGTTGAAGCCGAATCGGCTCTCGTGCACAAAGGTGCGGTAGGCTTCAAAGGGCAGGCCGAGCAGCGATGCGGCCAGGGTCAGTGCGCCGATGAAGGCCAGGCCTGTGGCCAGGGGAGGCAGGTCCAGCGCGCGGATGGCCGTGTCGAGCCGGTCGAAGCCCCCGGCGAGGATGAAGGCGATGATGGCCAGGGTGTCGCAGGTGTCGGTGACGGCTGACAAGCGCATGGAGGCGCGGGCGTACTCCCGCGATTTGGCATAGGTCTGCGCGTCGAAGGCATCCGCGAATTCGGGCGGCGGGTTTGGTGGCATGTGGCGCGCGCCAAGGATGTTGGAGAGCACGCCGAGCAGCCATGAACCGGCCAGGGAGCCGATGATGACGGCGAGGTATGCGTTCACGGACTCTCCTGGGTTGTTGTGGTTGGCCGGGCTGTGGGCATGCGGTGTTGATTCAGGGAATAGGGGTAGCCGCCGTGGCGGTGCGCGTCAACACTTGCTGCCGCGAAACCCGGCAGAAAGACACGGTTATTTTCATGCCACTTGCTAAAAAGGAGACCCTGTATTAGTTTGCGTGGCAACAGTCACGTTACAACCACCGGGAAAACCTGATCGATGACAGCCAAACCCGTCACTGCAAAGGAAATCCGCGAGGACATCGCGCGGGCGCGTGCCTATGCTGGCAAGAGCGACTATCTCAAGACCTTGAGCTGCTTGTCCAACGTCGCGCGCGGGCTGGTCACCAGCCAGATTTTCGGTGCGGAAAAGTTCGAGATATACGCCCACCTGGACGAGGCGTTGCGCGATCTCAACAAGATGAAGATGATCAAGCGTCTTTTCCCAGACGGGCTGACCTATGCGCGGGGCAAGGAAAAGCAGTTCTATCAGACCCTGGTGCGGCTGCACGGCAAGCTCGGCGAGGCCATGCAAAAGGCGCGGCTGACCAAGATGCGCCAGCGTCTTGCCGTGCTGGACGACAACATGATCAAGGCCGCCCGGCTGATCAAGGAAGGCAACAAGCTCGACGCCCGCAAGCTCTACCGCAAGATATCGGAATATTTTCAGGATATAGAAGGGATAAACTCGGACATCGGCAACAGGATGGCCATGTTCGGCATGTTTTCCGAGGCGGTGGAATATCTGGCCAAGGCCCTGGAGACCTCTCCCAACGACACGCGCGCCCACAACGCCCTCATCCTCTGCTACGAGGGGATGAACGATGCGCCCAAGGCCATGGATGCGGTCAAGGAGGCCATGCGCCGCCTCGGCCCCAGCGAGGGGTTGTATCTGCGGCTTGCCAAGCTTCATCTGGGCAAGCGCGAGTGGGGCGAAGCCCACAAGAACGCCCAGGCCGCCCTGGAGCGCAACCCCTTGAACTCCGAGGCGCAGAAGATCGTCAAGCAGGTGGAACCCAGGGTCTTTGCGGGCAAGCCCAGACCCACGCCCGGCACTGCGTCCGCACCCGTCAAGCCGCTCAAGCTGGACCTCTAGCCCCCGGAACAGCCAAAACTCTCCGTCCCGTGCAGACCAGCCCCAGGTCAGTCGAGCATGCGCCGCAGCCAGAGCTGGAAGGGTGGCTCTATCTCGTGGGGCACACGGGCGAGTTCTGGCCGCTGGCGGGTGAAGAGCACCTCGACGCGCGAGCCGGGCCGGTATCGCAGCCAGAGATCGTGCGGCAGCCGGGCCGTATGGTGCCGGGCCAGACCGTCTGAATCCACATATTTGTAATCGATGAAGAATCGCGCGCCGTCCCGTGTGCCTGCCTCGGTCCGGACAGCGGTGACGATCCCGAAGGTGCGCGTCTCGCCGTAGATGCGGAACCGCTCGGCGCGCATGATGTCGTAGGGGGCCATGGACAGCCCCCAGATGATGAGCGCCACTGCCACCGCTCCGATGACGGCGCGCAGGAGCCGGATTGCCGGGGTGCGTCTGACGTGGCTGCTCGAAAGGATGACCATGCCACCTGGATACACGGCGGGCAGTGTCCGTGCAAGGGGGCGAAAGCGCCGGAATGGTGATATAACCCCCTTGCGTCCCGCGTCCGGGCGGATTAGAGTGGCGCAATGGGACGTAAAATTGAGAAATATCAGATAACCGGACCGCTGCAACGGCAAGGCCTCCCTGGCGGAGCCGAAACCATCGTCCTGGTCGAGGATTGCATCCGGCGCATGACCGCCTCGGTGCGCCGGGGGCAGGCGGACGAGATAGGGCGCAGCTTCGGCGAGGAGACCGACCCCGAGGTGCGCCCCCTGGGCTGGTGGGTGCTTGTCTGCGGCGAGCCGCTGGACGACGAATCCTTAAGCGCCCGTGACGCGGCCCGCGACCGGCTGCTGGAAGAGGTCCGGGCCAGCGGACTGGTCCTGGCCGAAAACATCTGGGTCTGGGACGAAGCAGGCACGGCCCAGCTCGTGATCAGCACCGTGCCCAGCCTCCAGCGCGCCGAACGCCTTGCCAGCCACCTCCGCGGCAAGGGTCTCACCATCCGCATCCGCCGCGAGAAGTTCTAGTCCGGCTGTTAAAAATCCCCGATTGCTGCCGCTAACTGGCCGTGGGCGAGTCTTCGAGCCGTACAGATCTCTTTTGGGATAGACCTCGCTGGGGGCTCATGGCCTGTCTGTTTGAAAAAAGAAGGCCGCCAGCCCATCCGTCTTGACGGCTTGTGCTTTGGCTGCATGCTTCTCAAAAAAAAGCTTATGATGTGTTTCCCGTCGATGTTTTCGGGAACTTCCATTTTCGCGAAGATGATCGCCTTATCCTTCTGGAGCCGCCATCTTGATCTCCGCCCGAGATTGGTGCCGATCAAAAAGCGTCATCAACCTGCTCTCCTGGCAGCGGAATCGGTTTGACCCCGCGAGGCTGAATGTCCACACTCCCGTCCAAACGGAAGTAGCTCATGGCCTCCTGAAGTCGTTTGCCGTTGGCTGCAAGCTGTTCACTGGTGGCCCCCATCTCTTCTGAGGCCGAAGCGTTCTGCTGGCTGAGGGAATCGAGCTTGGAAATTTCCGAATGTATCTGCTCGGCGCCAGCCCTCTGCTCATTGCTTCCGGCTGCGATCTCCTGAACAAGATCAGCTGTTTTTTCTATATTGGGCACCAGCTGATCGAGCATCTCGCCCGCTGCACGTGCGGCACCGACCGTGCTGCGGGAAAGCTCGCTTATCTCATTGGCTGCAGATCCGCTTCGCTCGGCCAACTTGCGCACTTCGGCAGCGACCACTGCGAAACCCTTGCCGCTTTCTCCTGCTCGAGCCGCCTCAATGGCCGCATTGAGCGCAAGCAAGTTGGTTTGTCTGGCGATCTCTTCAATAACGGTTATTTTTTCGGCGATATTCGTCATGGCGCTAACGGCTCCCATGACGGCCTTGCCACTCTCCCGGGCGTCTTGGGCGGCCTTGGAGGCTATGCTTTCAGTCTCATGAGCATTGCTCGTGCTGCTGTTGATTCTGTCGGCCATTTGCTCCATGGAAGCCGAAATTCTTTCAATCGATGCCGCCTGCTCCATCGCCCCCTGAGAAAGGTTTTGAGCCATGCCTGCCAGTTCCTTACTGCCCAGGGCGACGTTGTCGGTCGTGGCGTCAACCTCGGAAACGACCTGACTCAATTGTTCCACCATAAAGGCCAAGGCCCTCTGCAAATCTCCAATCTCATCGGCGCGGTCAGCATCTATGGCTGTATCCAGGGAACCCTCTGCAATGCGCTTTGCCGTGGCGACCAAGTCTTTAATTGGCCGCAAGATGTTCGAGAAAAGGAGAAGCCAGATACCCAAAACCAGGACGACAACTTGTCCTATGGCCAAGCATATGATGAGTAATCCAAGAGAACGCGCAGAGGCGAATGCGACATCCTTATCGACAGCCATGACAGTGGTCCAATCAAGCAGCGGGGATTTTTCGAAAACGATAAATTTTTCCACACCAAGGGAGACAGTGTTTTGTATGCCTTTCTTGTTGTTTGCAATGTACGGACCGTACGTCTCCTCAGTAAATATATTCTTTTTTGCAACCAGATCAGTGTTGGGATGGGCCAGCACAACGCCATCAGGGGCCAGTATGAAAGGATATGACTCTGCCGAAGCTCTTGTCAGGATAAATTTTTCAGCAAATTTCTCGATTTCAACACCTGCAGAGAGCACCCCGACAATTTCACCTTCGTTGTATATAGGCGAAGTAACGACGAAGACGTATTTTTTTAACTGTGGGCTGAAGACTGGTGGTGAGATATAGTCATTGCCTTTGGCGGTTTCCTGGAACCATTGCCGATTGGAGAAGTCGGCGTTCACCATTTCCTTGTTGGTGGTCCCTTTGACAATGCCCGTACTAGAAACGATAAGTACGCTGTTCGCTGTTGGATTTCGCGACAAGACGCCATCGAGTAATGAAATGGCTTTATCAACGACAGCAGGGTTGTCTGAATCATGAGACAGCAGGTCTATAATATCACTTGTGCCGGAGAGAGCTATGACTTCACTTTGTACGCCCTGTACCCACAACTCTATGGCCGAGTTCAGGCTGCCGACCGTGTTTTCGGCATTTGTTATGACATTTGATGATATCGACTCCGTGCTCTGCTGGCATATTAGCCATGTTGTGAGGATCATGCCGATGATGATCAAAGCAAAAGTCGGTAACAGAAATTTTGGTGCCAGCCTCATGTAATCCTCCAGATAATACCGATTTTGCAGCGTGAAAACCGGTTATGACTCCGACCTCAGCTCATAGTCCATACTTCAAGTCCGCATTTCAATGTGGTCAAACCAGACGACACCGTCAGCGCACCCATCTGGGTGCCTATTGTACATTTTGAGCACTTCCAGGTGGGAAGAGTCAATTATAATCAACGCATTTGATTGAAAATGAGCCAGCCGAAACAGTCTCTTCGACCTCGCCAACATTTGCTCATGCTTGATGGATGGCCCCCCCTTTGTGGAAATGAAACAGTAAGCCAAGCCGACATGGAGCGGCAAAAGTAAGCGTCTAGGAAGCCCTTGTTCAGGAGGGCAGCCCCCAGGTCGGGATCGGCAGTCCGGCTCAGAGAGAATCGTTCTTTTGCATGCCCTGCGGCAGCAAACCTTTGTGGTTGTTTTCACTAGAATACCTCAGCGAGTACAACGAGCGGGCCACATGAAAAGATGTCCCCTGTTGATTTTGCCGCCCAGAGGGCAGTGGGATTCCACAATCTCTGGCCAACCACCAAGAAATTGCCGGAAGTGCCTATTGTTCCATTCGCGGGTGGCTCGGAGCAGGCGATGGTCCGGGGCATATTCGTAGCGCGTGTAGTTGCCGCCGTTGTTCCAGAGGATGCGCATCCCCTGTTTGTCGTGGGCATAGGTCCAACGGATGGACCGCCCCTGGACATCGTGCTGCACTGTGCAGGAATAGATGGAATGCATGCTTGCTCCCTGGTTTTGTTCCCGAAAGTCGTTTCCGGGAATCCGGGAAAGCGTAGCATGGGGTTTTCCGCCCGCTGCCTCGCGACTGCTTGACCGACAGCGAGGCCGTTTTCCGAGGGCACCTTGGGGGGGCATGAACACTCCCAATATCAGAGTCGGAGCAATTGACACGACAGAAAAGAGTCAGTAGGTTGTGCCACTATTTCTATTTTCATATGCTTTAAACTAATATGAATTAAGGATTGATGTCATGAAGAAAGCCTGTTTTAAATTTCTGGCCGCGTCATTGCTCCTCGCTTCTATCATGGTATTGCCGGGCTCGGCGCATGGGGCCCAGAGCGATACGCTGAATTATTCCTGGTCGGCCAACGTGGGTCCGTTGAATCCCCATGCCTATTCGCCGAACCAGATGTTCGCGCAGGCAATGGTTTACGAACCCCTTGTCCGGTATGCCAAGGGGGGAACAGTCGTTCCCTGGCTGGCAGAATCCTGGGACATCTCTGCGGATGGCAAGGTGTATACGTTCCACCTGCGCAAGGGTGTCCGTTTCTCGGACGGCACCCCCTTTGACGCAGCCGCCGTGAAAATGAATTTCGACGCCGTACTGAAGAGCGCCCACCGGCACGACTGGCTCGAATTTATCGCCCAGATCGCGCAGACCAAGGTCGTGGACAGCCACACCTTCGAGCTTTCGCTCAAAAACGCTTATTACCCGACCCTCCAGGAGCTGTGTCTCATCAGGCCCATGCGTTTCCTGGCCCCCTCGGGCTTCCCTGACGGCGGCGACACGGCCACGTCGATCAAGGCTCCCATCGGCACCGGCCCCTGGAAGCTCGTGGAAACCCGCAAAGGGGAACATGACCTGTTCGAATCAAATGATCTCTACTGGGGAACCAAGCCGACCTTCAAGCGCCTGATGGTCAAGGTCATCCCCGACTCGGACGGGCGGGCCATCGCCTTTGAAACCGGAGAAATCGACCTGATCTTTGGCTCTGGCGGGCACGGGAGTGGCCAGATCGGCATTGACACCTTCAACCGTTTCGCCGCCATGGGCAATCTGGAAACCGCCATCTCCCATCCTCAGGCGACCCGGGTGCTGGCCATCAACAGCAACCTGTTCCCCACCAACGACCTTGCCGTGCGCCAGGCCATTCTGCACGGGGTCGCCAAGGCGGCCATCGTCAAGCATCTCTTCCTTGGTGTCGAGCCGCAGGCCGACACGCTCTTTTCGCCGGACATGCCCTATTGCGATCTCGGCCTCTCCCCATTTGAACATGACGGGCAAAAGGCCGCGGCCCTGCTTGAGGCAGCGGGGTGGAAGCGTGAAAAAGGCGCGGAATACCTGACCAGGGACGGCAGGGAACTGGCCCTGGACATCTGCTTTGTCGGGAACGACACCCTGCAGAAGTCCGTGGCCGAGGTCATCCAGGGAGACCTGAGACGGCTGGGCATCAAGGTCCGGCTCGTGGGCGAGGAGATGGACTCGTTCCTCACCCGTCAGAAGAGCGGCGAGTTTGGCATGATTTTCGGCGACACCTGGGGCGCTCCCTACGATCCCCACTCCTTTTGCAGCTCCATGCGCCAGCCAGCCCATGCGGACTATCAGGCCCAACTTGGACTGCCCATGAAAAAGGAGATTGACCGCAAGATCGGCGATGTGCTCATCAGCGTGGACGAGCAGACGCGCCAGGATTTGTACCGCGACATCCTGACGACGCTGCACGAGCAGGCCGTCTATCTGCCCCTGTCCTACATGACCAACATCACCGTGCACAGGCCGCAACTCAGGGGCGTGGAATTCGGGCCGACCAAGTACGAATTCCCCTTTGAAAACATGCACTGGGAGCGGTAGATGCTGCGATACATCGTCAAGCGGCTGCTCATCCTCGTTCCCATGCTGCTGGCCGTCTCGATCGTGGTCTTCCTGATCCTGCGGCTTGGCCAGGGCGATCCGGCCATGTCCTACCTCCGGCTTTCCAACATCCCGCCCACCGATGCGGCGCTGGAGGTGGCCAGACAGGAACTCGGCCTGGATCTCCCCCTGCCTGTGCAATACGTCCAGTGGTTGGGCAAGGCCGTGACCATGGATTTTGGTCGCTCCTACGTGACCGGCCTTCCCGTGCTCGGAGAAATCCTCTTCTATCTGCCCAACACGTTGAAGCTTGCCGGGTTCTCCCTGCTGCTGACCCTGATCATCAGCCTGCCCCTGGGCATCTGGTCCGCGCTGGAAAAGGATCGCCTGCCCGACCATCTTACCCGCGCGTTCGCCTTTGCCGGGGTGTCCATGCCCGGATTCTGGCTCGGCTTCATCCTGGTGTGGCTGTTTTCTATCCAGCTCGGCTGGCTGCCGCCGCTGGGCATGGGCGGGCTTGACCACATGATCATGCCCGCCGTGTCCATGTCCCTCATGTCCATGGCCATCAACACCCGGCTCATACGCGGCAACATGCTCGACAACATGCACGCCCGCTACGTGCTCTACGCACGGGTCAGGGGGCTGCCGGAGCGGGTGGTTGTCGGGCGTCATGTCCTGGTCAATTCGCTGATCCCGATCATAACCGCCATCGGCATGCACGTGGGCGAGCTGTTCGGCGGCGCGGTGGTCGCCGAGAGCATCTTCTCCTGGCCGGGCGTTGGCCGATTTGCCGTATCCGCCATCTACAACAGGGATTATCCAGTCATGCAGTGCTTCATCCTCATCATGACGAGCATTTTTGTCCTGATGAACCTTGGCGTGGACATCCTCTATGCATGGCTCGATCCGAGAATCCGACTCGAAGGAGGCGGCGAACGATGAACGCAGGCGATCTTTTTCGCACGATCCGGAAACGGGGCGTCCTTGTCCTGGCCTCGATGTTGGCCGTGGCCGTGATCGCGACAGCTCTCTTTGCCCCGGTCATCGCGCCCGACGACCCATCCGCCGTGGTCCTGGAGAACAAGTTTGCCCCGCCCTCGGCGGCACACCCGCTGGGTTGCGACCATCTGGGCCGGGACGTCCTCTCGCGGCTGGTCTACGGAACCCAGACTTCCATAGGCTCCGTGGCCGCGATTATGGGCATCGTCCTGGTTCTCGGATTCACCATCGGCACAATCTCGGGCTACGCGGGAGGCGCGGTGGACTCCTCGCTGATGCGATTCTGCGATGTCTTCCTCACCTTTCCCACCTTCATTCTCGCCATGTTCCTCATCGGCGTGCTTGGAACGGGCATGGTCAACGTCATCATCGCCGTCGCCCTCACCCACTGGGCCTGGTACGCCCGCATCATCCGCAGCATGGTGCTTTCCCTGAAAAACCGGGACTATGTCCTCGCGGCCAAGGTGGCCGGGACAGGCCGTTTCAAAACGGTCGTGCGCCACATCCTGCCGCCGATCATCGCGCAGTTGCTCATATTGTGTACCTTGGACATCGGCCACATGATGCTCCATGTGTCCGGCCTTTCCTTCCTCGGCCTCGGCGTCACGCCGCCCATGCCCGAGTGGGGGGTCATGATCAGCGACGCGCGGCAATTCATATGGACGCATCCCCTGCTCATCATGCTTCCGGGCGGGATGATCTTTGTCACGGTCATGGCCTTCAACCTGCTGGGCGATGCGCTCAGGGATTCCTTTGACCCGGCCTTGGCCGTGCAGGAGGATATCCGATGACCACGCCTTTTCTGGAGGTTCAGGACCTGCGTGTCCGCGCCGCGGGCAAGGAGCTGATTTCCGGCATTAGCTTCTCGGCCATGCCTGGACGGGTTATGGGCCTCGTCGGGGCCAGCGGCAGCGGCAAGTCCCTGACCTGCCTCTCGGTGCTGGATCTGCTGCCCGAGGGCCTCACCATGGATGGGGGCATCCTCGTGGAGGGCGTGGCCCTCGACAGTCGGGCCAGCAGACGGAACATCCGCGGACGCAAGGTGGGCATGATCCTGCAAAACCCCATGAGCTGCTTCGATCCGGTCTTCACCATCCGCACCCATTTCAGGGAAACCCTCGCGGCGCACGGCATGCTTGGCCCGGACACTGACCGGCGAATGCTGGAAGCGTTGGGAGAGGTCGGGTTCGCCGATCCCGGACCGGTGCCGGGCCTGTACCCGTTTCAGATGAGCGGGGGCATGCTCCAGCGCGTGATGGTGGCCCTGGCCCTCATCCTTGAGGCTCCGTTCCTCATCGCGGACGAGCCGACCACCGACCTCGACACCGTGGCCCAGGCGCGGGTGCTTGATCTGCTGGCCGGGCTCAAGTGTCGGCGGGGGATGGGGATGCTGCTGGTCACCCACGATCTCGGCGTGATCGCCCGTCTGGCCGATGACGTTGCCGTCATGCACCAGGGCGGCATCATTGAACGCGGCACCGTGGACGACATCTTTCGATCACCCCGGCATGACTACACCAGGGAACTGATCGCCACACACCTGCAATTCTCCGGGCAGTACCAAGGGAGCCACAGCCATGCCTGTCATCAAGCTCGATAATGTCACGAAAACATATGGTCGCGGGGGATTCTTCAGCAAGCAGGAGCGCATGGCCGTTCTCAAGGGAGTCAGCCTCTCCCTGCGTGCCGGGGAGTGCCTTGGGCTGGTGGGCAGGAGCGGCAGCGGCAAGAGCACCCTTGGCCGGATCATGCTCGGCCTGGAAGCCCCTGATGCCGGAAACGTCAGGATTCTCGGCCAGGACGTGACCGGTTGCAAAACCCTTTCCCCCAAGCTCAGGCGGGCCGTGCAGGTGGTTTTTCAGGATGCCATCGGCTCCACCAACCCCCGCATGACCGCCGGGGAGATCATCGCGGAGCCGCTTCGCAACTTCGACAGGCTGAAGGGGCAGAAGCTCAAGGACCGCATCGCCGAGCTGCTGGAATGCGTGGGCCTCTCGCCCGACGACGCGAACAAGCTGCCAGGACGGTTCAGCGGAGGCCAACTCCAGAGGATATGCATTGCCCGCGCCCTGGCCCCGGAACCTCGGGTGATCGTCCTTGACGAAGCGGTGAGCAGCCTCGACATGCTGATCCAGGCCCGCATCCTCGACCTGCTTGATTCCCTCCGGCACAAGCTCGGCACGGCTTACCTCTTCGTCACCCATGACCTGCGGCTGGTGCGCCGTTTTTGCGACCACGCCTTTATCATGAGCGACGGGACGCTCCACGCCTTTGACCCGAAGAAAATGACGTCTCTGAACGGCGTGCGAGCCTTGGAGGAACTTTCCCAGGCCATCCTGCCCCCCATGCCGTCCCAGGATCGGCGGGAGCCTCTTTCAGCGTCCGGTCAGTCCGCCGTGTGACCGATGCCATGGTGTGGCTCCGCCAGATCGTTGTCCCAGCGTTGCCTCTGTTCCGGCAAACACCTCGTGCCGAACCGGCCTAGGGCATCATCGGGGCCATGGGCAGCCCTTCGTCAATGTCCAGGCCGCAGATGAGGTTGGCGTTCATGAGGGCCTGGCCGGAGGCGCCGCGGCAGAGGTTGTCGATGGCCGAGAGGATGATCAGCCGGTTGGTCCGGGGGTCCACCACAAGGCCCAGGTCGCAGAAGACCGTGCCGCGCACATGGCGGGTCTCGGGCAGCAGCCCCTTGGGCAGGACGCGCACCAGCGGCTTGTCAGAGTAGAAATCCGTGAAGATGTCGTGGATCTCGTCAATGGTCCGCGTGCCCTTGAGCCGGGTGTAGATGGTCGAGAGGATGCCCCGGTCGATGGGCAGCAGGTGGGTGTTGAAGGAGACCGTGATGTTGGTCTCGGCGAGCTTGGTCAGCTCCTGCTCGATCTCCGGGGTATGGCGGTGGGTGGGCAGGCCGTAGGCGCGGAACGAATCCGCCACCTCGCAGAACAGGGTGCCCACCTTGGCCGCGCGGCCAGCGCCGGACGCGCCGGACTTGGCGTCGATGACGATGTCGCCGGTCTCGACGAGGCCTGCGGTGAGCGCCGGGGCCAGACCAAGAATGGCCGAGGTCGGGTAGCAGCCGGGGTTGGCGATGAGCCGCGCGCCCATGATCCGGTCGAGATAGAGCTCTGGCAGGCCGTACACGGCCTCGGACAGCAGTCCGGCGCGGGTGTGTTCGGTGTCGTACCACTGCTCGTACACGGCTTTGTCGTTAAGGCGGAAATCAGCGGACAGGTCCACCACCTTGACGCCCAGCTCCAGCAACTCGGCGGCGATCTCCATGGCGGTCTTGTGCGGCACGGCCAGAAAGACCACGTCGCACTCCTCGGCCAGATCAGCGGCGTCGGGCCGGGTGATGACCAGCTCGCCCAGGGGCAACCGGTGCAGGAAGGGGTAGATGTCGGCCAGCCGTTTGCCCGCCTCGGCGCGGGAGGTGACACGCACCAGCTCCATGGAGGAGTGGTGGACCATGAGCCGGGCAAGCTCCATGCCGGTATAGCCGGTCACGCCGACCAGCCCCGCCTTGATCATATGGGACATGGCTGTCTCCGTCAGGTTTGTCGTTGGGGAACAGGGGCGGCTCCGGTCGCAGGGGCCGGTCGCGCCACCGTCATGTGGCCATGGGTGCATTGTCTATCGGGTCTTGTTCACGTAGGCCATGCGCAGGTTGTAGACGATGTCGCACAGCAGCTTTTTCTCGCTCTCGTCCAGCCCCTTCTCGAACTTGTCCTTGAGCATGCCGAGCACGTCGATGGTGTGCTTGGCCATCTGCCGCTGGAATTCGACCTTGCCGGTGGTCGGGTCCGGGGCCTCGCCCATGGCGACCATGGCCGACGACGACAGGGAATAGATGAAGGTGGTGAAGTTGATGTCCAGCGGAATCCCCTTCATGGGGTTGTCCTTGCATGTGTTCTCGGCCATCCTCGCCTCCGTCAGCCCGCACCCTTTCGCTGCCTGCAGCGCGCCGTGTGGTGCGGTCTGTCTCTATGGAATGTGATTGCGGATCGCGCCCGCAAGCATTCGTAGTAATTCCTGCGGGCTTCGGAGTCAACAACCGTCCGGCCCGGCGACCTTGCATCGAAAACAGGTTATTTCTTGCCAGATTTGCATATTTTATCTAATCAATTGGAGGATAGGCGAACCGCGCAGGTCTTGGAGCATCTCGTTCAGGGCTGGTGGAAGAGCGCGCGATATTGAACGATAATTGACAGTTACCCCAGAGAGAACCCACGATGACACGCACGAGAACTTTTCGGCTGACGAGTCTGTCTTTCCTCATCGCAATAGTGGCGCTGTCTGGCTGTTCTGGCGGGGACAAGGACAAAAAGGACAAGGCGGCAGCGGGGGGGCGGAAGCCACGCCCATGAAGGTGATCCGGGCCGAGACCAGGGACATGCCCGACTGGGGCGAGTTCGTGGGCCAGATCAACGCGGCGGAGACCGTGGACATCCGCGCCCGCGTGGCCGGGTTTCTGATGCAGAAGAATTTCAAGGAGGGGGCCTCGGTTGCCAAGGGCGACCTGCTTTTCGTCATCGATCCCAAGCCGTTCCAGGAGGATCTCAAGCAGGAGCAGTCCGGCCTGGACTACAACCTGGCCCTGATCAAGAAGGCACAGAAGGATTACGAGCGGTTCAAGAAACTCTACGACGAGGGCGTGGTCAGCCGTGACGAGTACGAGAGTTACCAGACCCAGCTCTCCACCCTCAAGGCCCAGGTCAACGACAACAAGGCCAGGGTCGAGAACGCCAGGATCCAGCTGGGCTATACCAGGATATACTCGCCCATCGACGGCGTCATCGGTCGCGTGCAGGTGGATGTGGGCAACCTCGTGGGCCAGGGCGAGAATACCCTGCTGGCCACGATCTCCACCGTGGACCCGGTCTACGTCAATTTCAGCATCAGCGAGAGCGACTATGTCCGCGCCGTGCGCGACCAGTACGCCAAGGACAGCCGGGGCAACAAGGTTCGGATGATCCTGGCCGACGGCAGCGAATACAACCACGACGGTGCCTACGACATGGTGGACCGGGCCGTGGACCCCGGCACCGGCACCCTGGGCGTGCGCGTCACCTTCCCCAATCCGGCGCACATCCTGCGTCCGGGCCAGTATGCCAAGGTCCGGGTGCTTCTGGACACCATCAAGGACGCGGTGGTCGTTCCGGTCAGGGGCGTCATCGACACCCAGGGCATGAAATCCCTGTTCGTGGTGGATGAATCGGGCGAGGTGCGCAGCCAGCCCGTGACCCTCGGCTTTGCGGTCAATGATCTGGTGGCGGTCAAGGAAGGGCTCAAGGCGGGCGACATGGTCATTGTGGACGGCATCCGGCGGGTCCGAGCGGGCATGAAGATCAAGCCAATCGTGACCCAGGCGGACGATCAGCCGGACGCGGCGGACACCGCCACGCCGGGCGCGGGCGATCCGCAGGGCGGGGCGGGGCAGAACGCGACCAGCCCGGAACAGGCCGGGTAACGGCATGTTCGTCAGATTTTTCATCGACCGTCCCATTTTCGCCTCGGTGGTCGCCATCGTCATCCTGATGGTGGGCACCTTGAGCATCTTCGCCCTGCCCATCGCCCAGTATCCGGAGATTTCGCCGCCCTCGGTCAGGGTCTCGGCCTCCTACACCGGGGCGGACGCCCAGACTGTGGAGGAGTCCGTGGCCACGCCCATCGAGGAGCAGGTCAACGGCGCTCAGGACATGATGTACATGAGCTCCATCTCGGCCAACGACGGCTCCCTGAGCCTGACCGTCACCTTTGAGCTGGGCCGCGATCTGGAGCTGGCCACGGTGGATGTGCAGAACCGGGTCAACCTCGCCCTGCAACAGCTGCCCCAGGAGGTCCGCAACACCGGCGTCCAGGTCAAGAAGCAGTCGCCGGAATTCGTGCTGATCATCAGCCTGACCTCGGACCAGCCCCAGTATGATTCGCTCTTTCTCAACAACTACGCCAAGATCAACCTCTATGATGCCATCAAGCGCATCGACGGCGTGGGCGATGTCAACCTGTTCGGCGATCAGGACTACGGCATGCGCATCTGGCTCAATCCAGACAAGCTCACCAGCTACGGACTGACCGTCACCGACGTGATCAACGCCGTGAACGAGCAGAACGTGCAGGCTCCGGCAGGGCAGCTGGGCATGCCGCCCGCGCCCAAGGGGCAGCAGTTTCAGATGACCCTGCGGGTCAGGGGGCGGCTGACCGACGCCGAGGAGTTCGGCAACATCATCCTCAAGGCCAACCCGGACGGGAGCACCGTCAAGGTGCATGACGTGGCCCGCGTCGAGCTGGGGGCCAAGAGCTACTACACCTTTGCCCGCCTCAACGGCCAGCCCACGGCCTCGCTGCTGGTCTACCAGCTGCCCGGAGCCAACGCCCTGGACGTGGTCAAGGATATCAAGAAGACCATGGCCGAATTGGAAACCTACTTGCCAGAGGGGATCAAGTATTCCGTTCCCTACGACACCACCCGGTTCGTCAACTCGTCCATCGAAGAGGTCATGACCACCCTGTTCGAGGCGCTCGTGCTCGTCTTCCTGGTGGTCTTCATCTTCCTGCAGAACTGGCGCACCACCATCATCCCCATGGTCTGCGTCCCGGTTTCGCTCATCGGCACCTTTGCCCTGTTTCCGCTGCTCGATTTTTCCATCAACACCCTGACCCTTTTCGGGCTCGTGCTGGCCATCGGCATCGTGGTTGACGACGCCATCGTCGTGGTCGAGGCCACGCAGCGCATCATCGACGAGGAGGGCCTCTCGCCCAAGGAGGCCACCAAGAAGGCCATGACCGAGGTCACCGGGCCGATCATCGCCTCCACCCTGGTGCTGGTCGCGGTGTTCATCCCCGTGGCCTTCATGGGCGGCATCACGGGCCAGCTCTACAAGCAGTTCGCCCTGACCCTGTCGGTCTCGGTAGTCATCTCGTCCATCAACGCCCTGACCCTGTCGCCCGCCCTGAGCGCCCTGCTGCTCCGGCCCTATGCGCCCATCCGGGGCCCCCTTGGCTGGTTCTTCACCAAGTTCAACTCGGCCTTCGAGGCCGTGACCAGACGGTACAACGCAGGCGTCGCGGCCATGGTCAGGCGCTCGTTCATGAGCCTTCTGGCGGTGGCGGTGTTCGCCGTGGGCTGCGGCGGGCTGTTCTCCATCCTGCCGTCGAGCTTCGTGCCCGACGAGGACCAGGGGTATCTCATCGTCAATGCCCTGTTGCCCGAGGGGGCGTCGCTCGAGCGGTCCAACGAGGTGGCCGAGCGCATCGAGCAATACCTCAAGACCGCCCCTGGCGTGCACGACTACGTCACCCTGGGCGGTTTCAGCATGCTGACCGGGGCCTATTCTTCGTATTCGACCGCCGTGTTCGTCATGCTTGACGACTGGTCGGAGAGGACCACGCCGGAGCTCTCGTTCGACGCCATCATGGGCCGGGCGCAACAGGAGTTCAGGACCATCCAGGAGGCCATCGTGCTCGGCTTCCAGCCCCCGTCCATCCCCGGCCTCAGCTCCACGGGCGGGTTGCAGTTCGAGTTGCAGGACCGCACCGGCGGCTCCATCGCCGACCTCTCCGCCGTGGCCACGGCCTACATGGAGGCGGCGGGCAAGCGGCCCGAGGTGGCCAACCTGTTCACCTCCTTCAGTTCCCAGGTGCCGCAGTACCTGGTCGAGATCGACCGTGACAAGGTCAAGAAGCTCGGCGTGCCCCTGAACGAGGTGTTCCAGACCCTCCAGACCTACCTGGGCGGCTACTACATCAACGATTTCAACAAGTACGGACGCACCTACCGGGTCATGGCCCAGGCAGAGTCCCAGTACCGCACCCGGCTTGAGGACCTGAACAAGTTCTACATGCGCTCGGCAGCGGGGCAGATGGTGCCGCTGAACACCCTGAGCACCGCCGACCGGACCATGGGGCCGGAGTATATCCAGCGCTACAACATCTTCCGTACCGTGGAGATCAACGCGGCCACGCCGCCGGGCTACAGCTCCGGCCAGACCATCAGTGCCATGGAGGAGGTGGCGGCCTCGTCCCTGCCCGAGGGCTACGGCTTTGACTGGACGGCCATCGCCTACCAGGAGAAGCACTCGGGCGGCCAGACCGGCCTCATCTTCGGGCTGGCCATCGTCATGGTCTTTCTGGTGCTGGCCGCCCAGTACGAGAGCTGGGCCACGCCGTTCGCGGTCATCCTGTGCGTGCCGCTGGGCATCTTCGGGGCCATGGCCTCGCAGTGGATTCGCGGGCTCGACGACAACGTCTATGCCCAGATCGGCCTGGTCATGCTCATCGGGCTGGCGGCCAAGAACGCCATCCTCATCGTCGAATTTGCCAAGGAGAAGCACGAGAAGGGCATGTCCCTGACCGAGGCGGCCTTGTCTGCGGCCCATTTGCGCTTCCGGCCCATCCTCATGACCTCGTTTGCCTTCATCCTTGGCGTCATCCCCCTGGTCACGGCCTCGGGCGCGGGCTCGTCGAGCCGCCACGCGCTCGGCACCTCGGTCTTTGGCGGCATGATCGCGGCCACCTGCCTGGGCGTGCTGGTGGTGCCCGCCCTCTACACCTTTGTGCAGGGCATCGCCCTCAAGTACGGGAGCGGCAAGGACGGCAGTGACGGCAGGCCTGAAGACAAACCAGAAGGCAAATCTGAAGAGAGACGGGAAGAAGGCACGCTATAGCCGGGCAATCGGGCCGGACACGAAATCAAACAGGAAGGCGCTCGAGGGGGCGCCTTCCTGCGTGGAGACGCACGGGCAGGCTGGTCGCGGCCCGTGCATCCCGGTTGCGGCCCTGCCCCTGGCATGATACCCCACCCCCAGATCACAAGGGGGGCGCACAGCCATGTCGTATCTCAAGGAATTTCAGGCAGCGGCGAACCGCACGGCCAAATGGAAGCTGGGCCGGTATGACGTGTCCAAGGCGGCGTCGCCGCCGGATCAGGCCATCCTCAACGCGCTTGAGACTTCAAGCCATATCCCTTTTGCCGAGCGGGCGGGCAAGGGCATGGCCGTCAACTTCGGCATGTTCCACATGCTGGTGAAGCGATTCGGCCAGACCGGCTGCGTCATTACCATGGGGTCCGTGTCGCTGCACGGAATAATGCTCGTGGACGCGCCGCCTGCGCACTTCAAGGGGATGCTGGCCGACCAGAGCGGCGAAGACAAGCTCTCCACCTATCATTTGTGGACCACCTTGCCCGGCGGTGTGATCCTCGATCACGTCATCCTCCCGATCCTGCACCGCGACGGCGTGATCGAAGTCAACGCGGCGATCCCCTCGGAGCGGTATGTCTGCGCCCCGGCGGACGCGCTGCCCCACGGGCTGGCCTATCATCCGGCAGTGGTGGGCGAGGCGTTTTTCGTGGCTTCCGGCACCATTGACCGCGAGGCCATGAGCTATCTCATGGGCGACCGGTTTCCCAGGCAGTATTGAAGCGGGCGCTCAGTCCGTATTGCACGGCCCCAGGGGGTTCCCGCAGTGGGGGCAGACGCGCGTGCGCTCCTTGTCCCTGGCATACTCGACAAACCCGGCGCTGAGGATGCCCGCAGGCACGGCGAACATGCCGATGCCGAGCAGGGCGATGACCGAGGCCAGCACGCGGCCCATGCCCGTGATCGGGTACACGTCGCCGTAGCCCACGGTGGTCAGGGTGACGATGGCCCACCACATGGATTGGGGGATGGAGCTGAAGGCGTCGGGCTGGGCCTCGTTCTCGAAATAGTACATCAGGCTTGAGGCGATGATGAGCAGGATGCCCACCATGAAACCGGCCACCACCAGCTGCTCCTTCTTGCGTACCACCACCCGGTAGAATACCTGGATGGCGTCGGAGTAGCGGCCAAGCTTGAGCACGCGCAGCAGGCGCATGAGCCGGACCGCGCGCAGGAAGATGAGATCCGCAGGCAGCAGGAAGGGCAGGTAGAAGGGGAGAATGGCCAGCAGATCGACCAGCATCAGCGGGGAGAGGGCGTGCCGGGCGCGTCCGGCAAGCCCCTGGGCGCGGTTTGGTCCGCCCACCCAGAGCCGGGCCGCATACTCTGCGGTGAAGATGCCAACGGAAAGCCACTCGAAGGTCCTGAGCCAGAACCCGAACTGCAGGGAGACCTCGCGCACGGTTTCAAGGATCACCGCAGCCACGTTGAGGACGATGAGCGCAATGAGGAACGTCCTGATCTTCCTGGCGCGGCGATCGCGTCCTTCCGGGTCCTCGAGCAGCAGGTAGAGTGTCTCTTTCAGCGGTTCGCCCATGGTGTCTCCCCCCTTATCCCTCTGCCGCAATAGACGCTTTTGACCGCCTTCTGTCAACGGGGGCGATGCGGACCGCCTTGCGTCCTCGCTTTTGCAAATTCCGGGCATCGGGTGTACACCACTGACGAAACGACCCCTATATCAAATGGATGATTGTGACGATGAGGTTTGTCGACAGGATTCGCAAGCAAGGGTACACTCGCTATCGCGGCGCGGTGGACGCCTCGGTGTACGAGTATTTCAATTGCGACTGCTCGTGGAAGGCCGTCTGGTATCTCAAGGACGGCCACTACCAGTGCTGTGGTTGCAAGGAACGGTGCGAAACCTCTGACCCGGACGGATTCCAGCTCTTTCTCGACACACGCTAGCCAACAGGATCGAGCATGCGCCATATCACACGCCTGACACTGAGCCTTGCCGTGGCGGTCCTCATCGCCGTTCCGGCCCTTTTTGCCGCCCCGGCGACCGCGACGGAGTTTACGGACATGGATGTCTGCCTTGGCAGGCAGGTGCTGGCGCGCATGCTCTGCAAGCCGGTGGAGGAGATCAACTATGTCTCCAAGCTGCGCGAGGACATGTATTTGTTCTCGGTCTTCTACGCCAACCGCGAGACCCATTTCTTCGTGGGCGTCGGCAACGACATCATCCGGGTGCAGGGCAAGGAGTTCAAGACCGTGACCCGGACCATCTCCTACAAGTTCGATTCCGCGTCCAGGTGCGGCGTGGTGGAGTATGTCGCGCCCGGCTGTCCGGCCTCGGGCCGCATCGTTTGCTGCGCCCAGAAGAGCGCCGAGGAGACCCTGGAGGACACCTTCTGGGACCGGCCCATTCCGGAGCTGTTGGAGGAGGATCTGCGTAAGGCGTTGCAGGGTGCCAACGCCACCGAGCCGGAAGACGGCGGGCAGCAGGGTCAATAGGGAGCCGACAGTCGGATCAGCAACGCCCCCCTTGCTCACAGGCGAGGAGGGCGTTGTCGCGTCTGCCGGGCCGGGCAGGCCGTCAGATGCGGCGCAGCCAGACAGCCAGGCCAAGGGCCCCGACCGCCGGATACAGGGGCCACCACACTTCATAGACGAGGCAGGTGATGCCCACGCCGCCGAGCACGGCCACATAGGCCCAGGCCTCGATCATGCGTTGCAGCGAGACCCGCGCCCTGGGATCGATTCCCCCGTGCCGGAACGACGAGAGCAGCCAGTTGGAGGAATCCTCCACAGGGGCCGGTCGGTGCGACGACTGGAGCTTCCTGCCGCATGATTCGCAGGAGCGGGCGACTTCGTCATTTTTCTTGCCGCAGCGGTTACAGACAATCACGGTGTTTTATTGCCTTTTCATTCAAGGCGGTCAAGCGCAACGCGACCGGGGTGTTGACTCGGCGCGTGTTCTGTGGATACAGCTTCAGAAAATCCCGCCTGAGGTGCCGTCCAGATTATGACCCGAACCGTCCGCCTGCTCATCAAGAATCCCGTCGAGGTGGATCGCGAGGTCCGCACCATCATAGCCTCCATGTTCCCGGCCTTCGACTTTGCCGACTACCAGACGGCCTTTGCCGACGTGGACCGCCTCTTTCACGGCAGGATGGAAGGGTTTCACCCCTGCGATACTGGCTACCACGACTGGAGCCACACCTTGGGCGTGCTCCTGGCCACGGCCCGGCTGCTGCACGGCGTCCATCTCGACCGCCAGGAGCTTTCGCCGCGCATCGTGGGGCTGGCCCTTGCGGCAGCCCTGTTTCACGACACGGGCTACATCCGCCGCGAGGAGGAGCGCATCGGCACCGGCGCACGCTTCACCGCCACCCATGTGGCCCGGTCCATCGACCGGCTTGAGGAGTATGCGGACAGGCGCGGCTGGCCAGTGGCCGACATGCTGGACATGGAGTGCATGATCCAGTGCACTGATCCCGGCTGCTCGCCCAGGGCCGTGGTCCACACCAACCTCGAAGCCATGCTTGCGGCCCACATCCTGGCCACCGCGGACATCATCGCCCAGATGGCCGACGACATCTACCTCGAAAAACTTGATCTCCTGTACGGCGAATTTGCCGAGGCAGGCATCACGGACTTCACCTCCGAATACGACCTGGCCGCCAGGACGCGCGGTTTTCACTCCTTTATGCGGACCCGGATGGAGAACTCGCTCTCCAATGTCATCGGGTGCATGGGCTCCCACTTCAGGCAGCGCCACGGCGTGGAGCGCGACGCCTACTCCGAGGCGGCCCGGCGCAACATGAACTACCTCGGCCTGATCCTCGACCAGTACGGCCCGGAGTTCCGCAAGGGGCTTCGCCGTCGCCTGGACCGCAAGGAACATCCGTTCCAGATGGCCGCCTGACCGCCCTGGTCCGGGAGGCGTTTGCACAGCCCGCGTGTAGGGGGGCCGGACCAAGCCAGGGGGGATGTCGGGAAAATCATATTTATTTTGCAAAAAAATGAGAGTTCGCCTAGGGTTCGATACAAATCAACCCTGTGAATGCATGGCGTCGGGAGAGCATGAGCGCACCACCACCGGAAGCCGGCGGCCCCCAACTGGACAAGGCCCAGCGGCTCACCGCCTACCAGCACAAGCTGCGCGCCCTCAAGGAGCGCTCCTCCCTGCGCGAGGTCATGGAGCGCGAGCTGCTGCTGGAATTCATCAGGGTCAACCACGCCAACATCAGCGAATACCCGCTGCTCAAGGCCCAGCAGAGTAGCGTCATCGAGTTGCTCTGCGGCCGCACAGGGCATCCGGGCTACGAATACATCCACAAGCACGTCGCGGGATTCATCGTCCAGCTTGGTCACTACGAGAAGGCGGTCAAGACCGGGGACACGGTTCGCGCCGACGAATTGCAGGCCGGGTTGCTGAACACCGAGTCCATGCTCATCAAGTGCGTCCAGGGCATTGTCTATGCCATGGCCCTGATCACCGACAATTTCGAGGAGATCGTCCTCCATTACTTTGGCCAGGGCGCTCTCAAGGAATACAGCGACCTGATCGAGAAGCATGAACTGAACGAGCGGTTCTGGAAGGCCTTTGTCCAGCAGTTCATCGCCATGCGCGTGGCTGGAGCCCATCGCGAAATCCTCGCCGGGGAGCGGTTTACCGTGACCAAGGAGAAGAACTTCCTGGTCATCCGGTTCCTGTTTGACGACATCCTGGCCCGGCTCAATCCCACGGACCAGAAAATCGAGAAGACGCGCATCCAGAAAAGCTATGTTGCCAGCCGCACCGAGTTCGACGGACGCAGGCGGGCCAAGCTCATCCAGACCGTGCTGACCAAGGGGCTGGCCGGGCTCTCCCAGGCCAGGGACATGACGGCTGGCGAACTGCTTCAGGCGGCCCGCATCGCCTGCATCGATCCGGTGGGGACCATTTTTGAAACCACGTATGAAAAGCGCGCCCTGGACAGGGCCGCGTCAGGCGGACCGGGCGACCCGGAGCAGGCCAGACGGGAGCAGATCGAGTTCAAGTTCCTGATGGATCAGGTGGTGGCTGTCGGGCTTGGCGCAGCCATCGCCATTGGCCGGACCAGTGACCATTTCTACAACGCCCTCGAAGAGTTCGTGCCCGACCAGATCGAGGCCATCCGCCCTCTGGCGCGGGATTTCAGCATCCCCACCCTGGAGAAGCTGCTTTTCTTTCTGCTCGAAAACCACACCATCCACATCCTCACGGAAACAGGCCGGGAAGAGGGCGGCAAGATCCAGGTGCGCAGCGGGCGCGCCCGGCGCGTGTCCAGCGCCACGGTGGACGGGCTGCCCGGCATGAGCAAGATCCGCAAGACCCAGCTCTTTGCCAACGACACCACCCGCGAGGGCATGCTCCTGTTCAAGTCCAAGACCGGCAAGCAGCTGGCCGCGGCCACGGACATGCTCAGTCTCGAACCCGACCTCAAGGAGCAGTTGTCCGCCCAGTGGAACGAGGCCATCTTCCGGGTGGACATCATGGTCCTGATCAATCTGGAGCAGGTGGTCAGGACGACCACGAACCTCAAGGTGAAGCTGGGAGAGATCCTACAGAAATACGGCGTGGGCAGACGGGATGTCCAGCCCCAGGCCGCTGCCGTCGAACCAGGGTCGCCCGCGCCAGGGGGCGGGCCTGAAATCGAGCCAAAAATCGAACCAAAAATCGAGCCAGCGCCCGAGCCAGCATCCGAACCGAACACGCCCGACCCGGCTCCAGACCCCGCCTGAGCAGAATCCGTTCCGCTTGCCAGCGCATTTGTCTTCGATCCAGGCCACCGGTCTGGGCCACCGGTCTGGGCCGCTATCTGGGAAAAACGATGGTCTTGTTGCCGTCCACGATGACCCGGTCCTCCAGGTGCCACTTGACCGCCCTGGCCAGGACATGGCGCTCGATGTCTGCGCCCAGCCGCTTGAGGTCGTCGAGGTCGTGGCTATGCGTGACCCGGATGACGTCCTGCTCGATGATCGGCCCCTCGTCCAGCTCCTGGGTGACGTAGTGGGCTGTGGCCCCGATGAGCTTGACCCCGCGCTGGTGCGCCTTGCGGTAGGGGTCGGCCCCGACAAAGGCGGGCAGGAACGAGTGGTGGATGTTGATGATCTGGCGGTTGAAGCGGGCCACGAAGTCCTGGGTCAGGATCTGCATGTACCGGGCCAGGACGATCAGGTCCGCCTGCCCCTCCATGAGGTCCATCATGGTGTCCTCGGCGCCGACCTTGTCGCGCAGGGTCGGCCCCACCGGAACGTGGTGAAAGGGCACGCCAAAATGCTCCACCGAGCCGCGCAGGTGCGGATGGTTGCTGATGACCATGGACACATCGGTCTCCAGGTCGCCCCGTTTCCACCGCCACAAGAGCTCCATCAGGGCGTGGTCCACCCTGGAGCAGAGGATGACCATCTTCTTCGGCTCCCAGACCGGGTTGAGGCTCCAGTCCATGATGAACCCGTTGCTGACCTGCCCGGCGAATTCCGCGCGCAACTGCTTGAGCCCGTCGAGATCAAGCCCCGGCAGGTAGAACTCGTTGCGCATGAAGAAGCGGCCCCCCTCGGGGTCGGTCGAGTGCTGGTTGGAGTGGATGATGTTGGCGTTCTTCCTGTGCAGGAATCCGCTGACAGCGGCCACGATGCCGGGCTGGTCCGGGCAGGTGATGAGCAGCCGGACGGTGCTTTCCTTGGAGTCTGTCATGGTCGTGTGTCGCCTGCTTGCTGATGGACGCTCCCCGGCCTTGCGGGCAGCGCGAATGACTGGGCCTGACCGAGCCATCTACCCCAAAAAACGGACGAATAAAAGTCTTTTGCGCCAGCCGGTTCCGGGCGCGCTCCGGGCAAAAGCCGGGGGGCACCGATTGCGCGCCGCGCCGATTTGCTATAGGGTCGTGATTCCACGAAAACGCGAACCCTTGAAGGAAACATATATGTCCGAAGCTGCTCTCAAGAAGGTCATGGATCATGCTGCCGCCGGGCTGACCGCGCGCAAGGCGTTTTTCGACGCCAAGGCCGGGCTGGTGGTCGAGATTGCCAGGGCCATAGCCGTGTGCCTGGCCAGCGGGGGAAAGGTCATGTTCTGCGGCAACGGCGGCAGCGCAGCCGACAGCCAGCATCTGGCCGCCGAGTTCACCAATCGCTTCAGACTCGAACGTCCGCCCCTGCCCGGGCTGGCCCTGACCACCGACACCTCGGCCTTGACCGCCATCGGCAATGACTACAGCTTTGACGAGGTCTTTTCCAAGCAACTCCAGGCCCTGGGCCGCCCCGGCGACATCCTGGTGGGCCTTTCCACCTCGGGCACCAGCGCCAACGTCATCCGGGCCATGCGCGAGGCTCGGCGCGCCAGCATTGTCACCGTGGGGCTGTCAGGCCAGAGCGGCGGCGAGATGACAGCGGTTTCCGACTTCCTGGTGACCGTGCCGTCCACCGACACTGCCGTGATCCAGGAAATCCACATCGCCGCCGGGCACATGCTGTGCCATCTGGTGGATCATTTCCTGTTCGAGGCCGTGTCCGAACTCACCCCGTTTCTCCCCCAGCAATCCTAGCAGCCAAACACCATGCGCACCCTCATCGTCGAAGACACGCTCATCAATCAGGAATTCCTCAGGATGATCATGTCCGCCTGGGGGGAATGCCACGTGGCTGACTGCGGCGAGCGGGCGGTCGATGTCTTTGCCGGAGCGCTGGAAGTCGCCCCGTTCGACATCGTGCTCATGGACGTCATGCTGCCCGGCATCGACGGGTTGCAGACCCTGGAACGCATCCGAGCCTTGGAGCAAAGCCGCGGCATCCTGCCCGGCGACGGGATCAAGGCGATCATCACCACGGCCCTGGACGAGGCGGACAGGGCGGCCCAGCTCCGTGACCATGGTTTCGCCGTGTCCTGCCTCGCCAAGCCCGTGCGTCAGGACGCCGTGGAACGGGAACTCAGGAAGTTCGGCCTCATCGGCTGAGTCCGGCCTCTGTCTGCCCTCATCTGTCTGCTTTGTCGTCGGTTGTCTCCTGGGTGCGGGCATGCACCACGCGGATGATTTCTCCGGTCAGGGCGGTCGCCTCCACGGGCTTGGCGACGTAGCCGTCCATGCCCGCCTCCAGGAGTTTTCTGCGGTCGCCGGACATGGCAAAGGCGGTCAGGGCGATGATGGGGATGTCTTTATTGGCTTCGCCCGCCCCCCCCTGCCTGATGGCCCTGGTGGCGGTCACCCCGTCCATGACGGGCATATGCACGTCCATGAGCACCACGTCGAATTCGTTTTGGCGCAGGGCGGTCAGAACCTGCCCGCCGTTGTCGCAGACCGTGACCTGACACCCCGCCTTTTCCAGGTGCCGCCTGGCGGCGATGGCGCTGACCCGGTCGTCTTCGGCCAGGAGCACGGCAAGGGAAATCGCCGTGTCTGCCGGGCCGGTTTTTTCCATATGGGTGGCGGGTTCCGCTCCCTGCGCCGTGCCGAAATTGATGCTCAGGTGGACCGTGGTGCCCACCCCGACCCGGCTTTCGATGCACAGGGTGCCGCCCATGAGGGCGACAAGCCGCTTGGTGATGGACAGGCCGAGCCCGGCACCCTGGTATTGCCGGTTCCAGCTGTCGTCCACCTGGGTGAAGGGCTGGAACAGCTGGCCCAGGCGGTCGTCCGGGATGCCGCATCCCGTGTCCTTGATTGAGAAGAGCATCCGGCACGAGCCCGGCTTCAGGGGCGACAGGGTGGTTGCCTCCACGGTGACAGTCCCGGAACTCGTGAATTTGAGGGCGTTGCCCACCAGATTGCTGATCACCTGCTGCAGGCGTATGGCGTCGCCCAGCAGTGTTGTCGGTATTTTAGGCGAGACGCGGAACTCGAAGTCTATGCCCGACTGGTTGGCCACGGGCAGGAAGAGATCCCGGACCGTGTTCAGGGATTCGTGCAGGTTGAACGGTTCGGCCATGATGATCAGTTTCTCGGCCTCGATCCGCGAGATGTCCAGGATGTCGGAGAGCAGGCGGGTCAGCCGCCTCGACGCCTGGATGGCGTTGCCCACATAGTCGTCCTGTTCATGGTCGAGCCGGGTCTGCTGCATCAGCTGGAGCATGCCGAGGATGCCGTTCAGGGGAGTGCGGACCTCGTGGCTCATGTTGGCCAGGAACTGGGACTTGGCCCTGGTGGCGGATTCAGCCGTCTCCTTGGCCGCGATCAGTTCGGCCTCGTACTTCTTGCGGTCGGTGACATCCCTGGCGATGGCGTAGGTCAGCCCTTTGTCCGCCATGGGGCGCGCCACCCAGTTGAGCCAGATGTACTCGCCGGACTTGCACCGGTACCGGTTCTCGAAATTCACGACTTCATCACCGGCCATCAGCTTGTCCCGGATGATATCGGCGGTCATCTGCACGTCGTCCGGATGGACCAGGGCCGTGTATGGCTGGCGCAACAGTTCCTCCTCGGAATAGCCAAGGGTGGACATGAAGGCGGGATTGATCCGGAGAAACCGCGCGCTCCGGTTGTCGGATATGCTGATCATGTCCTTTGACAGCTCGAAGATGCGCCGCAAGTCCTCCTGCGCCTGCATCCGCTCCGTGACATCGGCGAAGATGCAGGCAAAGCGGCCCGGCGCGGGGCGGAACGCCGTCACCTCGAAGTGCTTCCTCAGCATGTGGGAGTAGCTTTCGAAGTGCAGCGGCTCCCCGGTGAGGGCCACATGGCCGTATTTTTCCACCCAGGCAGACTCTGTGTCGGGCAGGATTTCGAGCACCGTGTGGCCGAGGACCTCCTCGGCCTTCATGCCCGTGTGCGACTCAAAGGCGGGGTTGACCGCAAGGAAGCGGTAGTCGATTGGTCTTCCGCTCTCGTCGCAGATGATCTCGTGGACGGCGAACCCGTCGAGCATCTTCATGAACAGGCTCTCGTAATCCTGTTCCGCCTGCCGCTGCTCGGTGATGTCCCGGCTGATGGACAGGGCGGATTGGATTTGCCCATTGGCGTCGAACTCCGGGATGAGCCGCCAGTTGAAAATCACCGGCCCCTTGCGGCTCTCAAAAGGAAACTCCGTTTCTACGGGCTCTCCGGTCTCGAAGACTGTTTTGATGACCTTGCCCCAGAACAGGCAATCCTGCTCCGGGAATCCAAGCTCCGCATGGGTCTTGCCGAGGAACGCCTCGGACGTTGGCTCCACATAGGCCTGGACGCTGTCCGAGACAAAGAGGTGGCGGCCCTCCCTGTCAAAGCGCATGACGATGTCCGGCATGCCTGCGAGCAGGGCGCGATAGCTCTCCCGGCTCTGAAACAGCGCCTGCTCGAAACGTTTGTGTTCCGTGACATCCTGGTTGGCGCCGATGGTCTTGACGGGGTTGCCGTGGGTGTCGCGCAGGAGCAGGTAGGTGACCACGATGTGTCTGACCTCGCCGTCGCGGCGCACGATGCGATGTTCCAGCCGGGCGGTGTAGTTTGGCTTCTGAGTGACCAGGACCCGGGCCACTTCCCTGGATACCATCGTGGCGTCGTCGGGATGCAGGAATTCGCGCTCATAGGTTTCGCTGGTCATGTGATAGCCGCCCTCGCGCTGCGCCGTGGTCCCGTACAAGGAGTAGAACTGGTCGTTGAACAGGAACGTGCGGGTCGCAATATCCATTTCCCATGGGGCGATATCGGCCATATCCATGGCCAGCCGCAGTCGGGTCTGGCTCTCCTCCAGCTCGCTGCGCTGTCGATTCAGGGCCTCCTGCACCTGCTTGCGTTCGGTGATGTCCTGGCAGGTGCCCTGCATGACCGTGGCTTGTCCTGTGCCGTCATCTTTGCGCATCCCGCGCATGGCCACAGTTCGGGTGGTTCCGTCAGGCCTTTTGATGCGAAAATCGAGAGAGAACGCGCCCGACTCCCGTGTTCGCGACAGGATGTTCTTCACGGCCTGCACGTCGTCGGGATGGATGCTTTGGATGAACGTGTCGCGGTTTGGCGGTCCCTGCTCACTGTCGAGATCCCACAGGCGGAACATCTCGTCCGACCAAGTGGCCGTGCCGGTCGCGGAGTCATAGGTCCACGAGCCGATCAGGGCCAGCTTCTGCGCCTCGACGAGGTGGAGGCGGTTCTCGGCCAGTATCTGTTCGGCCAGCCCGCGCCGCAGCCGATTGATCAGTAGTAGGCCCATCAGGCAGGTGCCCACCGGGAACAGGAGCAGGACCGGGGCCGTGATCCTGGCCAGCACGACTTTTGCCGTTTCCCAGGGCAGGGTGAGCATCAGGGCCAGCATGGTCAGGTGGAGCGTCAGGCCGAACAGGAACATCTCCCCCCAGGATGCGTCTGCCAGGGGTTTTTTCTTCATGTGCCGCCAGATGACGCCGATGGCCCCGGTGGCCACGATCACGGTCACCCCGGTCCAGGCTCCCTGGCCGCCCAGGGTCAGCCTGAAGGCCGCGGTGGCGATCACGGCCACAACGGTCGCCACGGTGCCGAAGAACAGACCCGAGATGCCGAGCAGCACCGAGCGGGCGTCGAAGACCACGCCGGGCAGAAGTGTCCAGGGCGTGGACATGATGACCATGCCGATGGCTCCGAGCACGAGGCCCGCAAAGACCTGCCTGAGCGAAGCCTTCCCCGCCGTCCACCGGGCGGCAAAGACATCGTAGAAGATGGCGGCAGCCAGCAGGAGCGACACGTTCTGGGCCAGGGAGATAAAGGAGGCGGTCATCATCGACGCACCATGGGAGCGTGCCTCCTGGCGTTGGCCCTGGGTTTATGCCGCATGCGATTCCCCTTTCCCCTGGTTTGCCGCCTGCCCTGGCGCAGCCAGACTCGGTGCGCTTTGGTGCGCAAGGCTGTGGCCTGATCAGGCACCTTGGGCGCGTACATGGGTACAAGGCCCAGTTATTGATTCTGCACTATATCTTGGCATGCCCAGCGGGTTGCCGCAATGATAATTCTCGAAACAGCAGCCCCTTGGCCGGGCAGGAATCCCAGTCGCGGCAGTTTGTTGGGCGGAAGTCTGGGGCGATCCCGCTCCCGGCCCCACCGGCCTGGCCGGGCTTGCCACCGGGTGGGGGTTCCCGTAATGCATGATGAAGCGCAAGGAGGAGGCCGGGCATGGGCGACTTTGATTACGACCACTTGGGCGTGTGCTACTGGAACGGCACCATGAAGCCTCTGGTTGTCGGAATAATCGGCACCGGACCGGGGCTCAGGGCCCTGTTGGACATCATCTACGACGAGGCCTTCAGGGAGTTCCTGCCCGATATCCACCTCGCCGCAGTCAGCGACATCCCCAAAGAGACCGACACTTCGCGCTTCACCGACATCAACGTGCCGGTGTACGACTCCTTCGAACGCATGCTCGACCGCCATCCGGACATCAACCTGATCGTCGAGATGACCGGCAGGCCCGGCATGCTCGCCCGGCTTCGGCAGCGCACCCATGAGGACATATCCATCCTCGACCACCGGGAGGTCGTCTTCTTCTGCGGGCTGCACGACATGGCCCTGGTCAAGAAACACTACATGGACAGCCTGGCGCAGCAGCGCAGCCTGCTCCAGTCCATCCTCGACGGCATCCGCGAGGACATATTCCTCCTGGACAAGCAGGGGATGGTCGTCGATATCAACCGCATTGTCTGGGAGCGGGCCGGGGTGCCGAGAAAGGAGCTGCTTGGCAGGCCGTGCTGGCATGCGGCCCGTCTCAGGGACGGTTCCCAGTTCTGCAGCCAGTTGGACCCGGTCTGTCCCTTTCACAAGACCCTGGCCAGCGGGCAGAAGGAGGAGACCCTGGTGACCAGGGTCAACAGCGAGGGGTTGCTCCAGTACTATCGGCTCTATGCCTACCCCATCCTGGGGGCTCGCGGAGAGATGACCCACGTCATGGTCATGCACCGGGACATCACCAAGCGCACCCTGCAGGAGAAGCATCAAAACCAGCGCGACAGGCTGGCCATCGTTGGCGAGATGTCCACTTATCTGGCGCACGAGATCCGCAATCCCCTCTTTGCCATCGGCGGATTCGCCAACGCGCTGGTCCGTTCGCCGAGCCTGACCGAATCGGACAGGGAAAAGGCCAAAATCCTGGTGGAGGAAACCAGACGGCTCGATGTCATGCTCACGAGCATGCTCAATTTCGTGCGCGCTTCGGAGCTGAAGATTCACGAGATGGACATCCTGGCCGTGAGCCGGAGCGCAGCGGAGCTGATGACCATCGGGTACGGCAGCCAGGGATACTCGATAGAGGTGCGCGGGTCCGGGCCGCTGCCCGCCGTGCTCGGAGACGAGGACACTCTCAAGCAGTGCATCGCCAACGTCATCAAGAACAGCATCGAGGCCATGCCCGGCGGCGGCGTGGTCCACCTGGACATCGAGTTGGCCGGGGACAGCGTGGCCCTGCATGTGCGCGACAGCGGCACCGGCATGGACAAGAACGGGCTGGAGCGCGCCTTCAACCCGTTTCATTCCACCAAGGAGGGCGGATACGGACTCGGCCTGGCCATGATCAAGAAGAAGATCGAGGAACTGGGGGGCAGGGTGGAGATAGCCAGCCGCTTGGGCGAGGGGACGACCGTGACCCTGTTCCTGCCCGCGGCCCTGGACGTGGGCAGCCCGTTGTGACCGCCATCCGGTCCTGGTTCCTGGTTATTCCTGCCCCATCTTCCTGAGCTTTTCCCGGAGCGTCTTCCGGTTGATTCCCAGTATGTCGGCTGCGTGGGACTTGTTGTTGCCGACCATGGCCAGGACGTTCATGATGTGTTCGTGCTCCACCTCAGCCAGGGGGCGGTCCACCCGGCCCGACATGGACAGGCTGAAGCGCATGGCGTCCGGCAGGTCCGTCACCTCAATGGGGTCGTGGTCCACGATGACGATCAGGCGCTGGATCAGGTTCTCGAGCTCGCGCACGTTGCCGGGCCAGTTGTGGCGGCGCAGTGCCTGGAGGGCATCGTCGCTGAAGGACGGGGCGGGACGCTGCATGGCGGCGGAGAACTTGGCCAGAAAGGCGTTGATGAGGACGAGAAGATCGTCGCCACGCTCGGACAGCGACGGGACGTGGATGTCCACCACGTTGACACGGTAGAAGAGATCCTCGCGAAACGAGCCCTCCTCCACGAGCAGCTTGAGATCCTTGTGTGTGGCGGCCAGGATGCGCGTGTCCACGGTGTTGACCCGGCTCGAGCCCACCTTGCAGAACTCCTTGGACTGGATGATTCGGAGCAGCTTGGCCTGCATGTTGGGGCTGGCGTCGCCGATCTCGTCCAGGAAGATGGACCCGGTGTTGGCGATTTCGAAAAAACCCGCACGACCCTCCTTGGCCCCGGTGAACGCGCCCTTGACGTGGCCGAAGAGTTCGCTCTCGGCCAAGCTGTCGGGGATGGCCGTGCAGTTGACCGGCACAAAGGGCGCGGCTCGGCGGTCGCTGTTGTAGTGGATGGCCCTGGCCACCAGCTCCTTGCCCGTGCCTGAATCCCCGGTGATGAGCACATTGGCGTTGGTGCCAGCGGCCTTGCCTATGCGGCGGAAAACCCGCTGCATTTCAGGGGAATTGCCGATGATGCCGTAGTTGTCCGTCTGAAATGGGGCGGCGCTCAGGGTCCGTCGCCGCTGGAGCCGGTCCACGATCCGCCCGACAGCCGAGAGCAGCTCATCGGTGGTGAACGGCTTGGGCAGGTACTCCCCAGCCCCGTCCTTGATGGCTTCCACCGCGCCGGGAATGGACGGATAGCCGGTGATCATCATGATCTCGGTATCCGGGTAGTTGCCCCTGACATGCTTGATGAGATCAAGCCCGGTGGCCTGGGGCATGCGGTAGTCGGTGATGACCAGATCGATGTTCAGCTCGTCGAGCAGGGGCAGGGCCTCGTCCACGCGCAGGCAGGTGAACACCTCGTATCCGCTTGGTTCGAGGTTGCGCTTGAGCACTTCAAGCGTGCTCGCGCTGTCGTCCACTGCGAGGATGCGTATGGGATTGCTCATGGTCACTGCTCTCCATTGGTTCGGCTGCAGGGAAAGGCTACCTCAAATCGCGTGCCCTTGCCAGGAGTGCTGTCGACCTGGATGAACCCCTCGTGCGCCTTGACGATGCCATGCACCACAGAGAGCCCGAGCCCGGTGCCCTTGTCCACGTCCTTGGTGGTGTAGAAGGGGTTGAATATTTGTTTGAGCTCCTCGGGGGGGATGCCGGGGCCGGTGTCCTCGATGACGATGTAGGCGTCGTCGTTGTAGTTGATGGTCTTGACCGTCAGCACCCCGCCTTTTTCCATGGCCTGGATGGCGTTGGCCACGAGGTTGACCACCACCTGGGTGATGTGCTGGGGGTCGGCCATGACGCGCGGCAGGTTTTCGTCCAGCTCGCAGACGACCTCGATGTTGTTGCGCTTGGCCCCGACCTCGGTGATGCGCAGGGCCTGCCGGATGGTCTGGTTCAGGTCGGTCAGGACGAACTGGGGCGGCATCTGGCGGCTGAAGAACATGACCTTGCGGATGATCTCGCGCGCGTGCAGCGAGGAATCAACGATGTTTTTCAGGTCGTTGACCACCTGATCGGAAAGGCTTTTGGCCTGGAGTGCCAGCTGGGCAAAGCCGAGGATGTTGGCCAGGGGTTCGTTGATCTCGTGGGCCAGCCCAGCGGAAAACTGGCCGATCTTGGCCAGCCGGTCGGCCTGGCGGAGCTGCTGTTCCAGGGATTGTCTGGCCTTGCGCTCCTCCCGCTTGGCCACGATCAGCGCGATCTGCTGCGCCACGGTTGCCAGCAGGTCGGTCTCGTCCTCGATAAATTCCGTGCTCCTGGCCCTTCTGGCGTGGTCGTCCTCCATGGAGACGGTCAGCGTGCCCCGCCTGTCCTTGTTGACCATGATCGGCTCGGAGAGGGAGTTGCCGGTGTCGCGGTATCCCGGTGTCTCCAGCCTGAGGTCGTCCACGGTCAGGGCCACATGCGTCTTTTTGGGCTGCTGGAACCCAAGGGGGAGCAGGGTGACGACCCTGCTCAGGATGACATCGAGCTCCTGGTGCATGTCCACCATGAGCAGGCTGATGTGGTACAGGCAGCTCAGCTCCTTGTTGCGCTCAAGCAGGGTGGTGCGCTCATGGAGCAGCCCCTTCTGGCGCACCATGTGGTCTGTCACGTCCTGGCCCACGCACAGGATGCTGATGACCTCGCCGGTCGAATCGGACAGGGACTTGAGGTGCCAGTCGATGTAGACCTTGGCTCCGCTTCTGGTGCGGATGGTGCCTGCCGTGGTGGAAATGGCCTGGTTGCGCAGGGAGTTTGCGACTGCCTTCCTTGCTGCGGCCCGCTTGTCCTCGGCGATGAAGGTCTCGAACCAGTCCCGGCCCGCCAGCTCCTTGATGGAATAGCCGGTCAGCTTTTCCAGTTCGGCATTGCCATGGATAACGCTTCCGTCAAGGTCAAAGGTCACCACGATGCCGTGGCTCAGCTGCATGACCGTGTCGTAGTAGTTCTGAAGGTTCATCGCTCCATTCCTGTTGGTGGGAAAATAGTGTGTATCACACGGCGAGTAAACTCTTTCCATCCAATTTCGTCGTGCCGCCATCGGGCAGGGTATCCCCAAAGGGAGCACGGCCCGGCTTCCTGGGATGCCGGGCCGTGCGATGAGCAGGGTGTCAAGTCCTGTGGCTAATGACTCAGGCGCAGGCCCCATCCCTCGAAGACGAAGAGGATGGCGAACCCATACCAGAGGGTATAGAACACATAGAACGCAAGCGAGAAGATGACCGTGCCGATCCGCTCGCTGATGTGGACGGGCTCGATGGTGAAGTAGTTGTACGCGGTCTCGACCGCGCGCGTCTTCACCGTGGAGACCACCTTGGCAGCGGCGAACTCTTCCTGGTGGGAGAGTTCCTTGTCCAGCAGGCCGAGGGACACCCACCAGTTGTAGGTCGCCCGCTTGGGCAGGAGGCCGTACTTGCCGGTTACCGAGTCGCCGTCGTTGTGGTACATGAAGTCCGCATCGGCGATGCTGGCGTCGAGGATGGTCTTCAGGGAGCCGGTGACTGCCACGTCGTTGCCGTTCACGGTGGCGCTGATGCCTGCCGCAGTCATCTGGGCCGCAGACTGCGCAGCCACGTTCTCGTCCTTGTAGTGCAGGTTGAGGTTGATCTCCTTGTCCGCGACCTTCTCGGCCTCGGTGCTGGCCATGGGGATGTAGTAGACCGATCCCTTGGAGATCGAGTTGTAGAGCGCGTCAAGGTAGGCCATGGAATTCAGGCCGTTGAACATCGGTTGGAACATGTAGAAGAGGACCACGAAGAACAGTACGAGCAGGACCATTCCTCCGGTGAATTCTTTCTTGTTGTGGATCATGTTACCGCGCCTCCTCGCCCTTCAGGGCCTTGATGTTAAGCAGGAACGTTCCGATAACCCAGACCGAGAAACCGCCGATGACGATGAAGAAGGCCCAGATTCCGATCTCGTTGAGTATTGATCCCAAGGCCGGAGAGATTGGGAGTATGTCCATCTCGCCAAGCTTGCCCGGCAGGGCGAAGATGCGGTTGATAAAACCGGAAAGCACGGCCATGGCGTAGAAGCCGCGGATGGTGATGCCGGGGACGACCTTGGTGACCAGGGCGCCGATCTGGATGCCCAGCAGCGAGCCGAGCAGCATGCCCATGGCCAGGGTGTAGAAGATGAAGCCGTAGATGGCGTACTGGCTGATGGACGCGAAACCGGCGGTGAAGACGATCTGGAAGATGTCGGTGCCGACAGTGGTCATGGACGACACGCCGAGCACGTATACGAAGATCGGGAAGGTCAGGAAGCCGCCGCCCACGCCCATGATGCCCGCGGCCAGGCCGACCAGGATGCCGGACAGGACCAGGAAGACCCAGGATATCTGCCTGCCGCCGGGGGTCAGGTCATGGTCAAACGAGACCATGGGGGGGAACTTGACGTTCTGGAGGCTCTTGGCCATGCCGCCGAGCTCCGCGCCTTCGGTCTTGCCGCCGTGGGAGCAACTGCTGTTGCCCGCCTTGCGGCAGCGCAGGAAGTCGATCAGGGAGTAGAAACCCAGGAAGCCGAGCATGAAGGAATACACGGTGGTGATGAAGGCGTCGCTCAAGATCGGGTTGATCTCGTAGAGGACGCGGTTGATGATGCCGCCAGCCGACGCGCCGATGATCGCTCCGATGAGGAAGACGGCCGCCAGCGGGACCGAGACGTTGCCGAGCTTGCGGTGGATGACGCTGCCCATGATCGCCTTGGCGAAGATGTGGAACAGGTCGGTGCCGACCGCCAGGATGCCCTTGATGCCCGCGCTCATGAGCGCCGGGGCGATGATGAAGCCGCCGCCCGCGCCGATGCAGCCGGTGATCAGGCCCGCGCCCATGCCGATGCCGATGGAGACCAGGAAGATGCCCAGGCTGTAGAAGGCCGGGCTGTATGCCTTTTTGCCGCCCAGAATGTCCGGCAGCATCGGTCCGATGTCGTCGGCCAGGGCGATGCCGCCGATGATGATCGGGATGAGCATCAGGCCTAGCACGATCCTGAGCTTTTTGCTGCCCATAATGTGCCGGGCGTTGTCGATTTCCCACCTGGCGAGAGCGCCGGCCCCCGCCATCATGAACTGACCCCATTGGTTGAAGAATCTCATTGTTGTCCTCGCTTCCTCTTGAGTTGATTTTTTGCAGCCTACTCCACTGCCGCCCCCTGGCGGTCATCCTGCCCCAAATTCCGTTTCCTGCGTTGCGCCGCATCCTCGATCTTGTTTATGAGCTCGTCCACGTCAGCCGGTTTCATGACATAGTCATACGCGCCCATTGCCAGGCAGGAGATGACCATGTCCGAATTCGAATGCGCCGTGAGCATCAAGACCTCCACGCATGGATGCAGCCGTTTGATCTCCCCGAGCGTCTTGATCCCGTCCATGCCGGGCATCATGATGTCGAGAAGGGTGACGTCCACCTCTTCATCAGCCAGGACCGCGAGTGCCTCGCGTCCGTTTGTGGCCAGACGCGTCCTGATGCCCCGCTTCATGAGCCGTTTCGACAGGGGGGCGATGAAGTCCGCTTCGTCGTCCACCATGAGCACCGTGATCGTCTTCATGACTGGCTCCCCCCGGATCTGGCGAACCGTAACACCTTGGCCATCAGCACCTCGAAGTCTATCGGCTTGGAAAGGTAGTCCGCCGCTCCGAGCCGCATGCTTGCCTTCACCGCCGACTCGCTGCCATGCCCTGTGAGCATGAGCACCGGCAGTTCAGGGTCAAGCAACCTGAATATCTTCAGGATTTCGACGCCATCCATGCCTTCGAGCTTGAGGTCCAGGATGGCGATGTCGAAGTCCTCCCCGCGCAGCAGGCGAACGGCTTCCTCCCCGCTCGACGCGGTGGTCGCGGCGATGCCCCGTCTGGTCATCCGCTTGGCCAGCACTTCGGTGAAGCCTTTCTCATCGTCCACGATGAGGAGCCTGATGTTCCTCGGGGTGTCGCTCATGTCGTTCCCATTCGCGGGTTGCGTGTTGGTGGTCAGGCCTGGCGCTTGTATATCGCCGTGGCCCTGGCCTCGGCAGCCTCCATCTCGTGCGTGCGCTTGAGTTCCACCGCTTCCTTGATCTTTTCGGTAAGCACGTCAAAGCTGCACGGCTTCATCAGGTAGTCGTAGGCGCCAAGCTGGATGCCCTCGATGGCCGAGGGGACGGTGGCATGCCCGGTGAGCATGATCACCTCGACCAGCGGGAACGCCTGCTTCACTTCCTGGAGCACGGTCAGCCCGTCCTTGCCCGGCATTTTCACGTCCAGAACCATGACCTCGATGCCCGGATTCTTTTCAAGTTGCTGGATCGCCTCGTCGCCGTTGAACGCCGTGAAAACGGTCATGTTCCTCTTGGTCAGACGCTTTTCCATGGTTTCGACAAAACCGGATTCATCGTCCACAATGAGGATGGTCGCATCAATCATGGGTTTCCTCCCTGGGTTGTTTGGGATGGCTGCAAGGGCAGCCGGATGTTGAAGCGGGTGCCGTGTCCCACGGCGCTCTCGACCTCTATGGTTCCGCCCATCTGGTGGATGATGCCGAAACAGATGGACAGTCCGAGGCCGCTGCCCTTGCCCACCGGCTTGGTGGTGAAGAACGGATCGAATATTCTGCTCAGATAGGCTTCGGGGATGCCCGGCCCGGTGTCGGCCACCGAGATGAGCACCTCGTTTTCGGTCTGGTGGCACGATATGGCCAGGGTGCCGCCATCCTGTTCCATGGCCTGGATGGAGTTGTTGATGAGATTGAGAAAGACCTGCTGCAACTCGGTCGGGGACGCCTCAATGGGCGGCATGTCGGCGTCGATGTCCAGCGAGAAGTCGATCTGGGCGTAGCGCGCCTGCTGCATGGAGAGGCTGACGACCTCCTCGATGAGCTCTGGCAGGACGACGGTGGTCACGCGGGAGTCGGTCTGCCGGGCGAAACTGAGCAGCTTGTGGGTGATGTCCTTGCAGCGCACGCCCTGGGTGCGGACCTGGGCCAGGGCCCTCTGGATCTCCTGACGGCACGACATCTCGGTTCCCTCGTCCTCCAGCAGGTCGCCTATCCACCCGGCCTCCTCCATCATGATGGCCACCGGGTTGTTGATCTCGTGGGCGATCCCCGCGGCCAGCTCGCCGATGGAGGCCAGCTTGCCCGCCTCGATCATCTGCTTGCTCATCATCTCGGTCTTCTGGTCGATGAGCCTGAAGCGGGCCACCAGCTTGCGCGACATGAACAGGGCCATGACCACGATGCCCAGGCCGCCGAGCAGGAAGACGACGATGGCGATCCGCTCGCTGCGGATAAGATCGGAGAAGGCGTCGGAGAGAGTCTGCTGGTAGACGAGCCTCCAGTCTGCCCCCTTGAGGCTGGCGGAGACCACGATGTATTCTTCGCCGTCGCTCCCCTGCGACTTCTGGATCAGCACCCCGCGCTGCTCGGCAGGATGCGAGAGCGTCTCCGAGGAGACCATGGTCAGATCCTGCTTGCCGATGGCCGGGGGTCTTGTCTGGAAGGTGCCGTCGCGGTTCAGGATGTAGGCATATCCAGTGTCGCCGATGCGGATGTTCTCCACCAGGTTGCTGAAGGCGAGAAAGTCTATGGTGGCCCTGAGCGTCCACTGGACTCCGGACGCTTCGTTGTTGACGGCGATGATGAAGTGGGGGGAGCGCCGAAGCCCCAGGAAGACATCGCTGATGGCCGCAGGCGTGTTGCGGGAGTTCCTGTACCACTCGGCGTGGGAGTAGTCGGCCCCCAGAAGGTCGAACGGCCCGGCATAGGCCACCTGCCTGCCGTTGCTGTCGATGACGCCGAGGTCCACAAAGATGCGGCCATACTGCTGCTGCATGTCCTTGAGGGTCAGTTCGAGGAATTCGGGTGTGATCAGCTGTTCGTAGGTGAACGCCTTGTTCAGATACTGGACCTCGTACTGCTTCTCGGTCAGGAAGGTGTCGATGGATTCCTTGTGCTTGTCCACCACCACGCTCAGGTGGGCGTAGACCTTCTCCGTGTATATGGATGCGAACTGGTCGAAGATGAGCCCGCCGACCAGGATGAGCGGCGCAAAGGAAACCGCAATGACCATCAGGGTCAGGTTGCGGGATAGCTTGCCGTAGGGCTGCGTCTCGATGGGCATGTCGTCGCTCTCTTTCCTACTAGGAATTGGATCATCTTTGGCCCGGATCAGTGCTCTGCTGTCGCTTGAGCAATCGACGTGCCAATGCGGATGGCCGGGATATTCTGCTCTTTTTTCCATGTGTTTTTCAACACCTTTAAAACATTGATCTTTTCCGATTGCGTGATGGGTTGAACTCCACATCTGGGCCGGCGCTGGCGGTTGGTCGTGCCCCTTTCGGGCGGCATTTGGTGCTTTGATGGGGTGTTTCGCCCCAGTGGGGCGAAACACCCCACTGGGGCAAAAGCGGCGAAACGCCCCGCTTGGCAGCGCAAAGCCCTTTGTCTCTGGTATCAGGTGATACAAATCGCCCCACCCGGAGCCGGCGCTGGTGCGCGCCGTGGTACCCGCGGGCGCGTTCAGGCGGGTCTGCGGCCTGGATTCATTGAATCAACCACATGCAATTCCGAAATATTTGTATTAATTTCGCGGATGGGGTAGTTTTCTGCATGGGCTGCGTTCCCACTGGCATTTTGGCATGGTCATTGTAGGATGGGCGCATGCGCCTGGAGGCTTGCCGTGAGTGATATCATACGCGTTCTGCTTGTCGATGACGAAGACGGCTTCATTGCGGCCCTGTCCAAGCGGCTGGACCGCCGGGGCATGTCCGTGTCCACCGCCTCGGGCGGCGAGGAGGCCATGGCCCTGCTGGAAACCGAGTCCTATGATGTCATGGTCCTGGACGTGAAGATGCCCAGGATGGACGGAATGCAGGTGCTCTCCATGGTCAAGAGCCGCCACCCGGCGCTGGAGGTCATCCTGCTCACCGGGCATGCGGACATGAATTGCGCCCTGGAGGCCCTGTCTGCCGGGGCGTTCGATTTTCTGATCAAGCCCGTGGGCATAGAACTGCTGGCATGCCGGATCATGGCGGCGGCAAAGGGCAAGTCCCTGCGGGGCGGATGCGCTGTCGGCGACGGCGGCGTGGACGGCTGAGTGATTGCGCGGGGATCGGGTGCCGCGGGTCGGGGTCTGAGACATGGGGTCGCGTCAGACCCGCTGCAAGGGGGCCATGATGGTTGAGGGGATCAGGCGGATTTTCAGAAAGCTGGAGCTGTTCTTTGCCGATGGCGAATCGCCCGGCCCCGAGGAGTTGCGCGAGTCGTTCCAGGTGCGCTACCACACCTTCAAGCAGCTGATCAACGCCAACACCCAGGCCCTTGAGGCCATGGCCGAGATCGAGGAGGCCATGCAGGGGCGGATTTCGTTCGGCTTTGGGTTTGTCCGCGCCCGGACCGCGCGCGTGACCGCGTTGGTCTATTCCATCATTCGCAATCTCGAAGCCCTGGCTCCGGGCCGGTATGCCGCGCTCTTCGACAGTTTCGAGATCATCCGGGGCAATATCCAGGCCGCTATGCCCCCGGTGGAAAAGCATGTCGAGGGGCGGCGGGTCGTGTCCCTGGCCGAGATCGACCGCAACGATTCAGGCGAGTGCGGCACCAAGATGGCCCATCTCGGAGAGCTGAAGAACCGCATGGGATTGCGCGTGCCAGACGGGTTCGTGGTCACAGCCGATGCCTGCCGCCAGTTCATGGAATCGGGCGGACTCAGAGAGGAGATCGACCGGATCATCCAGTCTGCGGCGGCCACGGAGCCAGCCCAGATGCAGATGCTCGCCGCCTCGGTGGCGCAGTTGGTCATGGATGCGGAAATGCCGCCCGAGATCGGCTCGGCCATCACCCGCGAGTATGAGGCCCTGGCAACGCGGCTCGGCCACAGGCCCAATGTGGCGGTCCGCTCGTCGGCTCTGGGCGAGGACGAGTCCGGCTCGTCCTACGCGGGCCAGTACCGGTCCCTGCTCAACATCCACTCCGACAACCTGCTCTCCTCCTACAAGGAGGTCGTGGCCGCCCTCTACGGGGTCCAGGCCATGGGCTACCGGCTCAAGCGGGGGCTTGACACGCCGTCCATGTGCGTGGGTTTCATCGAGATGGTGGGAGCCCAGGCGGGCGGGGTCGTCTATACCCGCGACCCCATGTCGGAACACGCCGAGGCTGTGCTCATCAGCTCCACCTGGGGCCGCCCCAAGTCTGTCGTGGACGGGGCCGGGCTGGCCGACAGCTTCGTGGTGGACCGGCGGACGCTGGCCCTGCGCGAGCGCAACATCGCCGTCAAGAGCACCTGCCTGCGCTCCAGCGCCCAGGAGGGTGTGTCGTCGGACTGCGTGCCGCCGGACAAGGTCTCGGCCCAGTCCCTGACCGACGGACAGGTGGAGGAGCTGGCCCGCACCTGCCTGCGCATCGAGAGGCAGTTCGGCTATCCTCAGGACATTGAATTCGCCATCGACGGGCAGGGAGAGGTCGTCTACCTCCAGGCCCGTGCGGTCATGCTCACGGCAGAGCCGGTCCTCCGCCCGTTGCCCGACTCGGCGGCGGTGCTCATGGCTGGCGGGGTCAGGGTCAGCGGGGGGATTGCCGCGGGCAAGGTCCACCATGTGCTCAAGAGCGCCAGCGCCCTGGTCTTTGAGCCGGGCGGCGTGCTCGTGGCCCGGCAGCCGAGCCCGGATCTGGCCGTGCTGCTCCCCAGCGCCTCGGCCCTGATCACCGAGCTTGGCGGCGTGGCCGGGCATCTGGCCACGGTGGCCCGCGAATTCCAGGTGCCCGCCCTGTTCGGGCTTCAGGACGCACTGGACCAGATCCCGGACGGCGCGATGGTCACGGTTGACGCCGACGGGCGGCGCGTACTCAAGGGAGTGGTGGAGTCGCTGCTCGAACCCGATGTCGGGCAGGCCAACCTCATGGAGGGGAGCCCGGTCTTCCAAACCCTGGCGGCCATCGCCGAGCATGTTACCCCGCTGCACCTGCTGGACCCCGAAGGGCTGCGCTTCCGCCCCGAAAACTGCACCACCCTGCACGACATCACCCGGTTCTGCCATGAGAAGGCCGTGGCCGAGATGTTTTCCTTTGGCCGGTCCCACAAGTTCAGCCGGTACGAGGCCAAGCAGCTCCATGTGGACGGCAGCCCCAAGCAGTTCTGGGTGGTCAATCTCCAGGACGGGTTTGTTGCCGAGCCGGAAGACAAGTGGGTGGAGCTCGGAAACATCGCCTCAATCCCCATGCTCGCCATGTGGAAGGGGATGAACGCCTTTTCCTGGGACGGCCCGCCAGCCGTGGACGGGCGGGGATTCCTCTCGGTCATGTTCGAGGCGTCCATGAACCCCAAGCTGAACGTCACCGGAGGCGGGTCACTGGCCTTCAAGAATTATTTCATGATTTCCAGAGAGTTCTGCTCGCTCCAGTCCCGTTTTGGGTTCCACTTCTGCAATGTGGAGGCGTTGGTCGGCGAGTACGCGGTGGAGAACTACGTGGGATTCCGCTTTTTCGGCGGGGCTGCCGATCCGGGCCGGCGTCGGCTGCGGGTGCTCCTGGTGGCCGAGGTCCTCGAAGGGTTCGGATTCCGGACCATGGTCAGGGAGGACAGCCTCGCGGCCAGGGTGGAGGGCAGGGACAAGGATTTCATGATTTCGCGGCTCGCCGTCCTCGGCCACATGATCATGCACACCCGCCAGCTCGACATGATCATGCGCGACTTGGGCCAGGCCAGGGCGTACAAGGCCAAGCTGTGCAGCCAGCTCTCCGAGCTCCTGAACAACGGCGAGTACGCCTGCCGAACGTGATCCGCTTTGGGTTCCACTTTCCGGCGGGCAGGCCCCGCGCCCCTTCAATTTCGCACGGGATTCCTGTATAGGGACGGTCGGCATCGGCGGCCAGCCGGGCCGCAATGGTCTGGGGCCGTCGCTTTTCGACAGCGGCCCGGAGCGCGCGAGGAGTATCCGTGATCGAAAGTCTTGTCCTGATGGCCACGGCAGCCACCGCCATCGTGCTGGAGGCCGCCCCCTTTCTGCTGCTCGGATCGCTCATAGGGTCTCTCATCGAGGTGCTCGTGCCGGAGCGCACCTTATTGCGCGTGATCCCGCGCAGCGGGGTCGGGCAGGTGGCCACCGGAATTTTTGCCGGGATGCTCCTGCCCACCTGCGAGTGCGGCATCGTCCCGGTGGTCCGGCGGCTGCTGCTCAAGAACGTGCCGCCGCGCGTCGCCATCCCCTACATGATGGCTGCCCCGGTGGTGAACCCCGTGGTTCTCGGCTCCACCCTCTTCGCCTTTCAGGGCGACCTGACCGTGGTCGGGCTGCGGGTGCTGCTGGTGATCATTCCGGCGGCGGCCCTGGGGTTTGCCCTGGGCAATGCGGGTCCGCGCTCGGTCCTGCGCCAGCGCCCCATAGACCTCAAGCGGTTCGGCGAGGCCGAGGCGGAACTGGTCGCCAGCCATGACGCCCATGAGTGGGGGGGGGGCTGCGGCTGCGATCACGGCGCGCAGGGCGCGGGCGGAAAAGCCCGGGCGGTCTTGTTCCACACCGCTGCCGAGTTCATATCCATGGGCAGGTTCCTGGTCTTCGGCGCGGTGGTGGCCGCCGGATTCAAGGCTTTCCTGCCGCCCTCGGTGCTCGGCCTGTTTGCCGACAACCCCCTGCTGGCCGTGGGCGGCCTGATGCTCCTGGCCATCGCCCTGTCCATCTGCTCCGAGGCGGACGCCTTTGTGGCCGCGTCTTTCGCCTCGTTCCCGGTATCGGCCAAGGTGGCCTTCATGGCCATCGGCCCCATGGTCGATCTCAAGCTTATTCCGCTGTTCCTGACCGTGTTCAACCGGCGCGTGGCCCTGGCCCTGATCGTGGTGCCCGTGGTCACGGTTTATGTCATGGCCGCGGTGCTGGCCGTGGGAGGGGGGTAGACATGGTCTGGCTGTTCCGTTTCACCGAGGCCTGCCTGCTTGCGGCCATGGGCGCGTTCATGGTCGCCCTGGCCCTGTCGTCCGGGTACTGGCAGTATCTCAACCCCAAGTATTCCTGGCTGACCCTGGCCGCCGGGGCCTGCGTGATCGCGCTCGGTTTTGGCGCACTCTTCGACCTGCACCGGCGGCGCAAGGCGACCGAGTTGGGGGCCGTGATCGTGTTTCTCTTCCTGGCCGGGGCCAGCCAGACACTGCCCGACCTGCTCTTCGAACCTGTTGCGGCCATCCCGCAGCGGGGCGGTCTGACATTTTCGGACGAGTATGCGGACGGCTTTGATGTGGAGCCGACCGTGTCCTTTGGCGGTCAGGAGTATGTCAGGATCAACGCCGCGGAACTGATCGCGGGCGAGTCCGGGGGCTGGACGCAGGAGGGCGGGCGGTACGCGGTCCAGGGGAGCCTGGCCAGGACGCCGGAGTTGGACAGGGCCGGACTGGTGGCCGTGACCCGGCTCTTCATTTCCTGCTGCTTTGCCGATGCGGCGGGCGTGGTCGCCCTGGTCCGGGTGGATGATCCCGCGTCGCTTACGCCCGGCACCTGGGTCAGCGTCATGGGGCGGCTTGTCCCGGCCCCGCCCCTGCCCGAGACCGAGATAGCCATCTATGGCGCGCTGACGGCCATCCGCAGCGACCGTTTCATCCTGGACGCCGAAAACGTCGAAACCCCGGCATTCACCGGGGTTCCCTACCTGTTCGAGATCAATTCACAACAGCCTTTCGCCTATTGAAGAGTGGTCAGCCGCTCTTGGCCGCTTTGCCGCTGCACACCGAGCAGACGCCATCCAGCCGCAGATCGACGCTGCTGATGCGCATGGGCAGGGCATTGCCCAACGCCTTCTGGTCAAAGTGCAGGGTGTCGTTGTCCACGCACTGCACCTCGCCGCACTGCGTACAGTGGAAATGGCTGTGGCCGTTGGGCCAGCGCCCGCCTCGGGCGCAGTAGCGCACGGCTCGTTCCGTGGAGTTGATCCGGTTGACTGCGCCGTTTTCGGCCAGCAGGTCGAGTATCCGGTAGACCGTGACCCGGTTGAGCCGATGCTCGGCCAGGACACGCTCATAGACTTCACGGGCGGTGAGCGGGTGATGGCTCCCGGCCACGGTCGAGAGCACCAGGATGCGGTTGAGGGTCGGCTCAAGGCCGGTCTGGGCCAGAAAGGAACGCGCTGCGGCGTGGGCGTCCGGGGTGTGCATTGCTCATGTTCTCCTGAGACAGTGTCGGGGTCGGGACAGTGTAGAGGAACTCCGCGCGATTATCCAGTCCCTGGCAAGGCTGTCGGCGTTTGCCGCGCATTGTCGGTGGTTGGCGGCGGCGCGGGAGGCGCGTTCCTCCCGCGTCGCCGTTGTCTTGTGCTAGCGCGCGGCCTGGCTGATGGCCTGTGCGGCGTGGAGCATGGTGGCGGCCCAGTCCTCGGCCAGGGGGTCGAGTTCGGCGGTTTTTGCCCCGATCTCGGCGGCGATGACCGCCGCGCTTTTTTCCGAGAACTGGGGCTGGACAAAGATCACCCTGATGCCCAGGTCGCGGCCCTGTTTGATGATCTGCGAAAGACCCTTGGGGCTTGGCTCCTTGCCCTGGGATTCGATGGGGATCTGGGTCAGGCCGTATTGGTGGGCGAAATAGCCCCAGGAGGGATGAAAGACCATGAACGAGCGGCGGTTTTCGGGCAGGGTGTCGAGTCGGGTGCGGATTTCAGCGTCCACCCGGTCGATTTCGAGCAGCAGGGCGTCCGCATTGGCCCGGTAGACGGCCTCGTTGGCCGGGTCCATCTTGATCAGTCCTGCGCAGGTGTTCCGGGCCAGCACGCGCGCGCCGTCCGGTGAAAGCCAGACATGGGGATCAAGGGTGCCATGGTCATGGTCATGGTCGTGATGAGCGGCGGCCTGGTCGTGTTCGTGGTCTTTTTGGGCCGCGCCAGCCGTGTCGTGCGCGTGGTCTTCATGGCCGCCGTCCTCGTCGTGACCACCGTCCTCGGCGTGGTGGGCATGGGCGGCCATGGGGATCTTTTCGATGCCCCGGTCCGTGGCCACTATGCGCATGGTCGGGTTGGCGCTGTTGATGCGCGGCAGCCAGACCTCCTCGAAGTTCACGCCGATGGAAAAGTACGCCTTGGCCCCGGCCAGCGCGGTCATCTGCCGCGGGGTCGGCTCGTAGGTGTGCGGGCTGGCTCCGGGCATGACCAGCACCGAGACCTCGGCCAGATCGCCCGCGATCTTCTCGACAAAATATTTCTGGGGCAGGATGCTGACAAAGACCGGGCTGCCCGCCAGGGCGTTGCCCGCGCCAAGGACGACGCCCAGGCAGAGGGCCAGCGTGGCCAGCAGGGCGTGTGTTTTTCCTGATTTCAGAGGCATGGTTCCCTCGGTGCGAACCCAGAACAGGCCGGGTCGCTGTTTGCAAAGTTTCGGATGCACGGCAAGAGCAATTCAAGTGCAAAATGAAACACAGTTGCATTTGGTTGTCAACCGTCCGGGCGCGAATGGGGGAGGCGAAGGGGACCGGGTCGAACCGGGCCTTGGCAGGTCGAGCCAAGGCCCGGTTCATCAGGAATTCACGCGCGGGGCGAGGGAGGAGTGTCGCGGCAGGTCGGTCCCGGTCAGTCCGACCAGCCCGGCCAGGGCCGCGCCGAGTGCGCCCGCCATGTCCGGCTGGTCCGGGATGAGGATGTCGGTGCCGATTTCCGCCTTGAGCTCGCGGGCGAGCAGGGTGAGCACGCAGGGGTTGTTGGCCACGCCGCCGGTAAAGACCAGGGGCAGGGCAAAGCCCACCCGGCCAAGCATGTTCACCGTGCGTTTGACGATGGCCTTGTGCAGCCCCAGGGCGATGCTCTCCGGCGGCGTGCCGCGCGCCATGAGCGAGGTGGCCTCGGTCTCGGCAAAGACCGTGCACATGGAGCTGATCTCCGGCGGGTCCGAGCCCTTGAGGGCATAGGCTCCGAACATTTCCACCGGAATCTGGAAGACCCCGGCTGTGTACTCCAGGAACTTGCCGGTCCCGGCGGCGCACCGGTCGTTCATCTCGAACTTGACGACCCTGCCCGGCTGGCCCTCGTGGCCGGGAGCCAGGGCGATGGCCTTGGTGTCCTGGCCCCCGATGTCGAGGACCGAGCGCGCCTGGGCAAAGAGGTGGGTCGCGCCCATGGCGTGGGCCTTGATCTCGGTGATGGACGAGAGCGGGCATCCCAGGCCCAGGCACTGGATGAGGTTGCGGCCATAGCCGGTCCCGACCAAGGAAGCGGGGCGCAACCCCTCCAGCAGCCCGGCGCACTGGGAAACGGGATCAAACGTGGTGGGAGCGCGCAGGGCACGGACCACCTCGCCGTTCTGGACGGCCACCAGCTCGATGGAGCGGGAGCCGATATCGAGGCCGACGATCACGCCAGGGTCTCCACGAACGCCTCGATGCGCGTCTTGAGCTGCTCCACGTCCTCCATGGAATAGTCTGTCTCTATGGAGAGCATGGGGATGCCTGCCCCGGCCAGGGCCTTGTCCACCTTGAGAGCCTCGTGTGAGTATGGCTGGCAGAAGAGCAGGCTGTAGTGGATGACGCCGTCCGCCTTGACCATTTTGGCCAGGCTTGTGACGTTGTCCAGCCGCTCGGTGTTGGGCGTGAAGCAGGCACAGTCGATCTTCATGTACCGGTCCGCGATGGCGTCGATCATGGCCTCCAGGGTGGTGCCGGATTCGTCCGTCAGATCGCGGCTGTTGCGGGTGCCGATGCAGGACTCCTCGCCCACGATGACCGCGCCCGCGCTCTCGACCACATAGGGGAGCTTCCAGTTGGGCACGGCCATGGGACAGCCGGAGAGCATCAGCCTTGGCGTGTTGGCCGGGGCCACGCCCTGGCCCGCCGCGATGCGGGCCTCAAGCTCGTCGCACAATTCATTGATCTTGGCCGTGAAGCGGACCGGCTCGTCGTAGAAGCTGATCTGGTTGATGAGCAGGGCATCGCGGCCCGAAATGGGCGCGGGCGAGGCGGCGCGCAGCTTGGTCAGCCGTTGCAGGGCGCGCCGCTTGGCATTGGCTGTCCTGATGCCCTGGGCGAGTTTTTCTGCGGTGATGGTCCGGCCCGTGACCTTCTCCAACTCGGCCATGTAGCGCACGATCTCGGACCGCCACAGGGCGCGGGCCGCCGGGGTCTTGGTCTGCGGCACTTCCATGACATAGGTGGGGGCGATCTCGTTGAAGGCCTCGTAGGCCTTCTTCTTGCCGTCGCAGGTGGTCTCGCCCACGATCAGGTCGCACGATTCGGTGAAGGGACACAGCCGGGCCATCTTGAAGCCGATGAAGGACTTGATCAGGGCGCAGGTGTTGCGCGGCACCAGCTGCTCGGCCAGGTTCGTGCCCGCCTCGGCCCCGGCGCACAGGCCGACGTGGACGGCGTCGGCGGCCAGCGTCATCTCCTCGGGTACGAAGACACAGAACGATCCCACCACCTTGCGCCCCTCGGCCTTGGCGTCCTGCAACTCCTTGATGCGCAGGCCGTGGACTTCGGAGAGCACGAAGTCGAGATATTCCGCGCCCCGCAGCCGGTTCTCCTGCGAGAGGTAGATGTCGCCGTAGAATTTGCCCAGCACCCCCAACAGCGCGTCGTGCGCGGGCAGGTCGAGGTTCAGTTTTTCCCACATCTGCGTGTGCGTCGAATCGGACATGCGGCCTCCTGGCTGATCGTAGATCGAAATGTTTCAGGGTGTTCACCCATTTTGATAGATAATATCTATTTGGTGATGCGATATGTCTCTATAGCATCAGAGGCGGCGGGCGGGGAAGCAATTCTGATTGGCCCAAGGTTCGGCACCGGACGAGAGGGGGACGTTTGAGGGCAGGGGGCGAGCGACGGGCGCGAAGTGTCGCGCCCGTCGGTTTCTGGAGGGAGGCGTGTTCAGGGGATCAGATGGAGCAGCGCAGTTGACCGAAGGGGTTGGCGAGCCGCGGTAGCCAGGGCGCGCTGAAGAAGGCGTGTCCGGCCCGTGGAATCCGCGTGGCCGGGGTGTCGGGATCAACGCGCACGGTCACGGCTTCCGGGGTGAACTCGACGACCATGGGCACCATCTCTCGCTCGGTGTCGCCGCACAGGCTCTCCCGTTCCTTGGGCGTAAAGAGGGCGGTGCGCCCGTCAGGGGCGGCCACGGTCAGCCGTGTCAGGATGGTGGCGATCCTGGCCACTGAGCCGTCGCGGTGAAAGACCAGGGAATTGGTGTCGCCATTGACTCCCACCGCGTCGGGATCAAAGGCCGCGATCTCTCCGGCAGGGGTCTCCACCGGGGTGAACCTGGCCGGTTCGACAGAGCGGATTGTGCCGTTGGGCAGGAAGGCCACGCCCATACGCGTCTCGATCACGCCCGCCGGGGTGGGGATGGAGACCGTGTGGCCGGGCCAGAGAGTCAGACTGCGCATGGCCCCGGAGGGATGGAAGCCGACGCCGATGACCATGGCCGTCAGCACGCCCACCGGGGTGAGCAGGGTCAGGGGCGCGGCCAGTCCGGCCTCGTCGTCCTGGCCCCAGTAGCCCGAGAGCTTGCCATTGAGCGGAAAGACCCGGCTCAGGGAGCCGTCCGGATGAAAGGTGAGCATCTCCGCCGGGATGTCGCCCGCCGGGGTGGAGACGATGGTCTGCGTCTCCAGCGGCAGGGATTTCAACCGGCCCGATTCGTGGAAGACCACGGGCTGGACTTCCTTTTTGCGCAAATCGTCGGTGGTGTGCTGCGGGATCAGTTTCCCCAGCGGGGTTTCAAGGGCGCAGGCGACTCCCGGACGGCAGGAGAGCAGTGCGCCGCTGGCGTAGAGTTCCTGTCTGCCGGTCGCCTCAATGACGCCGTATGCGGTGGTGATGGGCTGCATGGTCGCTCCTTGATTGAAGTGGGGGGGGTCATGATTGGCGGTTCTTTTCAGAGTCGCGGCATCCTTCGGTCAGCCGGGCGAATTCCGTCCTGGTCAAGGGCCGCCTGAGTTCCCAGGCCCGCTGGCGGACGGTGTTTACAAGATTCGGGATGGCTGTGTCCGGGCAGTGCAGGTTGAAATCGGCCAGGGCGTTGACCACGGCCCCGCGTCCGCTCTTGCCGCCCACGGCGATGCGCCGACCTGCGCCGATGCGAGCCGGATCGTAGGGCTCGAAGAGGTCCGGCGACTTGCTCAGGGCGTGGGCATGCAGCCCGGACTCGCAGGCAAAGATGTCATCGCCCGCAATGGATTTGGTCCTGGGGATCGGCACTCCGGCTGCCTTTGACACGAAGCGGCACAGGGCGCGCAGGCCGTCGGTTCGATAGGGGCGGCAGGGGCTGTTGTTTCCGTTGAGGCAAAGATGGGCGGCCAGCTCCTCGGTGGCCGCTATGCCTGACCGCTCGCCGATGCCAAGCACGCTGGCGTCGGCATAGTCCGCGCCCGCGTCCAGGGCCGTGACCGCGTTGGCCGTGGCCATGCCGAAGTCGTCGTGGCAGTGCACGGCCAGATCAATGTCCAGGGCGGGCCGGAACAGGTCGATGAGCGCCTGCATCCGCACCGGGGTCAGGATGCCCAGCGAGTCCGAGAGGCGCACCCGCGAGGCTCCGGCCTCGGCAGCGGTCAGGGCGGCGGTCAGGGCGAAACCCAGGTCGCTGCGCGAAACATCCTCCAGGCCGACGGACACGGCGCTGACGTCCATGAGCCGGGCAGCCAGCACGGTGGAGGTGATCCGCTCCAGCACTGCCTGCCGGTCCATGCCCAGCCGTTTCTCCATGTGCGCGTCAGACACCGGCACCCCGATGTTGACGCAGTCCACCGGCAGTCCGGCGGCGGCGCGCACGTCCGCCTCGCGGCAGGGCGACCAGACGCTCAGGCGCGTTGCGCCCGCCCGCTTGCGCATGGTTCGGACCAGGGTTTCGAGTCCCTCCTGCCCCACCCAGCCCAGTTCAATCTCCTCCACGCCGAGGTCGAGCAGACCGGCGATGATGGCTTCCCGCGTGTCCAGGGTGAAATAGGCTCCGAAGAGCTGGGCACCTTCCCTGAGTGTCGTGTCGATGAGCATGATCGTGTCCCCTGGTTCCAGGCTGTCTCTTGGTTACAGGCTTTCCCTGCACCACCTGAGCATGAAGGGTGCCAAACAATCGGATTCTTGCAACATCCAGGAATAAAAGCGTTTTCATTGAATTTCCTCCTGCGGCGGTTCGCCTACGTTTTTGTAGGAAGCAACACTCTTGGTAGGTCAGCCGTGTCGCAACCTACATTTGTGTGGGGTGCCTGTCAGCGATAGATAAGTAATAAAGTCAAGTTATTTCAATATATTATGATTCAATACTTCATGTGGCACGGGCCTTGCCTAGGGAGGGCATCAACGCGAACAAACCCCTTTGGAGGAAAATCATGAGGAAAGTAGCGATTTACGGGAAGGGCGGCATCGGAAAGTCCACCACCACGCAGAACACTGTGGCCGGTCTGGCCGAGATGGGCCGCAAGATCATGGTCGTGGGCTGCGACCCCAAGGCGGACTCAACCCGCCTGCTGCTGGGCGGTCTGGCGCAGAAGTCTGTGCTCGACACCCTGCGCGAGGAAGGCGAGGACGTGGAGCTGGACGACATCCGCAAGCCCGGTTTCGGCGGCACCTGGTGCGTCGAGTCCGGCGGACCCGAGCCGGGTGTCGGCTGTGCGGGCCGCGGCATCATCACCTCCATCAACATGCTCGAATCCCTGGGCGCCTACGAGGAGTCCGAGGGCTTGGATTACGCCTTCTACGACGTGCTTGGCGACGTGGTCTGCGGCGGCTTCGCCATGCCCATCCGCGACGGCAAGGCCGAGGAGATCTACATCGTCTGTTCCGGCGAGATGATGGCCATGTATGCGGCCAACAACATCTGCAAGGGCATCATGAAGTACGCCGAATCCGGCGGGGTGCGTCTGGGCGGCCTTATCTGCAACTCCCGAAACACCGACCGCGAGGCCGACCTGATCACCGAGCTGGCCAACAAGCTGGGCACCCAGATGATCTACTTCGTCCCCCGCGACAACGACGTGCAGCGCGCCGAGATCAACCGCAAGACCGTCATCGAGTGGGACGGAACCGTGCCCCAGGCCGATCAGTATCGCGGGCTGGCCAAGGCCATTGACGGGAACACGATGTTCACGGTGCCCACCCCCCTTGAGATCGAAGATCTGGAACAGCTGCTTCTCGACTACGGCATCATGGAAGCCTAGTTAATCAAAATCAATTAAAATCAAAATGATAGGAGATATGTAAAATGATGATCATGGTCAGAGCCATTGTGCGCCCCGAAAAATCCGACGACGTGTTGGCAGCCCTGATGGACAACGGGTTTCCGGCTGTCACCAAATACTCCGTGGCCGGGCGCGGCAAGCAGCGCGGCATCAAGATAGGCGAAGTCACCTACGACGAGATCCCCAAGACCATGCTCATGAGCGTGGTCAAGGAGGCGGACAAGGACTTCGTCATCTCCACCATCATGGAAGCGGCGCGCTCCGGCGTGAAGGGCGCGTTCGGCGACGGCAAGATATTCGTCTCCCCGGTGGAGGATGTCTACACCATCAGTTCCGGCGTGCATGACACAGCCGCTGCCGAGGAGGCGTAGCATGAAGGAAGTGATCGCAGTGGTGCGCATGGACATGATGAACCGGACCAAGGCCGCGCTGACCGCTGCCGGGGTCGATGCCTTCTTCGCCCACGAGGCGCAGGGACGGGGCAAGGGGTTTGTCAATTCCGGCGTGCTTCAGGGCGCAGAGAGCGGCTACGAGGAAGCCGCCGCCGTGCTCGGGGAAAAGGGCAAGCTCTATCCCAAGCGCATGGTCACGGTGGTGGTCAAGGACGACATGGTCGAGGACGTGATCGAGGCCATCGCCAAGGTCAACCGCACCGGCAAGCCCGGCGACGGCAAGATATTCGTCCTGCCCATCAGCGACGCAGTCCGTGTGCGCACCGGTGAAAAGGGCGCGAAGTCCATAGCCTAAGCCCTGCAAGGAGAATGTGAAATGGCAAAGACCAAGAAGGCGGTACAGTTCAACCCCGCCGACATCAAGGAAGAGCTTCTCAAGAAGTATCCTCCCAAGGTGGCGAGAAAGCGCGCCACGCAGATAATGATCAACGAGGCCCAGGAAAGCGAGACACCGTCCGAGATCGTGGCCAACGTCCGCACCATTCCCGGCATCATCACCATGCGCGGCTGCACCTACGCGGGCTGCAAGGGCGTCATCATGGGCCCCACCCGCGACATCCTGAACATCACTCACGGCCCCATCGGCTGCGGCTTTTACTCCTGGCTCACACGGCGCAACCAGACCGACGCGGGCGAGACCGGCGAAAACTACATGCCCTACTGCTTCTCCACCGACATGCAGGACCAGGACATCATCTTCGGCGGAGAGAAGAAGCTGGCGGCGGCCATTGAGGAGGCCTACGACCTGTTCCACCCCAAGGGCATCTGTGTCTTCGCCACCTGCCCGGTGGGGCTCATCGGCGACGACATCCACGCCGTGGCCAGGAAGATGAAGGCGAAATTCGGCGACTGCAACGTCTTTGCCTTCTCCTGCGAAGGGTACAAGGGCGTGTCCCAGTCCGCCGGTCACCACATCGCCAACAACCAGGTCTTCACCCATCTCGTGGGCGAGAACCAGACCCCGCCCGCAGGCGAGTACAAGATCAACCTCCTTGGCGAGTACAACATCGGCGGCGACGGCTTCGAGATCGACCGCGTGCTCAAGAAGTGCGGCATCACCAACATCGCCACCTTCTCGGGCAATTCGTCCTACGAGCAGTTTGCCTCGGCCCAGCATGCCGACCTGAGCGCGGTCATGTGCCACCGCTCCATCAACTATGTGGCTGACATGCTGGAGACCAAATACGGCATCCCGTGGATCAAGGTGAACTTCATCGGGGCCGGGGCCACGGCCAAGTCCCTGCGCAAGATCGGGCAGTACTTCGGCGACAAGGCCCTTGTCGATCGCATCGAGGCCGTCATTGCCGAGGAGCTGCCCGTTGTCGAGGCAGTGGCCGCGGACGTCAAGACCCGCACCACCGGCAAGACCGCCATGCTCTTTGTGGGCGGTTCCCGTGCCCATCACTACAACGAACTGTTCCAGGAAATGGGCATGAAGACCCTGTCCGCCGGGTACGAGTTTGGTCACCGCGACGACTACGAGGGCCGCGAGGTTATTCCGAGCCTGACCGTGGACGCCGACTCGCGCAACATCGAGGAGATCGAGGTCGAGGCCGACGAAAAGCTCTACCGGGCGCGCAAGACCCCGGAAGAGATCAAGGCCCTGGAGGACGCCGGGTACAAGTTCAAGCATTACGACGGCCTGAACAGGGACATGGACAAGGGTTCCATCATCATCGACGACCTCAACCAGTACGAGGCCGAAAAGTTGGTGGAGCTCCTCAAGCCGGACATCTTCTGTGCGGGCATCAAGGAGAAGTTCTCCATCCAGAAGCTGGGCGTGCCCATGAAGCAGCTCCACAGCTACGACTCCGGCGGCCCCTATGCGGGGTTCAAGGGCGCGGTCAATTTCTACAAGGAAATCGACAGGCTCGTGAGCAGCAAGGTCTGGAGCTACATGAAGGCGCCCTGGCAGCAGAACCCCGAACTGACGGCCACGTTCGTCTGGGAATAGGAGACAAGAGACATGCTACTCAGACACACACCAACGGAAGTCGCTGACCGCAAGGCCCTGACCATCAATCCGGCCAAGACCTGTCAGCCCATCGGAGCCATGTACGCCGCGCTCGGCATACACGGGTGCCTGCCGCACAGCCACGGCTCGCAGGGATGCTGCGCCTACCACCGCTCGGCCCTGACCCGGCACTACAAGGAGCCGGTCTCGGCAGCCACCAGCTCGTTCACCGAGGGCGCGTCGGTGTTCGGCGGCCAGGCCAACCTGCTTCAGGCCATCAACAACATCTTCACGGTCTATGAGCCGGAAGTCATCGCCGTGCACACCACCTGCCTCTCCGAGACCATCGGCGACGATCTCAACCAGATATTCGACAAGGCCCGCAGGGAGGGCAAGGTGCCCGAAGGGTGTACCCTGGTGGGTGCGCCCACGCCCAGCTACGTCGGCTCCCATGTGACCGGCTTCTCCAACATGGTCAAGGCCATGGCCCAGCTGGCCGAGCCTTCGGGCAAAAAGAGCGGCAAGGTCAACATCATTCCCGGCTGGGTCGAGCCCTCGGACATGGCCGAGATCAAGCGGCTGGCCGCCCTGGTCGGTGTGCCCGTGACCGTGTTCCCCGACACCTCCGGCGTGCTCGATGCCCCGCTCACTGGCGAGTACAAGATGTTCCCGGACGGCGGCGTGACCATCAAGGAACTCAAGGCCAGCGGCGATGCCACGGCCACCCTGGCCATGGGCGAGTGGTGCTCGGCAGATGCGGCGCGCTGGCTTGACGCCAAGTGCAAGGTGCCGTGCACCGTGCTCGACATGCCCTTTGGCCTGGCTGCCACCGACCGCTTCATCGATGTGCTGCGCACCGTGGCCGGGGTGACCGTGCCCGACGCCGTGGCAGTGGAGCGCGGTCAGCTCGTGGACCTCATCTCCGACATGCACCAGTACTTCTACGGCAAGCGCGTGGCCCTGTGGGGCGACCCGGACCAGCTCATCTCCATGTGCGAGTTCCTGGTCAGCCTCGACATGCAGCCCGCCTACGTGGTCACCGGCACGCCGGGCAAGAAGTTCGAGGAGCGCATCCGGGATATCTGCGCTGGCAGGCCGTTCGAGGTCAAGGTCAAGGCCAAGGGCGACATGTTCCTGATGCACCAGTGGATCAAGAACGAGCCCGTGGACCTGCTTATCGGCAACTCCTACGGCAAGTACATCGCCCGCGACGAGGACATCCCGCTCTTGCGCTGGGGCTTCCCCATCCTGGACCGCCAGGGGCACCAGTACTTCCCCACGGTCGGCTACAGGGGTGGCCTGCGTCTGCTCGAAAAGATGCTCGACCTGTTCCTCGACCGCAAGGACCGCGACGATCCGGAAACCTCCTTCGAACTCGTCCTCTAACAATACCGTGCGCCCGCGGCGGGGGTCACCTCCCCTCCGCCGCAGGCCGAATTTCAGATCGCAAGGCGACCAGACAAGGCGGACACATGGCGACCACTTCTTCCTTCAGCTCTCTGCATCCCTGTTTCGGGAACGGCTCGCGCCGGATTGTTGGCCGGTTGCACCTGCCCGTGGCCCCGCGCGCCAACACCCGCATCCGTTTTGCCCCGGCCCCGGCGGCAACACCGGCCATGACACCTGAAGAAGGGCTGGCCCTGGTCGACCGCACGCTGGAGCACGGCGTGGCCGTGGACATGGTGGGCATCACCGGCCCCGGCGACCCGCTGGCCACGCCCGAGACGACTCTGCGCACCCTGCGGCTGGTCCGGGACAAGTACCCGGACATGGGGCTGTGCCTGACCACCGTGGGCATGGGCGGCGCGCCCGTGGCCGGGGAGCTGGCCGCGCTGGGCCTGTCCCACGTCACCGTGTTGTCGGACGCCGTGTCCGCCGGGGTGGCCGAGGGTTTGTACGCCTGGATTCGTCCCTCCACCCGGACCGTGCCGCTGCCCCAGGCTGCCCGGACCCTCGTGGACGAGCAGCGTCAGGCCGTGGCCGCGTTCGTCGAGGCCGGACTGACCGTCAAGATCAACACCACGCTCTATCCCGGCCACAACGCGGATCACGTGGAAACCATCGCCCGGACCATGGCCGGGCTGGGCGCGTCGATCATGGCCGTGGTTCCCTTCTGGCCCGGCGGAGAAGAGGGCGGGAAAAGGGCCGAGGCCGTGTCCGGACCGGACATGGACCTGCTCGATTCGGTCCGCGAGAGGGTGGCCGGCCACATCAGCCTCATGCCCTCCTGGGGCGAGTGTGGGCGGGATCTGGTCGGCCTGGAAAAGGGGGATGCCTCCATGATGGCATTGGCGGTGGCGTCGGTGGTGGCGTCGGCGACGCTGCCCCGGCCCGTTGCCGGGCGGCCCAACGTGGCCGTGGCCAGCGCAAGCGGCATGGACGTGGACCTGCACCTGGGCCACGCGGTCAAGCTGCTCATCTACGGCCCGCGCGAGGACGGGCTGGCCTGTCTGCTCGAAACCCGCGACGCCCCGGAGCCGGGGGGCGGGACCAGCCGGTGGGAGACCCTGGCCGACACGCTGGGCGACTGTTTCGCCCTGCTCGCGGCCAGCGCCGGGGAAAGCCCCAGGGAGATTTTGAGCCGTCGCGGCGTGGCCGTCCTGATCACCGAAGGCGAGATCGAGGGGACCGTGGACGCGCTCTACGGCGGCGGCAGAAAGGGAAGGGGCCGCAAGTAGCGGCGCAACATATATAAGGAGAACGAGAAAAATGGCTACCCCCGCAAAAATGATCATCTGTTGTCAGAGCTTCCGCGCCCAGGGCGATCCCAAGGGTATCTGTCACAAGCAGACCGATGGTTTTCTCCAGTACATCGAAGAGGAGATTCTCGACCGGGGCATCGACGCCCAGGTGGTGGCCTCCACCTGCCTCAAGCAGTGCGAGTCCGGCCCCATCATGGTCGTTCAGCCTGAGAACTGGTGGTTCAAGGGCGTTGCCAGCGAGGAGGCCATCGACGCTATCCTCGACGGCCTGGAAGCCGGCGAGCAGTGCGCAGAGTTCGCGCTGTAGGGAATTGAGAGAGTCCCTGGCTCGGCCCGCGCCGTCCGGCCCGAACGATGGGGCAGGACGGCGGGGCCGGGCACCCCGCAAGGCAGGAAACAACAAGCGTTCAGCCAGCAGAGGAAGCCATGAAGACGAGCATACTGGAAGAAAGGAAGAATCAGATCCACAGGACTGGCGAGGGCGCCATCGACATCGCCTGCAACCGCGAATCCCTGGCCGGGGCCGTCAGCCAGCGGGCCTGCGTCTTCTGCGGTTCGCGCGTGGTGCTCTATCCCATTGCCGACGCCCTGCACCTGGTCCACGGCCCCATCGGCTGCGCGGTCTACACCTGGGACATCCGGGGCGCGCTCTCCAGCGGGCCGGAACTGCACCGCCTCTCGTTCTCCACCGACCTTCAGGAGACTGATGTCATCTTCGGCGGCGAGAAGAAGCTCGAAGCCGCGCTCGACGAACTCATCGACCGTCACGGCCCCAAGGCCGCGTTCGTCTACTCCACCTGCATCGTGGGCATCATCGGCGACGACCTGGAGGCCGTGTGCCGCAAGATGAGCCAGAAGAAGGGCATCCCGGTGCTGCCGGTCCAGTCCGAAGGGTTCAAGGGCAGCAAGCGGGAAGGGTATCTGGCCGCCTGCAAGGCCATGTTCAAGCTCGTCGGCACTGGCGACACGGCTGGGATATCGAAGGTTTCACTCAATATTTTCGGCGATTTCAACCTGGCCGGGGAGATATGGATCATCCGTGATTACTTCCGGCGCATGGGGGTCGAGGTGGTGGCCAACGTCACTGGCGACGGGCGCGTGGCCGATATCGGGCGATGCCACGGCGCGGCCCTGAACCTGGTCCAGTGTTCGGGAGCCACCCTTGATCTCGCCAAGATGATGCAGGAGGAATACGGCATCCCGTTCCTGCGCGTCTCCTACCTCGGCATCGAGGACATGGCCGACTCCCTCTATCAGGTGGCTGATTTCTTCAAAGACACCGCCCCTGGCATAGTGGAGCGGACCCAGGAGCTGGTGCGCGACGAGCTGGCCCGGCTCATGCCCGAGCTGGCGTGCTATCGCCGCGACCTGGAGGGCAAGAAGGTGGCCATGTACGTGGGCGGTTCCTTCAAGGCGTTCTCCCTGGTCAAGGCGTTCCGCCACCTGGGCATGCAGGTGGTCATGGTCGGCTCCCAGACCGGCACCAAGGAAGACTACGCCGAGCTGGAGCAGATCACCGACCCCGGCACCATCATCGTGGACGACGCCAACCCGCTGGAGCTCTCGGCCTTCATCAAGGAAAAGGACGTGGACCTCTTTGTGGGCGGGGTCAAGGAACGGCCCATCGCCCACAAGCTCGGCGTCGGATTCTGCGACCACAACCACGAGCGCAAGGAGGCCCTGGAAGGGTTCGTGGGCATGCTCAACTTTGCCCGCGAGGTCCACGCCTCGGCCATGAGCCCAGTCTGGAACTTTGTCCCGCGCCGCGCGGGCCGCGCCGTCAAGCGCGAACAGGAGGCCGTCAATGAGTAAGTCCGCCGTCAAAACCGGGGCCAAGAGCGCAGCCAGGCCCAACTACGTTTCCACCACCAACGCCTGCAAGCTGTGCACGCCTCTGGGCGCGTCCATGGCCTTCCGGGGCGTGGAGGGGGCCATCCCCTTCCTGCACGGTTCTCAGGGGTGCGCCACCTACATGCGCCGCTACATCATCTCCCACTTTCGCGAGCCGGTGGACATCGCGTCCTCGGCGCTTGGCGAGAAGAACGCCATCTACGGCGGCGGGCCGAACCTCAAGAAGGGCGTGCTCAACGTCATGAAGAAGTACGAGCCGACCCTGGTGGGCGTGGCCACCACCTGTCTGACCGAGACCATCGGCGACGACGTGCCCAGGATTTTGCACGAGTTCCGCAAGGAGTTCGGCGATCTCGACCTGCCGGATATCGTCCATGTCTCCACCCCCAGCTACAGCGGCACCCACACCGACGGCTGGCACGGAGCGGTGCGCTCCCTGGTTGAGCAGCTCTGTACGCAGAAGGCGGCGGATACGGGCCGGGTCAACATCCTGCCCAACATGGTCTCCTGCGAGGACATCCGGCACTTGAAGGACATCTGCCGCGATTTTGGCGTCCATGCCACCATCCTGCCCGACATCTCCGAGACCCTGGATGGTCCGGCCCTGGAGGACTACGTCAAGATTCCCTCTGGCGGCACGCCCGTGGCCGAGATTCGGGAAATGTCCGGGGCGCGGGCCACCATCGAGTTTGGCCGCTGCCTGCCCGCCAAGACCGGCGGGGTCAGCCTGGAGAGTTCCTTCGGCGTCAAGAACCACCGCATCGGCCTGCCCATGGGCCTGCGCGAGTCCGATCGTTTTTTCGAGACGCTTGAGGCTGTCACCGGCACGCCCATGCCGCGCCGCTATGAGCTGGAGCGCGGTCGGCTGGTGGACGCCTTTGTGGACGGCCACAAGTACGTCTTTGGCAAGCGGGCTGTGGTCTACGGCGAGGAGGATCTGGTGGTCGGCCTGTGCGCGCTGCTGGCCGAGATCGGCGTGGACGTGGTCCTGGCCGGGACCGGATCGCGGGGCAAGGGGCTTGAGCGGGCCGTGGCCGCTGTCACTGAAGGCGTGTCCCGGATCGCCCCGCAAGTGCGCGAGAGCGTGGATTTTCACGACATGGCTGAGGAGGCGGAGGCGCTGGCGCCCGATCTGCTCGTCGGTCATTCCAAGGGGTACACCTATGCCAGGGGGTGGAACGTCCCGCTGGTGCGCGTGGGCTTTCCCATCCACGACCGGTTCGGCGGCCAGCGCAGGCTCCACCTCGGCTACCGGGGCGCGCTCGAACTCTTCGACCGCATCGTCAACACCCTGCTTGAGAAGAAGCAGACCGACAGCGACGTGGGCTACGGCTACCTTTAACAGCTTGGTTTTCATTCACTTTCCGACATGGATTCACGAATACAGGAGCAATATCATGGCCGCCAAGGACATCACCAGGCATCCCTGTTTCAACAAGGAAACCGCTGGCACCTGTGGCCGGGTCCACCTGCCCGTGGCCCCCAAGTGCAATATCCAGTGCAACTACTGCAACCGCAAGTACGACTGCGTCAACGAGTCGCGCCCTGGCGTGACCAGCGGCATACTCAAGCCGTTCCAGGCCGCGCAGTACATGGACAAGGTGCTTGAGAAGGAGCCGCGTATCACCGTGGCCGGCATCGCCGGACCGGGCGATCCCTTTGCCAATCCCGCCGAGGTCATCGAGACCATGCGGCTGCTCAACGAGCGCCACCCGGAGCTGCTCTTTTGTCTGTCCACCAACGGCATGGGCATTCTTCCATATCTGGACGACATCGCGGCCCTGGGCGTGTCCCACGTGACCATCACCATCTCTGCCGTGGACCCGGCCATCGGGGCCAGGATCTATGCCTGGGTCAAGGACGGCAACGTGGTCTACCGGGGCGAGCAGGGTGCGGCCCTGCTGCTTGAGCGTCAGCTGGCCGCCATCAGGGGGCTCAAGGAGCGCGGCATCGTGGTCAAGATCAACTCCATCATCATCCCCGGCGTCAACGAGGGCCATCTTGTGGAGGTGGCCCGCGTCACCGCCGCGCTGGGGGCGGACATCCAGAACATGATTCCCCTCAAGCCCACCCAGGACACGCCCTTTGCCGAACTGCCCGAGCCGGGCCGCGACGTGGTCCTGCCCCTGCGCAAGGAGGCGGGCGGGTTCATCAGCCAGATGACCCACTGCAAGCGGTGCCGGGCCGATGCTGTGGGGCTGCTCGGCAACGACCAGTCCGCAGCCCTGTGCGGCACGCTCCAGGCATGTGCCAAGCTCAAGCCCCTGGAGGCCGGGGCTGCGCGCCCCCATGTGGCTGTGGCCACCCGCGAGGGCATGCTGGTCAACCAGCACCTGGGCGAGGCCAAGACCTTTCAGATATGGGGACCGGACGGGAGCGGCTACCGCCTGATCGAGGAGCGGCAGGCCCCGGCGGCAGGCTGCGGCCCGCAGCGCTGGGCCGATCTGGCCGCGCTGCTCAAGGACTGTCGCGCGGTCGTGGCTGCGGCCATGGGCGAGACGCCGAGGATGCTGCTGGAGGAACACGGCGTGGCCCCGCACAGCGTCACCGGGTTTATCGAGGACGCGCTCCGGGCGATCTATGAAACCGGCGACCTGAAGGCGCTCAAGGGACGGCGCGGCGGCATCGCGGGCGGCTGCTGCACCGGCACGGGCGTCAGCTGCGGCTAAAATTTGTCAGGCAACGCCCGGTTTCGGCGCAATCCGCCGGATTCGTCACAGTAGGGGCATCGGCGGAGAGCATCGCGCCGGGCTATCACCCCCGTGCGAGGCACGGGGGTGTGTCACCCACAACCACAGGAGTCAAGACATGAACAGGGCCACGCTTGAGAAGGTGTTCGAGTACGCGTCCAGGCCGGTGCAGGGGACCATGTCCCGCAAGCTGCGCAAGGATGTGAAGATTCAGGTCAATGAAGGCGAGGTGTACGAGGCTGCGACCCTCTTCCTGGGCGAGGAGTTCATCCGCGTCACCGCTGTCAGGGATGGCGTGGCCATGAACACCTATTACGACTGGGACAAGATCGCCTCGGTCCGCACCCTCGGTCCTGCGGAATAGCCTTTCCTGAACATGTGCCATGACGCCCCCGCGCACGTGCGCGGGGGCGTCTTTTGGTTTCATGCGGATGCGCCCCGCCGGTCACGGACTGGCGGGGCGCATCGCTGATGGGGGAGGTGTGTGGCGGGAAAATTGTTCAGGGCGCATCGGCCTCAGCGCATGCGGCGAAGGCGCGCCCTTCCTTCGGCGATCATGCTTTCCAGGTTGTATTTCTTGACCCGGTAGCCCATCTGGCGGGCGGACAGGCTCAGCGCCTCGGCGGCCTTGTACTGGACCCAGCCGCTGCGCTCCAGCGCGGCCATGACCTCGTTGCGCTCCACCTCCTTGAGCGAGGTGCAGTGCAGCCCCTCGCCGTTTGAATGGAGCGCCTCCTGGACCGTGGCGATCTGGCCTGGGGCAAGGTACGACTTGAGGAATTCCAGGCTGATGCGCTCGGTGTCGGCCATGATGACCAGCCGCTCGATGAGGTTTTGCATCTCGCGCACGTTGCCGGGCCAGTCGTAGCGGATCAGGGCGTCCAGGGCGGTTGGGGTGAAGTGGATGTGCCGCCCGTAGTTCTCGGCCACTTCGCTCAGGAAGTGGTTGAGCAGACCGGTGATGTCGTCTTTTCGCTCGCGCAGCGATGGCACCCGGATGGGAAAGACGTTGAGCCGGTAGTAGAGATCAAGCCGGAACTGGCCGTGCTCCACCAGATCGCCCAGGTCGCGGTTGGTGGCGGCCAGGATGCGAACGTCGATGTGGCGGGTGCGGTTGGAGCCGAGGCGTTCCAGTTCCTTGTCCTGGATCACGCGCAGCAGCTTGGCTTGCAGGCCCATGGGCAACTCGCCAATCTCGTCGAGGAAGATGGTGCCGTTGTCCGCCTCCTCGAAGCGGCCCGGACGGGTGTTCGTGGCTCCGGTGAACGCCCCCTTCTCGTGGCCGAACAGCTCGGATTCGAGGAGGTTGGCCGGGATGGAGGCGCAGTTGACCTTGATGAAGGGGTGCCCCTTGCGGTCGGAAATCTCGTGGATGATGCGGGCGATGAGCGTCTTGCCCACCCCGGACTCGCCGAGCAGCAGCACCGTGGCCCTGGTGGGCGAGACCTTTTCGATCTGCCGCTGCACCTCGATCATGGGCGCGCTCTGGCCCACGATGTACGGCCCCTTGGTGTTCTTGGATATCTGGTATTTGAGCGAGGTGTTCTCGCGCTTGAGCACAGCCTCGCGCTCCATGATCTTCTCGTTGAGGCTGATGAACTGGGCGATGAGGGTGGCCACCACCTTGAGGAAATCCACATCCTCCTCAAAGGCGATCTCGTCCTCGAACAACCGGTCCACATTGAGCACGCCGATGGGTTCGCCGTGCAGGACGATGGGCACCCCGATGAACGAGATCATGCCCCGGCGGATCTTGCGCGAGCCGGTCTTGTCCAGAAACAGCGGCTCCTTGTCGATATCGGGCACGAAGTAGGGCTCGCCGGTCTGGAAGATGCGGCCCGTGACCCCCTCGTCAAGCCGGTAGACGCCGCGCTGCTTCTCCTCGCGGGTCAGGCCGTAGGAGGCATTGATGGACAGGTGTCCGGTTTCGGGATCGTAGAGCGTGACCGTGGCGCGTTGCATGCTCAGCAGTTCCGACAGGATGCCAAGCACGCCGTCCAGGGCCGACTCCAAATGCAGAGCCTGATCGATGACCTGACAGATGGCCAGCAGGGCCGAGAGTTTGAGTCCGTGGACAGTGGGAGCCATGGCCTGTGGTAAGCAAAGGCAGTGCCACAATGGGTTTTGTGGAAAAATATTTAAAAAACAGATAGTTAGCTATTCAGGCGAGCAGCATTTTTGATACAAAAATGTAATATTCGCGCCGCGAGTATACATATCTGCAAATATGCGGGGACGATAATAGCTGGTCGGTCGGCGGCAGCGGCTGGCAGGGGGGAGTCCTGTCGATCAAGGCGGATCAGTGGCCGAGGCAGTGTCGGCGCATGGCCGTGACGCGGTCGATGTAGGCTGTCTGATAGAGGGGGCCGTTGGCGGTGAAGGCGCGGGCCGCCTCCAGGTGGGCGTCGCACCACAGGGCCAGGGCCGGGTTGCGGTGGATGCGCCCGTAGGCCTTGATCATGTGCAGGGTCATGTGGCAGACGGGCATGCGCTCGCGGGCGAGGACCAGCAGGTCGGTGTGGTCGCGGTCGAGATCGAGGAAGAACGCGCCCACGGCCTCGGCACTGTGGTAGTTGGCCCCGGAGGCGAGCCGTTTGAGCAGCGCATCGTCGTCCAGGCGCGTGAGACGACAGTGCGCCCGCCACTGGGCCGGCACGGTCTCGTTCTCCCGGTATTGTACCGCGCCGGTTTCGAGGAACCGGGTCACGGTGTCGGCCAGCCGGTCGGGCATGGAGGCGATGTGCTCGATGTCGCGCCGGGCGCGCAGGCCGGTGACCTGTCCGTCTTTTTCTTCCAGGGTGATCTTCAGGAACGGGCACTGGGTCTCGATGCGCTTGTCCGAGTCGGCCCAGATGCCGCCGAACACGCGGTCCATGTCGATGACATGGACGCCCGGCAGGCTGCGGCTCCAGCCGCGCAGGGTGTCTATGGCCCCGCGCGACACTTCGGTCCATCCCTTGAGATATGAGAACGGCTCCGGGCCGAACGCGGGATACGGGGTCAGCCGCGAGAGCACGAGGATGGGTGGCGACGGAAAATCGGCCCTGACGCGGGCCAGCATCTCTCCGTAGCGCTTGAGGTAGGTGGCCGGATTGGGCTCGAACATGCGGCACTCCGCCTGGGCCCAGGCCATCAACTCCTGGTTGTCAGTCAGGGCGCGCGGGTCCATGTAAAAGACGTATTTCTCCTTGTCGTGGACAAAAAGCGGCGTATTCTCGTGGAAAAGGCTCATGACGATGAGTGCGGGTTCCGGGTCGTCCGGGCCGATGGGTTGGAACTGGTGCTTGAGCTCCCGTCCGTGAAAGTAGTTGCCAAGGCCCATGGTCCGGTCGAGGCGGGCCAGGGATTCGGGAATGCCGTGGTGGCTGGGCAGAGTCAGGGGCGAGGCGAGCACGCGATAGATGGCCTCGAAGCCGCGTCCTGCCATGGCGCGGCTGAGGAAATCGGCCTGGCAGTTGCCAAGAAAGTAGAGCATGGCGCGTGTCCCCTGGTTGGCGTTATCCTGTTTTTGACTGGAATCCATCGTCATATCGGCAGGTTTGGTCGAGGACATGAGGGGTGGCTGGCGGTGGTAGGGCTTTCGAACGGCCCGCGTAACATGTCACCAAAGCGTAACAGTGACCCCATTGTGCTGTAACAGAGCCGGGCTAGTCTCTGCCCATGCCAACCACGGATTTCCACTTTCATAAATCTTATTTTCTGAGGAGACCCTTCAATGCGTAAATTTGTCAAGCTGCTCGTCGCTGTCGCCGTCATCACCTTCGGTGCCGGCATGGCCCATGCCCGCGACCAGATCAAGGTCGTTGGCTCCAGCACTGTCTACCCGTTCTCCAGCTATGTGGCCGAGGAACTGGGCGCCACCTCCAAGTTCAAGTCCCCGGTTGTCGAGTCCACCGGTTCCGGCGGTGGTTTCAAGCTCTTCATTCAGGGTGCCGGCATGGACACCCCGGACATCACCAACGCCTCCCGCCGCATGAAGTCCTCCGAGTTCGAGGCTGCCACCGCCGCTGGTGTCACTGAGATCACCGAGGCCCTGATCGGCTACGACGGCATCGCCATCGCCCAGAACAAGGAGAATGGCGAGTTCTCCATCACCATGGACGAGCTGGCCCTGGCCACCATGGAAATGGTGCCTGTGAACGGCAAGCTCGAAAAGAACCCCTACACCACCTGGGACCAGATCAACCCGGCCCTGCCCAAGCGCAAGATCATCTTCTACGGCCCGCCGACCTCCTCGGGTACCCGTGACGCCTTTGCCGAGATGGTTCTCGGTCACTTCGGCAAGGCCAACGGTGCCCTGTACGACGCCATCGCCCCCAAGGGCAAGGGCGAGAACTACAGTGCCGTGCGCCAGGACGGCATCTACGTGCCTGCCGGCGAGAACGACAACCTGATTGTTCAGAAGCTGACCAAGGACAAGGACGCCTTCGGCATCTTCGGCTACTCCTTCCTGGGTGAGAACTCCGACCGCATCGTCGGCGCCAAGATCAATGGCGTGTTCCCCGAGCCGGAAACCATTGCCAGCGGCAAGTACCCCATCTCCCGCTCCCTGTTCTTCTACATCAAGAAGGCCCACCTCGATAAGGTTCCCGGCATGAAGGAATACGTCGAGCTGTTCATGAGCGACAAGATGATCGGCCCCAAGGGGTTGCTCAAGCGCATCGGACTGGTGCCCCTGGCCGACGACATGCGCGCCAAGGTCCAGAAGGACGTGCTCTCTCTCAAGAACCTGACCCTGGACGACCTCAAGAAATAATTGCATCCTGACCCGAAGGAGACCGGCCCGGCAGCGGTCCGGTCTCCTTCGACGTTGTCGTGGAATCGAAGACAGACAAAAGGCAGGGTGTTCCGGGCGGCGGAAGCCGCGTGTCCGGGCAGCCTGAGCAGGGGCCACCGTGGAAACAGGAACCATTTTTCTCTATCTCGTTTGCGGGCTGATCCCACTCGCAGTGGTCGCCTACTTTCTGGCGACCAGGCGAACGTTCTCGGTCAAGTTCGAGGGCGAAAAATTTCATTCGACACCCGGCAGTTATGGTTGGTACGCCACCATCTGCACCCTCTCGCCAGCTCTGCTGGCCTCGTTCGTCGCCGCCGTGCTTCAGTTGACGGGTGTGGTGGAAGTGCCAGGAACCGCGCTGGTGTCCACGGTCATCGCCCTGGCCGCAGGCGGACTGTATGTGGGAGTGCTGACCGTCAAGCCCAGTCTGCGCGCCCGGGCCATCGTCGAGCAGATGGTGGTCAAGATGCTCTTCGTCGCGTCCCTGGTCTCCATCCTGACCACCATCGGCATTGTCCTGTCTGTGGTCTTTGAGGCCATCCGCTTTTTCGAGATCGTCAGCGTCTGGGACTTCATCACCGGCACCTCCTGGAGCCCGGACGGCGTCTCGGCGGGCGATTCCGATGTCAAGGGCATGTTCGGCTCCATCCCGCTCTTTGCGGGCACGTTCATGATCACGGCTATCGCCATGCTGGTGGCCATCCCCATCGGTCTCTTCGCTGCCATCTGCACGGCGGAGTATGCCTCGCCCACCTTCCGCAAGATCGCCAAGCCCGCTCTGGAGATCCTGGCTGGCATCCCCACTGTGGTCTACGGCTTTTTTGCGGCCATCACGGTCAGCCCCCTGGTGGTCCGGGCTGCGGAGTATGTCGGCCTGCAGGCGGATTTCACCAACGCCCTGGCCCCCGGTCTGGTCATGGGCGTGATGATCATTCCCTTTGTGTCGTCCCTGTCCGACGATGTCATCACCTCGGTGCCCAACTCGTTGCGCGAAGGTTCGCTGGCCATGGGCGCGTACCATTCGGAAACCATCAAGACCGTGATCCTGCCCGCCGCGTTGCCCGGCATCATATCCGCCTTCCTGCTGGCCGTATCGCGGGCAGTTGGCGAAACCATGATCGTGGTCATGGCCGCCGGGTTGCGCGCCAACCTGACATGGAACCCGCTTGAAGGCATGACCACGGTCACGGTGCGCATCGTGGACGCCCTGACCGGGGACCAGGCATTCGACAGCCCGGAAACTCTTTCCGCTTACGGCCTGGGGCTGGTGCTGCTGGTGGTCACATTGGTCCTCAACGTCATCTCGCTGGTGGTCATCCGCCGGTTCAGACAACAGTACGAATAGGCGACAGTATGAAATACTCCATCGATCCCAAAGTATTGAAAAGAAGGGCCAGCCGCGACAAGCGGTTCAGGACCTATGCCTACACCGCCATCCTCATGGCCGCGGCGTTTCTCGTCTTCTTTTTCACCGACATCATCACCACGGCCCTGAGCGCCTTCAAACAGGCCGAGTTGCTGGTGGAGGTGCACTATGTGGACGAGGCCAGGAAGATGGGCGACTACGCCCTGGACGACGATGTGAGCCCTCTGGTCAGTCGGGGCTTCACCCGTCTGATACCAAACCAGATGCGCGAGGACCGCTCGCTGCTCGGAACCGCCGAGGAGAAATGGGTCCTGGCCGAGGCCGAGGTGGACCAGTACCTCAAGGGCAAGCCCAACCGCCTCAAGAAAGACGAGAGAAAGATCGTGGACACCATGCGGGCCGAGGGCAGGGCCAGACTCGCCTTCAACATCGGCTTCTTCGAGAACGGCGATTCCAAGCTGCCGGAGATGGCGGGCATATGGGCCGCTGCCGTGGGCTCCATGTACGTGCTCATCATTACCTTCCTCTTCAGCTTTCCCACCGGGGTCATGACCGCCATCTATCTCGAGGAGTTCGCGCCCAACAACCGGATCATGCAGGTCATCGAGGTCAACATCAACAATCTGGCCGCCATTCCGTCCATCCTTTTCGGACTGCTCGGCCTGTCCATCTTCATCAACTTCTTCGGGGTGCCTCGATCCTCGGCCCTGGCTGGCGGTCTGACGCTGGCGCTCATGACCCTGCCGGTGATCATCATCTCGACCCGTGCGGCCATCCGCGCCGTGCCCGATTCCATCCGCGAGGGCTCGCTGGCCCTGGGCGCGACCCGCTGGCAGATGGTGCTGACCAACGTGCTGCCCCTGTCGCTGCCCGGCATCCTGACCGGCACCATCATCGGGCTGGCCCAGGCCATCGGCGAGACCGCGCCGCTGCTTATCGTTGGCATGATGGCCTACATTCCGGATGCCCCTACCAGTTTCACCTCCGCAGCCACGGTTCTGCCCGCCCAGATATACACCTGGTCCTCGGATTCCCTGCGCGCCTTTACCGAGCGCACCTCGGCGGGCATCATCGTGCTGCTGGCGGTCATGCTCTCCATGAACGCTGTCGCCATCTACCTGCGCAACAAGTACGAGACCAAATGGTAGCCTGAATCCAGATCGTCAAAAAGAGGGGGCATGCCGCATCGCGGCATGCCCCCTCTTTTTTGGCGGATGAACCCGGCGGTCAGTTCTGCATTCTGTCAATGGCCGTGCGCAGGTCTTCGGAAAGGGTGTTGAGCGCCTGGATGGCAGCTGCGGATTCCTGCATGGCCTCTGCGGTCTCGCCCGCGATGGTGTTGACTGTGTCCGTGGCCCGGTTGATCTGCTCGCTGGTGGCGGCCTGCTGCTCGGCGGCAGTGGCGATGTTGCGCACCTGGGCGACTGATTCCTCGACCTTGCCCACAATGGCCTGAAGCGAGGTGCCGGAGCGCTCGACCAGCTCGCGGCAGGCCTCAAGCGCCTGGTTGGCCGTGTCCGTGCTCTCGATGCTGTTTTTGGCGCTCTTCTGGATGGACTTGATGGATTCGCCCACCTCGTGGGTGGCGTTCATGGTCTTTTCGGCCAGTTTGCGCACCTCGTCGGCCACCACGGCGAAGCCTCGGCCCGCCTCGCCCGCCCGGGCGGCCTCGATGGCCGCATTCAGCGCCAGGAGGTTGGTCTGGTCCGCGATGTCGGTGATCACGCCCATGATCGCGCCGATGCCCCTGGCGTGCTCGCCCAGTTCGGCCATCTGGCTGCGCAGCCCGGCGGACTGCTCGTGCACGTCGCGGATCATGGCCACGGACCTGCCCACCACGTCCTCGCCGGAGCGCGCCAGTTCGCGGGTTTCCTCGGCCATGCGCGCCGTGTTCGAGGCATTGGCCGCCACCTCGATGACGGTCTTGTTCATCTGCTCCATGGCGGTGGACGCCTCTTCGGCCCGGTCGCGCTGTTTGCGCGCCCCGTCGCTGGCGGCGTCGATGCGCTCGGCCAGGCTGCGCGTGGCTGCCGAGACGTTGCGCGCGATCTCGTTGGCATCGCGCGCGGCCTGCTCAATGAGCGCGTTCTTGGCCTCCACGGCCCGCTTCTGGGTGCGCTCCTCGGTCAGGTCCACCCAGATGGTGATGGCCCCGATGAGCTCGTTGTCCAGGTCGTAAATGGGCGTTGCCACCACATGCAGGGTCACGGTGGCGTTGTCGTTGTCGCGGGTCAGGTCTATCTCCCATTCGGACTGGCTGCGTTTCTCCATGGCCACCTGGGTCAGGGTCCTGCGCGACGGGTCGTGGTAGACCACCTCGTTGAGCAACAGGCCGAGATATTTGTCAGGCGTCTTGCGCTTGCCCAACATGCTCACGGCGGCCTGGTTGAAATGGGTCAGCCGGTTGTCGAGGTCCACCACGGCGCAGGGAATGGTCACGCCCGCCAGCACGCCCCGGCTGAAGCCGAGCTGGGTCTTCATCTCCTGCACCATGTGCCGAAACGAGGTCACGGTGCTGCCGATGGCGTCGTTGGCGCGGTAATCGAAATCGCATTCGAAGTTGCCCCGGCGCACCTCGTCGGCCACGGCGGCCAGCCGGTTCATGGGCGCCATGAGCTGGCGGCTCATGAGCCAGATGATGCCAATGGCCAGGATCAGGGGTATGGCGCCGCTGGCCAGGGCACCCCGGATGATGCGCGCGTCCACGCCGTCGAGCAGTTCGGCGTTGGTCACGCTGGTGGCGAGATAGGCGTCCCATGGCTCTATGCGGACAACGCGGGAATGGACCGCGCCGTTGCCGGTCTCCAGAAGTCCGGTGGTCGGGTCGGAACCGTTTTTGCCCAGGGTGGCGGCGACCACGGACTGTGCAAGGTCAGGATCAAGGGGGGCAACGTCAAAGGCTCCATCGGGCCTGAAGACGTATGAGAATCCCTTGCCGCCCACGGTTACCTTTCCGATGTATTGGGCCAGTTCATCCGGGATGACCGGATGGGCCACCTCCAGCGCGCCGATAACCTTGCTGTCGAAATCGCGGATTGGATCATAGGCCGTGACGTAGGACCGCCCGTCGATGCGGCTCATGCCCTCGTACCGTTCGCCCGTGAGCACGGTCCGTGTTGCCTCGCTGTCGGCGGGCATGGCCAGCCCCCGGACAGGTCGGCCATCGGGACCGGCGATGGTGGTGCTGACCCGGATGAGCATGCCGTCGTGCAACTGGAGTATGGACGAGGCCACTCCGGCGGTTTTGAGCACGGAGTCCGTCAGGTGAGTGGACTCGTGCAGATAGTGACTGCCGAGCTTGAAGGCGGGCAGGACCATATCGCGCGTCTGGCCAGTGTGCTGGTCGCGCACGGTCATGTCGACGTCATAGAGGACCTCGAACATTGGGAGGCCGCTGACGCCCATCATGGCTTTGAGGACGTTCAGGTCCGAGCCGATCTTTTTTCTCGCCAGGTCGTCCTGGAGCATGACCGTCTCGTGCAGGGTGGCCGAGACGCTTTCCAGGGTTGAGAGGCCGTTGTCGAGATAGGCGCGCCGCGATTGCCAGAAGTTGACGATGGACATGCATACGATGGTGATGACCACGATGGAGATGGAGACGATGAAGAGTTTGCTGCGGAATCCGAGGCGTGTCATGTGACGTCCCTGAAATATTATGAGGTTGAAGGCGGAAACCCTGATTTCTGCCTGTAGCTCATAAGCTGGGAAGTGTGACCGTTGTCACAAAGGGATGTTACAATCTGGTGAATTTGTTTCCGGCTGGAACAGGCTGAAATCAGGAGTGTTTTTTTTGGCCTGGCCGGGATTTCCCGCCTGATTTCCCTGGGCCGGGCCTGCCAGTGGTCGGCATGAGCAGCCCATGCTGGCGCAGCCGCTCGGCATCGGTTTTTGCCACCGGGATGGGGTTGCCCTTGAGGTCTGTCCCGGCATGGTACATGGCCGCCGCTGCGGTGCCGGGCAGGGGGATGAAGCACTGCACCTGCTCCGGTTTCCAGCCCCTGTCGCGCAGCCATTGGCCCAGGGCGCGCATGTCGTCGTCCGTGCAGCCGGGAAAGGCGCTCATCAGGTAGGGGATGACATACTGCCGCTTGCCCGCAATTTTCGATTCCCGCTCAAAGACGTCGAGGAACCGCTCAAAGGTGTCAAAGGTCGGCTTGCGCATGAGTTTCAAGACATGCTCGGCCATGTTTTCGGGCGCGACCTTGGCCTGACCGCCCACGTAGGTGCGGATGAGCCGGGCCAGGGGTGGCATGTCGGTCAGGGCCAGATCCATGCGCCAGCCGCTGGCCACGCGCACGTGTTTGACCGAGGGCACGGCGGCCACGCCGTCGAGCAGGTCGAGGAAGTCGGACTGGCTGACCGTGAAATGCTTGCACACGGCGGGGGTGAGGCAGCTCGCCCGGACGCAGGCGGACTGGTCCGAGGCGCAGCGTCCGCCCCACATGTTGGCGCTGGGGCCGCCCACGTCGCTGATGCTGCCGCCGAATCCGCGCACTCTGGTCACGGCCTCGGCCTCGCGCAGGAGCGATGCCCGGCTGCGCGAGCGGATCTGCCGCCCCTGGTGCAGGGCCAGGGTGCAGAAGGAGCAGCCGCCCGCGCACCCGCGATGGGTGGTGATGGAGGTCATGATCATGTCCGCCGCCGGGATGCGCTCCGCATAGGCAGGGTGGGGCAGCCGGGTGAAGGGCAGCCCGGCCAGCTTGTCCAGGCCGCGCGTATCCAGCGGCGGGCCGGGCGGGGTCAGGATGACCAGCCTGTCGCCGCTCTGCTGGACCGCGATCTCGCGGTTCTGGTGCACTTGCCGCTCCAGGAGCAGGGTGGCCCGGATCAGGGCCTGGGGATCGGCCAGGATATCCTCGTGGGAGGGCAGCTCCATGACCGGGGCGAAGTCCGGCACATCGCCGCTGGCCCCGGCGGTGACCACGCCCGGAATGCGCGCCAGGAGCGGGCGCAGGGTTTTTAAGTCCATGTCTTCCGCATTGTCAAAGGCGTCGGCAATGGCGTCGGCCAGGGCCACGATGGAGTTTTCGGCCATGCCGTAGGTGATGGCTGTGGCCTTGCTGTCCAGCAGGATGGAGCGGCGCACGGAGTCGGCCCAGAAGTCGTAGTGGGAGATGCGGCGCAGGGACGCCTCGATGCCGCCCAGGATCACTGGCAGGGAGCGGAAGGCGCGCTGGACCACGTTGGCGTAGGCGATGCAGGCCCGGTTGGGGCGGCTGCCAGCCATGCCGCCGGGGGTGTAGGCGTCGTCGCTGCGCTTTTTGCGAAAGGCCGTGTAGTGGGCGAGCATGGAGTCGAGCGAGCCTGCGGTGACCCCGGCAAAGAGGCGGGGTCTGCCCATGCGCACCACGTCGTCGGGCGTGTCCCATCGGGGCTGGGCCACCACGCCCACGCGGTAGCCGTGATGGATCAGCCAGCGGCCCAGGAGTGCCGCGCCAAAGGACGGGTGGTCCACGTAGCCGTCGCCGGTAATCAGGAGGATATCCAGTTCGTCCCAGCCCAGGCGGTCCATCTCCTGACGGGTCATGGGCAGGACCAGGGGCTGGGCAATGGCGGTGCGGGGGCGGCGGAGCGGGTCGGCGGGCGTCATGGCACGATGATGGCCCAAGGGCGGTGTTTGGTCCATACAATTCATGGGCGCGGGGGCGCGTGACGCGCCCGGATGCGGGCGAACAGGGAGGGTTTGCGGTCATACTGGTGGACCATGGCCGGGATCTGGCCGCGCGCGTTGCGCACACGGCCCTGCGCGTCCACCGCGGGTTCGCCCGCCGTGGACGCCAGGGTCAGGACCGGGCCGTCATTGTCGTGCAGGGTCAGGCTCGGCAACGCGCCCGTGTGTACCAGGACGTTGTGGACGCCCTGGTCGTATCCGGCCATGCGCTCGCCGGGCGTGAACGGGATCAGCCGCCGGATCATGGCGTCGAGATAGCCGAGCATGGCGTCGTGGTCGGCCACCACGGTGCCGGAGCAGGATACGGGGCTGTCCGCTACCGAGGCCAGCGCACCTTCGCCTTGGTGCTGGCGCACCCAGCGGCTGTTGTGCGGGCATTGGCTGATGGTGGTGCGCGGGTCTTCGAGCACGCAGTTGAGGCCGTCGGCCCAGCCTGCGTCAAAGGGGTCGGCCTGGAAGATCACGTCGCGCACGTCGGTGAGCAGGATGCGGCGGTAGCGGATGGCCGAGCCAAGCAGGAAATCGCGATAGAGAAAATAGCGCAGGGCGTTGGCGGGCAGGGTGTCTGGTCCGGCTGGCAGAGGCATGGGCAGAACCGTGACCCCGTGCGCCCCCACGCGATCCAGATCGCGGGTGGTGGGCGAGACAAAGAGCACGCATACGCCCCTGAAGCCCGACTCACCGAGGGAGGCCAGGAAGGGGCGCATGTCGCCGTAGTGATAGCCTGCGGCCAGGCCGAGGATCAGGTTTGCGTCCATGACTGCCGGCCCGGTGTGCGGGCTGCCTGTCGGCTACGCGCCGGACGAGGGTTTCTTGCGCCTGCGCCGTCTGGGCCGGGGCCTGGATATGGGGCTGTCGTTGTCCGAGTTTACGGGCTGCGCGGGTCTGTCATCCCGTTCAGGCCTGTCGTCTTGTTCGGGCCGGTCGTCCTGTTCGGACCTTTCATCCCGCTCGGGCCTGTCCTGCTGCTCGGACCTTTCCCGGCGTTCAGGCCTTTCGGGGCGTTCGGATTTTCCCTGACGTTCGGACCTTTCGGGACGCTCGGACTTTTCCGGACTATCGGATTGTCCGGGCCGCTCTGCGCGGGGTTCGTCGCGTCTGGGGCGGCGTGGTCTGCGCGGCCCGTCACGCTCCGGTTTCTCGGCATCGCGTTCCGGTGCCGGGCGCTGTTTGTCGGGCGCTTCCTGGCTTCTGGGGCGTTCCTGGCGTTCCGGCTGCTCCTGGCGCATCGTGTCCGAACGTTCCCGTTGCTCGTCGCGTTGTTCATCACGACTCTCACTGGGGCGGGCATCAGGCCGGTCGTCACGCTGTGCGGGCCGGCTCTGAGCGCGTCCAGCGTCGCCTTCCTCGTCCCGTCTTGAGCCGCGTCCCTGGCGGCGACCGCCCTTGGGCGAGCGTTCTTCGTCGCGGCTCACGGAGCGTTCGCGGGCCGGTGCGGGCTGCGTGCGTGGTGCGGGCTCGGCGGCGGGCTTGCCGTGCAGGGTGTGCTGGTAGAGCTCGTCGAGCTGCATGGCCAGCAGGCCCAGGGATTCCTCGTTGTCCGCATACTTGCGGGCCAGGGAGAGAAAACGGGAGGCGCGCTCGCGCTCCAGGTTGGTCAGCTTGCGGAATTTCTTTTCGAGCAGGGCGGTCAGCCGCTCCTCGATGATGGCCGCCACGTCCTGCTCGGTGGGATCCTTGATTTCCTCGAACTGGATGGAGAAGCGGGTGGCGATGCGCTCAAGCTCCATGCGCTGGATGACGTCCACCAGGGTGATGGCCGTGCCCGTGGCTCCGGCCCGGCCCGTGCGGCCTGCGCGGTGGACGTAGGACTCCGGGTCTTCGGGCGGCTCCAGCATGAAGACATGGGACAGCTCCGGGATGTCGATGCCGCGCGCGGCCACGTCGGTGGCCACCAGGAAGCGCAGCTTGCCCTCCTTGATCCGGGCCATGAGGGATTCGCGCTTGCCCTGGGTCAGGTCCGAGGTCAGCCCCTCGGCGTCAAAGCCGAACTGGGAGAGCAGGGCGGCGGTGAATTCCACGTTGCGCTTGGTGTTGGAGAAGATCAGGGCCGAGGTGGGGTTTTCAAGCTCGATGAGCTTGATGAGCTTGCGCTCCTTGCCCATGGCCGCCACCTCCACGAACTGGTGGGCGATGGAAGAAATATTGGCTTCGTCGCTGGACAGGCTGAGGAACTCCGGCTTGTCCATGAATTCCTCGGCCAGACGCAGCACGCTCTGGGGGAAGGTGGCCGAGAACATGTAGGCCCCGCGCAGGGTGCGCGGCAGGTAGCGCTTGACCTCGACCATGTCGGGGTAGAAGCCCACGGAGAGCATCCGGTCCGCCTCGTCGAAGATGAGCGTCTTGAGGTGGTCCAGCGTCAGGTTGCGGCGCACCAGATGGTCGAGGATGCGGCCCGGGGTGCCGACCACGAGCTGCGCGCCGTCGCGGAAGGCGTCGAGCTGTTCCTTGTAGCCCACGCCGCCGTAGACCGCGACCACGCCGATGCCCTCCTCGCCCGAGAGCATCAATGCCTCATCCGCCACCTGGCGGGCCAGCTCGCGGGTGGGGACCATGACCAGGGCCTGGCACTGGGGCAGGTTGGCGTCGAGCTTCTGGAGCAGCGGCAGCACGAATGCGCCGGTCTTGCCAGAGCCTGTCCGGGCCTGGACCATCACGTCACGGTCTTCGAGCAGGAAGGGCATGGCCTTCTGCTGCACGGGCATGAGCTTGGTCCATCCGGCGCGGTCGCACGCCTTGCGCAGTTTGTCGGGCAGGGCTTCAAATGTCAGTATTCCGGAGTCCGCGTCGGCCCCGGTGTCCTCGTTCATCGATTGGTTCGTGATGTCGTTTTCCATGGTATCCTGAAGTGTATGGTGTGTACCCCGGTCAATGGATTAGCGTGGCGGGACCGGGGTGTGAAATCGCGTTTGGCGGAAACAGCATACACCTTTCTGCCACGTTTGTACAACACCGTGGACAGAGGGGTGCCGAGGGGCCGGGCAAGGGGCGGGCCGGGGCCGTGCCGAGGGCGCTAATGCACGAACTGCTCGCTGAAGATGCGTTCTTCGAGGGAGTGGTCCGGGTCGAAGAGGACGCAGGCGTGGATCGTGGAATCCTCGAACACCGCCACATGGGTCACCTTGCGCACTTCAAGGGAGTCCGCCGAGACGCCGACCGGCCTTTTGTCAGGGTCGAGGATTTCGAATTCGACCGTGGCCGTGTGGGGCAGGAGCGCGCCGTTCCACCGCCGGGGCCGGAACGGGCTGACCGGGGTCAGGGCCAGGACATTGGAGCCCAGCGGGATGATGGGGCCGCGGGCCGAGAGGTTGTAGGCCGTGCTGCCTGCCGGAGTGGCCACCATGATGCCGTCGCAGATGAGGTTGTCGAGCCGCTGGCGGCCATTGATCAGCACCCGGACATGGGCCGACTGCTGGGAGTAGCGCAGCAGGGCCACCTCGTTGAAGGCCAGGGCCTTGTGCCGCTCGCCCGACAGGGTGGTGGCGGTCATGCGCAGGGGGTGGAGCAGGTGCGGCTGGGCGTTGTTGAGCCGTTCAAGCACGTTCCCGCAGTGGAACTCGTTGAGCAGGAAGCCCACGGTGCCCCGGTTCATTCCGTAGATGGGCAGCCCGCAGTGGAGGTATTCGTGCAAGGTTCTGAGCAGGAACCCGTCGCCGCCCAGGGCGACGATGATGTCCGCCTCCCCTACCGGCACCAGGGGGAGCGCGTCGGAGAGCTGCTTCAGCCCCTCCTGGGCCTCTGGCGAGGCCGAAGCAACGCAGGCGATTTTTTCAAATGACATGGCTGTCCTGTTTCGATGTTTTGCAAGGCATGCAAACTCCCTGACAAAAGCCCTACACCGCATGATCTATGAGGTAAAGCCCGGCACGCCGGATGGTCGGGAGAAAAAACCCCGGCCCGTCAGGGCCGGGGCGTGATGTCGCGAAGGGGCCGCTACCGCTTGTCGATGGGAATGTACGGGCGCGGGGTGTCGCCGATATATATCTGGCGCGGGCGGTGGATGCGCGTGGTGGAGTCGGCGTGGGCCTCGTGCCAGTGGGCGATCCAGCCGGGCATCCGGCCGATTGCGAACATGACAGGGAACATGTTCACCGGGATGCCCAGGGCGCGCAGGATGATGCCGGAGTAGAAGTCCACGTTGGGGTAGAGCTTGCGCTCGGTGAAATATTCGTCGTTCATGGCCACATCGGCCAGCTCAAGGGCGATGTCGAGCATGGGGTCTTGGTAGCCCGTGGATTCGAGCATCTCGTGGGCGGCCTTGCGCAGGATTTTGGCCCTGGGGTCAAAGCTCTTGTAGATGCGGTGGCCAAAGCCCATGAGTTTCAATTCCTTCTTTTTCACCCGCTCGATGTATTCGGATATGGAGGCTTCGCCGTCGCGGATCTGTTCGAGCATGGTGACCACGCCCGCGTTGGCCCCGCCGTGCAGACGCCCCCACAGGGCGCAGATGCCTGCCGAGACCGAGGCAAAGAGGTTGGCCTCGGTGGACTGGACCATGCGCACCGTGGAGCAGGAGCAGTTCTGCTCGTGGTCGGCGTGGAGCAGGAAGAAGAGCGAGAGGGCGCGCTCCTGTTCGTCGGTGGGGTCGAACTGCTTGTAGGGGATGGAGTGCATCATGTGCAGGAAGTTGCGGCAGTACGACAGCTTGGGGTCGGGATACATGAAGGGCAGTCCCTGGCCCTTGCGAAAGGACCAGGTCGCGATGGTGCGCACCTTGGAGATGATCTTGGCCGTGGCGCGCAGGAATTCCTCGTCCGTTTCGATCTCCAGCAGGTCGGGATGGTAGCAGCCCATGGCGTTGATGACCGCCGAGAGGATGGCCATGGGATGCCCGGCGGAAGGGAACCCGTCGAAATGATGGCGCAACCCCTCGTGCAGCAACTCCTGGTCACTGAGCAGGTCGCGGAACTGCTGGCGCTCCTCGCGGGTAGGCAGGGCTCCAAAGATGAGCATGTAGGCGGTTTCGATGAAGGAGCTGTTGGCGGCAAGTTCCTCGATGGAGTATCCGCGATAGCGCAGGATGCCGTTTTCGCCGTCCACAAAGGTGATGGCGCTGGAGCAGGCTCCGGTGTTGCCAAAGCCGGGGTCGTAGGTGATGTGGCCCGTGTCTTTTCGCAGGGCGCGGATGTCGATGGCGTGCTCGTTTTCAGTGCCCACGATGACGGGCAGCTCGTAGGTGGTGCCGTCCAGTATGAGATAGGCGGTTTTGCCCTTGGCGTCCTTGGTCTCTTTCAGCATGGTGTTACCTCTGGGAATCATGGGTGAAGCCCCCCTTCAGGCATCGGGTGCAAATAAAAGTTCTGGTGATCGGACCTGATGTCGAAGGGTTTCTTCGTCGTCCGCCGCTCGGGCGGGGTGGAAGCGATCCTGGCAATGCGGACTCAGAGTCGTAGCTTGTCTTTGGATAGTCGAGTGCGCCCGCCATGTCAAACTCCGCTGCGGTGGCATGTTCTATGGGAGATGGTATCATCCTGCGCCCGTGCCCGGGCGTCCGATGCGCAAGGCACGACCCTACTCCAGAGTTTCGCGCTTCTCAATCCCCGCAAAGGGGGATAATTGTGCAGACAGCAATGAATTGCGGGAAGGGAGGTTGACAACCGGAAATATACCCCTATAGGGTATGTTGCGAAGGGATGGCGGGACAAAGACCAAGCCGGGAGTTTGGACTATCATGAAGAAGGACAGCAGAAGATCATTCGGCGTGAGTCGGCGCGGGTTTCTCAAGGCCCTGGTCGTGGCCGGGGCCGGGGCCCTTGTGCCGTCGGTCGGCCTGGCCGGTGCCGGAGCGGACGCGGTGCCGTCGGGAGAAGAGCTGGTCACCCTGCTCGACCTGTCGAAATGCATCGGCTGTGGCGCATGTGTCGAGGCGTGTCGCGAGGCCAATGCGCCCAAGTTTCCCGAGCCGGAGAAGCCCTTTCCGGCCATGTCCCCGGCCAGCCGGGCCAAGCCCGAGGACTGGTCCGGGCGGCGCGACGTGGACGACCGGCTTACGCCATACAACTGGCTCTCCATCCAGACCGCGCAGGTGCGCTACCAGGGCGTGGACCATGTCATCAACATCCCGCGCCGCTGCATGCACTGCGTCAACCCGCCGTGCGCCAACATGTGCCCCTTTGGCGCGGCCAACAAGCAGGCCAACGGGCTGACCCGCATCAACGATTCCCTCTGCCTTGGCGGGGCCAAGTGCCGCACGGTCTGCCCGTGGCACATCCCCCAGCGCCAGTCCGGGGTGGGGCTGTATCTTGACCTCATGCCGCGTTTCGCGGGCAACGGCGTCATGTACAAGTGCGACCGCTGCTATCAGCGCATCGACCAGGGTGAGCTGCCCGCCTGCATCGTCGAGTGTCCCGAGGGCGTGCAAACTATCGGCCCGCGCCGCGAGATGATTGCCAGGGCGCGCACCCTGGCCGACGAGATGAACGGTTTTATCTACGGCCTGACCGAGAACGGCGGCACCAACACCCTCTATGTCTCGCCGGTTCCCTTTGATCTGCTGGACGCGGCGGTGGAGCAGGGCAAGGGCAGGCCTCATCTCAAGCCTGTGGCCGATGTCATGGCTGATGAAACGAATCTGGCCACGGCAACGCTGCTGGCCCCGGTGGCCGGCATTGCCGCCGGATTCCTTGGGCTTGGCGCCAGGCTGCTTGGTCGTGACAAGCCGGGGCTGCGGGATGAAGAGAGCCATGAAGAAAAGAGGGAGAGCGATAAGGGGGAGAGTGATGCGAGCTAGAGCGTATCCTGTCTGGATCAGTCGGCTGTTCATCTTTTCCGTGACCATGCTGGCCGTGACCGGCATGCTCCAGATGCCCCTGGCCACACGCTATTACCTTACCGAGGTGCCGGGGCTGGCCTGGACCGGGGATTTCTTCATAGTCCACCGGCTCCATTACCTGTTCGCGGCCCTGCTCCTGTTCATTGTGGGGCTGGCCGTGACCAACTGGCTGCTTGAGTGGCGCGACCGGCTCGCGCTGACGCCGTTTGGCGCGGCCCGCGCGGCCATCCTGGGCGGGCTGATCGTCAGCGGCGGCCTGCGCGTGTACCGCAACCTGCCCGGCGTGACCCTGGACCCCGCGTTCATCGTGACCATCGAGTGGGTCCACCTCGTGCTGGCCATGGCATTGGGCGCAGCGGCCCTGGCCGCGCTGATCCGCAAGTCCTCGGCCTATGCCGGGCCGCGATAGATTTCGTCGTCCCCTGACAGCCGAACGCCCTTTCCCTCACACTCCCTTCCTCTGTCAAAAGGGGAGCCGTCACGGCTCCCCTTTTCGTTTTGAAGAAAGACAGTTCGGCCCCTGGCCGGATGTCATGACGAGTCGTCCTCATTCATGACCATGCTTGCCTCGCATTCTCCGCCCACCTTGCGGCCATCGTAGGATGCCTCGCTTTCCAGTGGCTCCACGTGGATGGTGACCTCGGCCCGGGCCAGCCCGGCCTTGATCTCGTCCTCGATGACGCAGCACAGGTCGTGGGCGTCCCGCACGGTCGTTTTGCCGGGCAGGAGCAGGTGGAAGTCGATGAACCGGCGCGGACCGGATTTTCGGGTGCGCAGGCCGTGGAAGGTGGCGTTTTCGCCCTGGTGTTTGCGGATGGCCGCGCCGATGCGCTCGATTTCGTCGGGCGGCAGGGCGTCGTCCATCAGTCCGCTCACCGAGCGCTTGAGCAGGCTGACGCCAGTAACGACGATGTTTCCGGCCATGACGATGGCGATGACGGGGTCCAGGATGGACCACTGCGGCATGACGATCAGCACGGCCAGCCCTGCCACCAGCCCGACCGAGGTCCAGACATCGGTCAGCAGGTGCTTGGCGTCCGCCTCCAGGGTGATGGAGTCGAAATGGGCGGCGGCCCGGAGCATGACCCTGGCCGTGACGAAATTGATGACAGAGGAGAGCAGGGCAAGGAGGAGGCCCGGTCCAAGGTTGACCAGCTCCCTGGGGTCGAAAAACCGGCTCACGGCGGCGTAGGTGATGCCGATGGCCGCCACGATGATCAGGATGCCCTCGATGCCGCTGGAGAAATATTCGGCCTTGCCGTGGCCGTAGCTGTGGCTGCGGTCTGCCGGGCGCATGGCAATGGTGATGGCCGTCAGGGCCAGCATCCCGGCGGTCAGGTTGACGATGGATTCGGTGGCGTCGGAGAGCAGGCCGACCGATCCGGTCATGCCCCAGGCCCCGAACTTGAGGGCCAGGGTCAGGATCGAAGCGACTATCGAATAGATCGCGTAGCGTCTGGGTGAGGCGGCGATCATGGACGGCTCACACCCTGGGCTTGAGCCAGGGATTCTCCTCGCCGCGCGCCAGCCTGCGGATGTTCTCCTTGTGCCGCCAGAAGAGCAGGACCATGACCACCAGGGCCACGGGCACAAAGGCGGCATTGCCCGTGAGCAGCATGAATACGGGCAGGGCCAGGGCCAGGGTCAGCGAGCCCATGGAGACATGGCCGGACAGGGCGACCACGGTCAGGCACATGGCCGCCGAGAGCAGGGTGCCCCAGAAGGAGACGGCCAGGAATGCGCCCACCGTGGTGGCCACGGCCTTGCCGCCTTTGAAGTGCATGAAGCAGGAAAATATGTGGCCGAGGATGGCGGCCAGGACCACGAGGCTCAGGCCAAGATCGGATTCGATCCACGACGAGGCCATGAGCACGGGCACCAGTCCCTTGGAGATGTCCAGCACCAGGGTGGCGATGCCGTATTTGAGGCCGCACAGCCGGGCGATGTTGGTAGCGCCGATGTTGCGGCTGCCGTCGGTGCGCGGGTCGATGTTGCACAGGGTTTTGGCTATGACCAGCCCGAAGGGGACGGAGCCGAGGACATAGGCAATGACGATCCAGACGAGTATGGACATGCGGGATTCTCCTGATGTCGTGCTTTGGGTTCCGGTGTTGTAGCGTTTTTATCCGGCGATTGGAAGGGGTGACCGGCGCGCGGCTCAGTCCTCCAGAGCCTCGCCCAGCCGGATCTCGTTGGTCAGCGGGTCGATGCGGGAGAAGCTGACCCGGAACCGCTGGCCGGGATAGAGCTTGTCGCCCAGAAGCTTGCGCGGTGCGCGGACATTGAGCTGGTACTGGGGCATGGCCAGGGTGGCCATGGGGCCGCTGTCCTCCACCAGCACGGCGGGGTGCAGCTCCTTGCGCCGCTTGGCGAGGTAGACGAGCTTCCAGTATCTGGGCCGGAACCGCTGTACCGCGCCGACCGCCTTGATGCGCGCGCCCAGCTGGATGGCGAGATGATCCAGGGCGTCGGTGTCCAGGCGCGGCTGGCCGTGGGCGAGAAAGGTGCAGACCTGGGCCATGTTGATGAAATCCGTGTACCGGCGCAGCGGCGACGATATGGGCGCATAGGCCGGGACGCCCAGGGCCGCATGGCGCTTGGGCGTTGTCTCCAGGGCCGGGGGCAGCAGGAGCTTGACCGAGCGCAGGATCTCGGCGGGTTCGGTGAAGATGCCGGCTGCCTCCTGGGGCAGGGCGATGTCCTGGGTGCGGTGGAGCAGCGGCACGCCGTGGTCCCTGGCCCAGAGGGCAAGGCCGGAGTTGGCCAGGATCATGAACTCGCTGATGACCAGCTCGGCCATGGGACACGGCTCCTTGAGGGTGATGTCCACCACCAACTGCGCGCCCTGGCCCTCGACCGTGACCACGGGCTCGGGCTTGCGGATGACGCAGGCCCCGGTCTCGATGCGCTGGCCGATGAGCTTCTCAGCCAGGGCGTGGGCCAGGACCAGGGATGGGTCTGAGCCCTGGACAATGGCCTGCTCGGCATCCTCGTAGGTGATGTTGGCCCTGACCGTGGCCCAGGCCATGCGCGGGGTCACCGAGAGCAGCGCGCCCCCGGCGTCGAGGCGGAACAGGGCGATGAGCACGGGCCGACGCTCTCCGGCCAGCAGGCTGTACAGGCCAGTGCCGAATTGCTCGGGCAGCATGTGGCCCGTGCCTTCGGGCAGGTAGAGGCTGGTGGCGCGGTCGGCCACGGCCCGGTCAAGGGGCGAGCCGAACTCCCAGTGGGCATCGGGCCGGGCCAGGGCGATGGACAGGGCGTAGCCGTCACCGTCGCGCTCGATATGGAAGGCGTCGTCGATGTCGCGGGTGGTGGACGCGTCGATGCTGATGAACTCCAGGGGCGAGTCCTCGCCGGATTCATTGGAAAAGGCAATTTCTATCGCTTCGATTTCATTGGCGAAGGGTTCCGACCACTGATTGCCCCAGGCGTATCCGGCCTCGTCGAGCAGGGCGTTGTGGTGGTCGGGCAGCACGCCCCAGGCCTGGGCCAGGAGCAGGGGCAGGTGGGGGATGTCCGGCATGCCCTTGGCAATGGCCTGCCATATCTTGGCCTCGGTCTCGTCCATGGTTCCGGCGATGGCGTGCCTGAGGATGCGCTCGATGCCCGCTGCCAGCTCGCGGTCCATGGCCGGGATGGCGGGCTTTCGGCCCTGGCTGTGGGCGGTCCACAGCTCCTGGACCAAGGTGTGTCCGACGGTGGTGATCGCCTCGCGCTCCTTTTCCTCGGACTGTTCGCGCAGGCGCAGCTCGACCTTTTCAGCGGGCCATATCTCGAAATTCGGGGGGCGAAACTTGAAGTGGGTCTTGGCCGAGAGCATGGCCCGGCCAAGGGCGGCCACCTCGTCCGGGCCGGGGCCGTCGAAGAGCAGGTCGCAAAACCACGACAGCGGCGCGCTCTCCAACTCGCCCTGGGCCAGTTCCCACAGCTCCATGACGTTCAGCCCGGCCTGGATCTCGCCGCGGCGGTCCTGGTGGGCGTTGAGGATGTCCTGGATTTCCTGCCGGTTGGACTCCGGGCTGTGGGTCGGTCCGGACCACGGCAGGATGCGCGCCGCCGGGAGCTTGATCTCGCGCTTGTGGATGGAGACGAGCCTGAGCCGCCCGGCGGACTCCTCAAGCACCCAGGCCAGCTGGGGATGATCGCCCTGCATGAATTCCACCACGGTGCCGGGGCGGATGATCGAGGCGGGTGCTGTCTGTTTGACCATGTTCACTACTTGTTCACTGCTGTGCGTTGCGGTGGTTTTCGGGTGTGAGGTTTTCTATCATGAATCAGTTGTCAGCGTAAGTGGGGCGGTATACACGGAGCCATGGAACGCGACACCATGGAGATCATCGGCCTCGTGGCCGGCTTTTGCACCACGGCCTCGTTCGTGCCGCAGGTGGTGCGCACCTGGCGCACCCGGTCCGTGGCCGACATCTCGCTGCGCATGTATCTGCTGCTGTGCCTCGGGGTGTCGCTGTGGCTCGTCTACGGCGCGCTGGTGGGCTCGGTGGCCGTGCTGCTGGCCAACTCGGTCACCCTGGTCCTGGCCGCCTCGGTGCTGGGCATGAAGCTGGCCTTTGGCCGGAAGAAACCCGCCCCGCCCCCGCGCCGTTGAATCAAAAAGGGCCTCGCCGGATCGCGACCCGGCGAAGCCCTGGTCATTCATCCCTGGTACATCAGTGTTTGAAGGACCGCTGGCCGGTGAAGACCATGGCCACCTGCGGGCTGGCCTCGTTGACCGCCGCGATCACCTCGTGGTCGCGGATGGAGCCGCCCGGCTGGGCAATGGCGGTCACCCCCTGGTCGATGCACAGGTCCACGCCGTCGCGGAACGGGAAGAATCCGTCAGAAACCACCACCGAGCCGGGCAGGCCGCCCTTGGCCTCTGCCGTGCGGCGTTCAATGTCGGCAAGCTGCGCCTTGGCCTCCGGGTCTCTGATGGCCTTGAGCTTGAGCTCGAATATGGACAGGCCCAGCTCCTTGGACGAGAGCAGGTCCATGTACTTGATGTAGGCCTTGGTCACGGCCAGGAGCACGCAGCCCACCCGGTCCTGTTCGCCGGTGCCGATGGCCGTGGTCACGCCGTCCTTGACGAAGAGCACGGAGTTGGAGGTCACACCCGCCTCCACGGCCCAGGCGAAGAGCAGGTCGTCCGCCTCCTGCCTGCCGGGCGCGCGGGCCAGGAAGACGTTGCCGTCCTTCTCGGCCCTGGCCGGGAGAAAGTCTTCAGTCGCCAGGATGGCGTTGCGAAACGAGAACTGGACCACCATGCCGCCGTCCGACAGAGACTTGATGTCCAGAAACGGCGTGCGCGACAGACTTTCGAGGTCGGCGATGCCGGGAATGCGCAGGATGCGCAGGTTTTTCTTTTTCTTCAGCTCCGCCAGAGCGTCCGGGGCGTAGTCCGGGGCGGCCACCACTTCGAAATAGACGGAGTTGATCAACTGGGCTGTGGCCAGATCAAGGGTGCGGTTGACCACCACGGCCCCGCCAAAGGCGGCGATGCGGTCCGCTTCAAAGGCGCGCCTGAGGGCCACGGCCACGCCATCGTCGGTCCAGGCCGCCCCGCAGGGGTTGTTGTGCTTGAGGATGAGGGCTGCGGGTTTGGCAGACAAATATTGCAGGATATTCAGGGCGTTGTCTACGTCGGTCAGGTTGGTCTTGCCCGGATGCTTGCCCGCCTGGAGCATGTGCTCCTCGGTCAGGGCCGAGACCAGCCCCTGGCCCGCGCCGATGAACTTCACGCCACCCACCTCAAGGCAACCCTGCGTCAGTTCGTAGAGTGCTGCGGGCTGGTCCGGGTTCTCGCCGTAGCGCAGCCCTTTGGTCTGGCCGTCGATCTCCCAGGTGCGCTTCTTGAAAACCAGTTCCTGGTCGCCCAGAGTCAGTTTCAGGTCTGCCGGAAACGGATCTTCCTGCAGCGTCGTGTACATCTTCTTCAGATCACTCATGGCCTTACCCCTTGTTGCTCCTGTGTCTTCGTGTCCCCTTGGAGGACGCGGTCATAGCACAGCTTCCCCCTGCGGGCAAATTGTTAGACACCCCGCCGCCAGCAGGGCCGGGTTTGCTCGCTTCAAGTGCGGATTGATTGTCCAGTTAGTCTATTTGTTGAAAATAATCATACCTTCAGCACGAATTATGTGGCAATGTCATGGCAAAGTCGGGCGGAATTTCATGGGGAATGATGGAACGATTCCCGAGAATTGATCAACAGACTGGAGGAGAACATGCGGCGTTTTCGAGATTGGGGGATGAGAAGCAAGGTCTTGAGCCTTTTTCTCGCTGCGGTCGTGCTGGTTCTGGGGGGGCTCCTTGGGTACTTCATCCCGGTGGTGGGGGATTCGCTTATGGAGGAGAAGAGCATCGCCACCAGGAGCTCGGTGGAGACTGCCTATTCTGTCATGCAATATTACGGGGATCAAGCAGCCAGCGGCAGCCTGAGCCAGGAAGAGGCCCAGACCAGGGCCAAGGCGGCCATCAGGGCGATGCGCTACATGGGCGATAACTATTACTGGATCAACGACCTGGGTCCAACCATGATCATGCATCCGCTCAGGGCAGACATGGATGGGCAGGATCTGACCAACTCCAAGGACCCGGACGGCAAGGCGCTCTTCGTGGAAATGGCCGAGGTGTGCAAGAAGGCCGGGGAGGGCTTTGTGCCCTACATGTGGCCCAAGCCGGGTTCGGAAAAGCCAGTGCCCAAGATATCCTACGTCAAGCTCTACAAGCCGTGGGGCTGGATGGTGGGCAGCGGCATCTATGTTGATGATGTCCAGGCTCAGATATCTGCCCTGCGCTGGCAGATTCTCATTCCAACCATCATCGCCATGGGGCTGATCATCGCTGTGGTCGTGTTCGTGGTCCGGGGAATCGTCACCCCGCTGGTGGAGGCCGTGCACGTTTCCAACCGCATGGCCGAGGGCGACTTGAGCATGGATGTCAATGTCCGCAGCCGCGACGAGGTGGGCCAGCTTTCCCAGTCCATGGCCAACATGGTCGCCGCGCTTCGGCGCGTGGTGGGCGAGGTGCGCTCGGCCAGCGAGCAGGTGGCAGCGGGCAGCGAGGAGCTTGCCGCCTCGGCCATCGAGCTGTCCCAGGGCGCCACCGAGCAGGCCGCCAGCGTGGAGGAGGTCTCGGCCTCGATGGAGGAGATGACATCGAGTATCGGCCAGAACGCCGAGAACGCCCAGACCACCAACTCCATGACCAATCGGGCAGCTGTGGACACAGACAAGGGCGGGCAGGCCGTGGCCAAGACCGTGGAGGCCATGAAGCAGATCGCGGACAAGATCCTCATCGTCGAGGAGATCGCCCGGCAGACCAACCTGCTGGCGCTCAACGCGGCCATTGAAGCGGCCCGTGCGGGCGAGCACGGCAAGGGATTTGCCGTGGTCGCAGCCGAGGTGCGCAAGCTGGCCGAGCGCAGCGGCACGGCTGCCGCCGAGATCAGCGAACTCTCAACCACCAGTGTCAGGGTGGCCGAAGAGGCGGGCGGGCTGCTCGCCAAGATCGTGCCGGACATCCGCAAGACAGCGGAACTGGTGCAGGAGATCGCGGCGGCCAGCAACGAGCAGAACGCTGGCGGCGAGCAGGTCAACAAGGCCATCCAGGAACTGGACAAGGTCATCCAGCAGAATGCGTCCGCCTCGGAAGAGGTGGCGTCCACGGCAGAGGAGCTGTCGAGCCACGCCGTGCAGCTCCAGCAGTCGATCCGTTTCTTCAAGGTGTCGGACGGCGACATCTCCGCGCCTGCGCCTCAGAGGCTCAAGGCCAAGAAGGCATATGATCCGAACACAGGCAAGGTGACGGGCGGCAAGGCGAAGCTGGCCAAGCCGGTTGGCAGGGCGGCCGGAGCACCCAAGCCGCTTCCATCGGCCAGGTCCGGCCCGGCGCCGGGTTCTGGTGGCGGCGTTGATCTGTCCATGGACGACGACGATTCCGGATTCGAGCGTTTCTGATAGTTGCCAAATAGGGACAATGATCGGAGCCGCCTGAATCGTGGGCGGCTCCGACGTTGTGTTTTGCGGTGCAGCGTTGTATTGCTGGGAACGCTTCCCACCTGGTCCAGAGGGCAAGCGCGCGTCGCCCCACCGCAGATCATCGACCGTCCGGAGGAACCCCGTGAATATATCCTTTCGTCTGATTGGCTCCGTTCTCCTCATTTTCCTCATCATTGTCGGCATGTTCGCCGCCACTTGGATGGTCACGTCGAGCCAGCAGAGCGACAGTCTGGTCATCAACATAGCCGGGCGCCAGCGCATGCTGGCCGAGAAGCTGGGCAAGGAAGTCCTGGCCTTTGGCGCACAGGGCGACACAGCCCTGCGCGGTCAGATCGAAATGACCATCGCCCTGTTTGAGAAATCCCTTGCCGCCCTCGATGATTCCGGCCCAGTGCCCCTGACCCTGAAGCCCGCAGGCCCCAAGGGTGAACTGCCCAAGGCGAGCAAGGCTGCCAGCGAAAAGCTGGGCAAGGTGCGCCAGCACTGGAACAACTACAAGGCGCTGGTTGAGCAGGGGGTTGCCACGGGCAAGCCCGATGTGGCGAAAATATCGGACCTGAGCGAGGCGGTGCTCATGTCCATGAACGAGGCCGTGGTCCTGATGCAGCAGGAGTCCGAGGGCCGTGTCACCACGCTGCTTGTCAGTCAGGCGGCGTGCGTGGGCATCGCCATCGTCATCGTGCTGCTGGTGCTCTATAACCTCAAGGTCAAGCTGACCAAGCCGCTCAATTACCTCAAGGAATACGCCGAGGCCGTGGCCGGAGGCGACTACAAATCCGTGATCCGAGGCGAGTATGCCGAGGAGCTGCTCGACCTGAAAAACGCCACCGTGACCATGGTGGGGGCGCTGGGCGAGAACATGGCCCAGGCGGAGATCCGGGGGAGGGAGGCCGAGAAGAGCGCCGACGAGGCCAGACAGGCCGTGGCCAGGGCCAGCGAGCAGCAGGCCCAGGTCAGGGAACTGCTCGACACCATGGGGCGGGCCGCGTCCAAGGCGAGCCGCATCTCCCGCGATGTGGCCGAGTCCGTGGCCCAGCTCGCCACCCAGGTGGACGAGGTCAATCACGGCACGGACGTGCAGCGCGATCGCATGGCCGAGACCGCCACGGCCATGGAGGAGATGAACGCCACGGTGCTCGAAGTGGCGCGCAACGCATCCAACGCGGCCCAGTCGGCTGACCGGGCCAGGGAGAACGCCCGGACCGGGGCCGAGGGCGTCCGCGCCGCCGTGGCCTCCATCGACGCCATCAAGGACCAGATTCTCGAACTCAACGCGAGCATGGGCGAACTGGGCAAACAGGCCGAGAACATCGGCAAGATCATGAACGTGGTCACGGACATCGCGGACCAGACCAACCTCCTGGCCCTCAATGCGGCCATCGAGGCTGCCCGGGCCGGGGATGCGGGTCGCGGCTTCGCCGTGGTGGCCGATGAGGTCCGCAAACTGGCCGAAAAGACCATGCAGGCCACCAAGGAGGTGGGCGACGCGGTGTCGTGCATCCAGGCCCAGGCCAGGGAGAATATCAAGGCCGTGGAAACCTCGGTCCAGGACATCGTCAAATCTACCGTCGCGGCCAACGAGTCCGGCGAGTTCATGGCCGAGATCGTGTCCATCGTGGGCGAGACCGCGAGCCAGGTGGAGTCCATCGCCACCGCCTCGGAGGAGCAGTCCGCCGCCAGCGAGGAGATCAACCAGGCCGTGACCGATGTCACGCGCATCGCCTACGAGACGGCCCAGGGCATGACCCGCGCGGCCCAGGCCCTGGACGCCATGGCCGCCATGGCCGCTGACCTGGACGCGGTGATCCGCGACATGACCAGGGAGGACGCGGGCGGGGAGGCAAGGCCTGCCGAGCGCCATGCCGGGGAACACGGGGATAAGCGCGGAAACGGTCACGCGGCCACGCCTGCCAGGACCGCCCCGGCCAAGGCCCCGGCGAGTCACAAGGCGTTATCGCCAGCGGCCTCGTCCTCCAGCGGCAGGGCGCAGCAAAAGCTGTCGGACCGCTCCGGCCTCAAGTCCGCCGATCCGGGCGGCATCATGCAGTGGGCCGACGACCTGTCCGTCAACATCCGCGAGATCGACGAGCAGCACCTGCGCCTGATCGACCTCATCAACAAGCTGCACAACGCCATGCGCACCGGCAAGGGCATGCAGGCCACGATCAAGGTGCTCGAAGAGCTCAAGGACTACACCGTTTTCCACTTTTCCACCGAGGAGGCCATGTTCGAGGAGCATGCCTATTCCGGCATGATCAACCATGTGGCCGCCCACAAGTCCTTTGTGAACAAGGTGATCGAGTTCGAGGAGAGGATTCTGTCCGGCAAGGCGGCGGTGACCATGGAGGTGATGAACTTCCTCAAGGACTGGCTGGTCAAGCACATCAAGGGCGTGGACAAGAAATACAGCGGATTTTTCAACGACCGCGGCGTGTATTAGGCCAGGGCCGGAAGCCTCGATGCGCCCCGGCTTGCCCCGGCCATGGACCAAGGGCGGGCCTGGGGCGTTTTTGCGTGGCGGGCCGTGGATGTTTTTGCTATTGAGGGTGTTGCGGTGTCCGTCACCGGTGGTGTGTCGGGCGCGTTCACGTCGAGAATCTGTTTCAAGGAATACCGATGTCCGAGAGTTACATGGAAAAGGCGCTGGTGAAGCTGGCCAGGCAACTCAACGCCTATGACGAGGCCTCCCTCATGAGCCTGTGGGAGAAGTATGCGGAGAAAGTGCGCCAGTTCGAGCCCACCAAGCGGTGGGAGGAGTCGGTGCTCATCTTCAACCTGATCCAGTCCACTCGCCTCAAAAACCAGCTGTTCAATTACAATTGGGCGCAGTCGCGCATGCCCGGCGACCCGCATGCGGACATAGACCTTGCCGCCCTGACCGCCCCTGAACGCACCATGCACGAGGTGACCAAGCCGCCACGCTCCGCCGGTCCGAGCGAAGTTCCGCCGATCAGGCCCAGAGCGGACCGCAAGGGCAAGCTGCTCACCCTTGAGCCCAGGAAGAAGAAATAATTCAAGCCCTGCGCGGTTGACAGACGTGCGCGTTTGTACTTACGGAAGATAACCGTTTGTGCGCGCAATTCACGCCGGGGCGGGTTCCCGGTTTTTCAAGGAGCAATTCATGGCCAATATAGTCGTTTTCGGCTCCCAGTGGGGAGACGAGGGCAAGGGCAAGATCGTCGATATCCTTGCCGAGCAGGCGAGCGCGGTCGTCCGTTTTCAGGGCGGCAACAATGCCGGTCACACCCTGGTGGTGGAGGGCGAACAGTGCATCCTGCACCTTATTCCGTCGGGCGTGCTGCATCCGGGCAAGCTCTGTCTCATCGGCAACGGCGTGGTCCTCGACCCTGTCGTCTTCTGTCAGGAGGTGGACAAGCTGGCTGCCAAGGGGCTTGATGTTTCCCCCACCCGGATGATGATCAGCAAGAAGACCCACGTCATCATGCCCTACCACCGGCTCATCGACTCGGCCCGCGAGACGACCAAGTCAGAGGCCAAGAAGATCGGCACCACCGGTCGCGGCATCGGCCCTTGCTACGAGGACAAGATGCACCGCTGCGGCATCCGGGCCTGCGACTTTGCCGACCCCGAGCTGCTGCGCGAGAAGATCGGCAAGGCCCTGGAGGAGAAGAACGTTCTCTTCAAGCATTTTTACGGGGTGGGCGAGCTTGATCCCGAGGCCGTGTTCGCCGAGGTGCTGCCCTATGCCGAGCGGCTGGTGCCCTACCTGGGCGACGTGTCCACGGCCATCCAGACCGCCCAGAAGGACGGCATGGTCCTGTTCGAGGGTGCTCAGGGCACCCATCTGGACATCGACCACGGCACCTATCCCTTTGTCACGTCGAGCAACACGGTCACGGCCAACGCCGCGTCCGGCTCGGGCTGCTCCCCGCGCGACCTGCACCGCATCGTGGCCATCGTCAAGGCCTACACCACCCGCGTGGGCGGCGGTCCCTTCCCCACCGAGCTGCTGGACGCCGACGGCGACTACCTCCAGAGCAAGGGGCACGAGTTCGGGGCCACCACCGGGCGCAAGCGGCGCTGCGGCTGGCTCGATCTGGTGGTACTCAAGGAGTCGGTGCGGCTCAACGGCCCCACCGAGCTGGCCATCACCAAGCTCGATGTGCTCTCCGGCCTCAGCGAGCTCAAGCTCTGCGTGGCCTACGAGTATCGAGGCGAGACCATCCTCTATCCACCGCAGGAGCAGAACGGCATGGGCCACGTCACGCCGGTCTACGAGTCCATGCCGGGCTGGGACGAGGACATCTCCGCCGCGCGTTCCTGGGGTGACCTCCCGGTCAACGCCGTCAACTACCTGAGGCGGATCGAGAAGATCACCGGGGTTCCGGTGGGCATTGTCTCCGTCGGTCCCGACAGGGTGCAAACCTTCTGATACCGGAGCGCGCGATGATTCCCAACGCCGACCCGCTGGCCGCCCTCGTCGGGCAGGAACATGCAGTCAGGCGGCTCAACGCCATCGCGGCAGACCCTCCGCAATCCATGGTCATCGAGGGCGGCGACGCGGACAGCCGCGTCGCCCTCGCCCTGTACTGGGCCATGCGCCTCAACTGCGTGACCGGTTCAGTCCCGTGCGGCCAGTGTCCGGCGTGCAGGCAGATCGGCGACCTCGCCTTCAACGACCTGCTCTTCTACGATGGCCGCGAGGGGTTGATCAAGGTGGAGTCCGTGCGCGAGCAGCGGTCCACCTGGGGCCAGCCGCCCCATGGAGACGGCCATCGGGTGACCATCTTTGCCGAGGCCCAGATGTTCATGACCGAGGCGGCCAACGCGCTGCTCAAGTCTCTGGAGGAGCCGAGGCCCGGCAACGTCTTTGTTCTGGCCGCGCCGCAGCGCGAGCGGCTGCTCGAAACCCTGGTCTCGCGGTCGTGGGTGGTCACCCTGGCCTGGCCCGACATCCGCGAGAACGAGCCGGCCATTGCCGAGTGGACCACGGCCCTGGTCGGGTTCTGGCAGTCGGGCCGGGGATGGTTCGAGCGCACCTCGTCCAAGGGCGCGGTGGACAAGCATCTGGCCATGCAGGTGGTGCTGGGCATGCAGCGCGAATTGCGCGAGGCCCTCTCCGGCTCCTGCGCCACGCCGCTCTCGGCCAGCCTTGCCCGCTCCTACGACCTGCGCGGCCTGCGCCGCATCGGTCTGGCCCTCGATCAGGCCCAGGACGCCCTGAACACCCAGGTCCCGGTCAACCCGGCCATGGTCCTCGACTGGGTGGCCACGCGCATGATTTAGAGGCGTTTGCCTCCATATTGCCATGGCCTGTGCGGCCACTGGAAAAAACAAGGGCGCTTCGGCATGAAGCGCCCTTGGTGCGTTCGTGGGACAGGTGCGGCTCAGGCCACTTCGATGAGCAGGGGGATGACGTGCAGGGTGGCCGAGACCTCCCTGGTGGAGCCGAGCTTCCAGGAGGCGGTCCCGCTGCCGGTGGCCTGGGCCACGGCCTCGGCGATGCCGGGCACGTTGATCACCGGATGGCGCGAGAAGACCTGGGGCAGGCCGTAGGTCAGGTTGCAGGCCAGACATTTGCCTGGACGCTGCATGAGCCGAAGCTCGAAGTGCAGCTTGGTGTCGCAGCCGCCGGAGTAGCCCAGCTCGATATCGTAGCTTCCTTCCTCGGCATCGCCGAACAACGCCTCGAAGAACTGCTCGGTGCGGTCTGCGGGAAAAAGGTCCGCGAGTTTCTCCTGGGTGAAGATATCCTGGTAATGACCCATGGCCGGTTCCCCCTGTGTGCTGATGTGAACGTCTGTGCGGGAACGAGTTGTCTACAAAAAAATATCGCCCCTTTCAAGGGGTTTCGACTTTGTGTCAATCCAGCACCGACAGCCAGAACCAGAACACGCCAACACCTGAGAGCAGGAAGATCAGGGACGGCCAGAAAATCTTCCGCCAGGTGGTGCCCAGCTCGCAGTTGAAGTATTGGCAGGTGAGCACGAAGCAGATGTGGATGGGCGAGACCATGACCCCGGTGAATCCGAAAAAGGTGGCCAGGACGAGATAGGGGATGGTCTGGTCCTGCATGCCCAGGGTGTTCAGCACGCCAAGGAGCAGGGGGAAGGTCGCCCCGACAAAGGCCACGTTGATCCCGGCCACCATGCCCACCAGAAAGGGCAGGAAAGTGGCCGAGGCGATGAGCGCCGCCTTGCCGCCCGCCACGCGCGACATCTCGTCCACCACGCCGCTGGCCTGCATGATGTCCTTGAAGACGAAGATGGAGATGACCACGAAGAGCATGGACCACAGCGACTTCTTGGTCAGCACCTGCCGCAGGAAGGGCAATCCGAGCTGGGTGTTCTGGATCATGACGCAGACCACGCTGGCGGCCAGGGCGGCGAGTACGCCCCACTCGAAGGCGATGGAGGGCGCAAAGACCGAGATGGCGCTTTCAAGGCCGATGGCTCCGCAGATGGCGATGATCAGGGGCAGCCCCTCGCGCAGGACCGCGCCCTTGCTGCGGCTGACAGACAGCCCGGTCACGGCGATGTCCTTGGCATCCAGCACGCCGGGGCGCAGGAAGAAGAACCAGCCCGTCAGCAGCATGAGCGGGGTGCCCGGCCAGGTCTTGGAGATGAGGTCGATGATGGGGATGTCGGCCAGGGCCACGGTCAGGATGATACCCGGATACAGCGGCCAGCACATTTCCCAGACATGGCGGAACCAGTAGTTGAGCATGGCCCGGTCGCTGTTTCTGATGGACATGTTCTCGGACACGGTCTTGACCATGGGCGCGGAGAAGACCGCCCCGCCGGGCATGGGCAGCAGCCCGATCAGGGCCGGGAAGAAGATTAGCCTGAGCCGGGGGCTTGTCAGGTAGCCGGACAGAGACCCCATGAGTCGGCTCGACTGCCCGGAGCGCTCCATGGCATCGGAAAGCAGAAGGATCAGTCCGACGATGGCGGCCAGGAAAAGAAAGCTCTCCTGGGCCAGGGCCAGGACACCGGTCTGGGCAATGGGCAGCGGGGCCATGCCAAAGAGCAGGCCGAGGATCACGCCCCCGGTCATGATGGACAGGCCAACGCCAACCTTGAAGCGCATGCCTGCGAGCATGACGGCAAAGGCGAACAGAATCTTGAGGAAGGGCGCGAATTTGACGAGCAGGGGTTCCACGGTGAGAGTCCTCCGAAACGGTTTGCATACACCCACGGATGGTCCTACTCCCATTCGGCCCGAATGAAAACGGCGAATTCCCGGTTCTGCCCGCCTGACCCCTTTGCTCCAAGGCCCAGGGGGCGCTTGCCGGAATGCTCGCATTGGGCTAAACTCGTCAGCGCCAGCCCGGCGCGTGTTCACGGCAAACCACTCGGGAGACGACAGCTCATGTCCATGACCCCCAAGCAACTAAAAACGCACATCTTTTCCGTCATCATCAGCAAGGTCGAGGAGCAGGACGAGGCCAGACGCTCCGAGGCCCTGGCCGAATTCATGTCCGTCACTGGCACGGCGGGAAACGCAGCCGAGACCGTGGCCGATCTGATCCCGCCGCTGATGCACGACCTGTACGAAAAGTGGATCACCCTGTTCGTGGACCGTCTGCTCGAAACCGTGGACGCCCGCAACATCGAGCTGCTCTGTGACGGCAGCGCGGACAACAACGCCGCCCTGGTCCTGGCCTACATCATGTTCCTCGAATCGGCGCGCATGGAAAAACAGATCGACGCCGACCTGCGCGAGCATGGCCTCAAGGCGGCTGACTCGGACCTGGGCGATGTGGCGGCCAACTACATCCGCGCCCAGATGGCCCGCGTGGCCAAGGCGACCAGGGATTCGGAAGACGACACGCCCAAGGGCAACGCCTGACTCAAGTTGCACGCGGGGCGCATCTGCGGGTGCCAGAAAGAATCAGGGCCGACGCATGGGTATCATGCGTCGGCCCTGATCCTTTCTGATTTGCGCAGCGGGTGGTTTAGAGGGCGTCCACCCGCAGAGGCTCGCCCTTTTCCGGGGCCAGCCGCAGGGAGAGGGCGTCCTTGGAGCAGGCCTCCACGCACACGCCGCAGCCCATGCACCGCTTGGCGCGGATAAAGGCCATGCCGCCCCGAAAGCCGATGGCCTTGAACTGGCACTTTTCGGCGCACAGGCCGCAGCCCACGCACGTCTCCTGGTCCACCTCGGCCAGGTAGCCGGACGAGCAGAGCATTTGCACGCCCATGCGCTGGGCCTTCATGGCCCCGCAGCAGCAGGAGCAACAGTTGCAGATGGCGTAGAACCGGCCGAGCATGACATCCTTGAAAAAGGCGTGGGCCACATGGCCGCGCGCGTTCTCGGCCTTGAGGATGCGTACGGCCTCGTCCGTGTCGATCTCGCGCGTCTTGTCCGGGTGGTGTTCGAGCATGAAGGAGCAGAACGGCTCGCCCACCAGCAGGCAGACATCAATGGGCGTGCAGGGGTTCTTCATGCCCGCCCGGCACGGACAGTCGAGCAGGACGATTTTTTCGGGGTTGTTGAGCACAATCTCGCGGGCGCGGGTGTAGGGCAGCACCTGCTCGGAGACCGAGGTGTTGACCGCCCGGTCGAGCCGGATCAGTTTGGTCGCCTCGGCCAGGGGCAGGGCCTTGCCGTGGTAGGTGTCGGCAAAGGTGGGCTTTTCTTGACCGGGGTCGCCGGTCCGGCTTTGGTCCGTGGGCTGGAAAGGGGAGTGGCGGTCGAGCAGCAGGACCAGCGGGGCCATGAGGTATCGCCACCACGGTTTTTTGTCGCCCGCCATGCCGATATACTGGTAGGCGAAGCGGCCATAGAGATAGCCGTGCAGCCAGTCGATGAAGGGCATGCCCTGCTGGCGGGCCATACGGCGGTAGTTGATGGTGGACTGTTTTATGAAGGGTATGCGCATGGTGGTCCGCCGTGTTTTTTTTGGGTGAGACTTTGGTGCCAAAGTGTACCCTTGGGGAGGATAAAGTCAATGGTCCTGCGCATCACGCTTCAGGGCAACGAAAAAGGGGAAGCCCGGTTTGCGGACTTCCCCTGTGTTTTCTTTCGGGCTCGGTCTAGTCGGTCTTTTTCTTCTTGCCATCCTCGCGGTGGCGGACCAGGGCCGAGAGCTGCTGCTTGCGCAGTCGGATGGATTTGGGGGTGACCTCCACCAGTTCGTCGTCCTTGATGAAGTTCAGGGCGTATTCCAGGGTCATGGTCTTGACCGGGGTGAGGGTGACGGCCTCGTCCTTGCCCGAGGCGCGCATGTTGGTCAGCTTCTTCTCTTTGGCCGGGTTGACGTTGATGTCGTTTTCCCGGTTGTGCTCGCCGATGATCATGCCCTCGTAGATGGGCTCGCCGGGCAGGATGAAAATGCGGCCCCGCGGCTCCAGGTTGAACAGGCCGTAGGCCACGCCCTTGCCCGAGCGGTCGGCCACCAGGGAGCCGGTGTAGCGCGTGGCGAAGTCGCCCCGGTACTCGCCGTAGCCCTCAAGGTAGGAGTTCATGATGCCGGTGCCCTTGGTGTCGGTCAGGAACTCGTCGCGGTAGCCGATGAGCGAGCGCGACGGGACCGAGAATTCGAGGCGCACGCGGCCCGTGCCGTGGTTGACCATGTTGGTCATGCGCGCCTTGCGGGCCGAGAGTTTCTCGGTGACGATGCCCATGAAGGCCTCGTCGCAGTCCACATAGAGGTGCTCGATGGGTTCGAGTTTGACGCCGTCCGTATGCTTGTAGATGACTTCGGGGCGGCCCACGGAAAGCTCGAAGCCCTCGCGGCGCATCTGCTCCACGAGGATCGCCATCTGGAACTCGCCGCGCCCTTTGACGATGAACGCCTCGCGGGTGTCGGTCATCTCCACCTGAATGGCGACGTTGAGCAGGGTCTCCTTGAACAGCCGGTCGCGGATCTTGCCCGCCTGGACCAGCTTGCCCTCGGTGCCTGCCAGGGGCGAGGTGTTGATGCCGAACTTCATGGACACGGTGGGTTCGTCCACGGTGATGCGCGGCAGGGCCTTGGGGCTTTCCTTGGTGCAGATGGTGTCGCCGATGTGCACATCCTCGATGCCAGCGATGACCACGATGTCGCCCGGTATGCAGGTCTCGGTGGAGACCACCTTGAGGCCGTCGTAGGTCTGGAGCTTGGTCAGCTTGAGGGAAATGGGCTTGCCGTCCTTGGGCAGGCAGACCAGGGCGTCGTTGGAGCGGACCTTGCCGTGGTGGACCTTGCCGATGGCCAGACGGCCCACGTAGTCGGAGTAGGAGAGGTCGGACACGAGCATCTGGAAGGGCTCTTCGGGGTCATGCACCGGGCCGGGCACCTTGTCGATGATCATGTCGAGCAGGATGTGCAGGTTTTCGCCGCGCTCCTCGGCCGTCTTCATGGCAATGCCGTCGCGGCCAATGGCGTAGAGCAGGGGGAAGTCCACCTGATCCTCGCGGGCGTCCAGGTCGATGAACAGGTCGTAGATTTCGTCGAGCACCTCGGCGGGGCGGGCGTCCTGCCGGTCCACCTTGTTGACCACGACCATGAGGGCCAGCCGCTGCTCAAGCGCCTTCTTGAGCACGAAGCGGGTCTGGGGGAGCGGGCCTTCGGAGGCGTCCACCAGCAGGATGGCGCCATCGGCCATGGACAGGGAGCGCTCCACCTCGCCGCCGAAGTCGGCGTGGCCGGGGGTGTCGATGATGTTGATCTTGACGCCCTTCCAGGTGACCGAACAGTTCTTGGCGGAGATGGTGATGCCGCGTTCGCGTTCAAGGTCCATGGAGTCCATGATGCGGTCGTCCACGTTCTGGCCTTCGCGGAACAGGCCGGACTGTTTGAACAGGGCGTCCACCAGGGTGGTCTTGCCATGGTCGACGTGGGCGATGATTGCGATATTGCGAATTTTTTCGTTGATGATTCTGGTGCTCATTGTGACTCCGGTATCCAGTATATAGTAATGGGCGCATGTGCGCAGGCAAGCGGTTAGCCGAAACCGTGAGGGCTGGCAAGCGGAGAATGCGTGTCGGGCAAGAAATCCTTTTGATTCCGAAGAAAAATGCGATAGCTTGGGCGCGTCCCGATTCTGCCACCTCACACGGAGATCCGCATGGCTCAAAGCTCCCCCTCCACCGGCAAAGTCATTACCACCTCGCTCATCGTCACCGGCAACATGCTCGGCGCTGGCATCCTGGCCCTGCCCGTCGATCTTGGTCCGGCGGGGCTTTTTCCGGCAGTGCTGGGTGCCCTTGGCGTGTGGGCGCTCATGACCTGCACCGGGCTGATCATCGCGCGCCAACCCTTTCTCGCCCAGAACAGGGACGCGGATCTGCCCACCTTCTTCGAGGTGGTGCTCGGCCCGGTGGGCAAGTGGGTCAGCGTGGCCGCCAACCTCGTCATCTTCTACGGGCTGCTCACGGCCTATCTGGCCGGGGTCGCCTCGGTGCTGGTGGAGTCGCTGGGGCTTGCCGTGCCCAGTTGGGTTGCCCTGGCGGGCTATTTCTGCATCGCCACGCTCTTTGCCTCGTTCGGCGATGTGGTCCTGCGCAAGGGCGCGACCGTGTTCATGACCATCATGTGGGGGCTTTTCGCCGTGCTGGTGGTCATGGTGGTGCCGCATTTTGAGGGCCACGGCGCGCGCGGGGTCGATCTCGTCTTTTTCACCTCGGCCCTGCCCATCCTGGTGGTGGCCTTCAACTTCCACAACGTCATCCCGACCCTGTGCCGGGTGCTCGACCACGACCGCCAGGCCATCACCCGGGCCATCTGGTTCGGCTCCGGCCTGGGCCTGACCATGACCCTGATCTGGACCGTGGCCGCCATGCTGACCCTGCCCATGGAGTCGGCCAACGGCGTGGATATCATCTCGGCCTTCAAGTTGAACGAACCGGCCACCGTACCCCTGAGCCGACTGATCACCTCGAGGTTATTTCTCGATGTTTCCGTGGCCTTTGCCGTGGTGGCCATGACCACAGCCTATATGGCCACCGGCGTGGCCATGCTCAGCTTCCTGCGCGACGTGGGCGGGCGCATGGGCCGCAACCGGCTGGTTGTCTGGCTGACGGCCTTTGTGCCGCCCCTGCTTGTCGGCGCGCTGTATCCCAATATTTTCATCGACGCCCTGAATGTGGTGGGCGGCATCGGCGTGGGCAGCCTGTTCGGCATCCTGCCTGGACTGCTGCTCATCAGACAGGGCGAACCGGGATCGCGCAGGCGGCTGGCCGGATGGGGCATTGTCTGCTTCTTCTCCGTGGTCCTGCTGGTGGAGATCGCGCAGATGACGGGCCTTGTCCACATCACGCCGGATGTCGAGTACTGGAACGCCCGTCAGGGAAGGTGAACCCCATGACCAGCGGATTCAGACTGGAGCACGACAGCCTGGGCGAGATGCCGGTCCCGGCAGAGGCCTACTACGGCATCCAGACCCTGCGGGCCAGGGACAACTTTCACATCACGGGCATCACCATGGCCCACTATCCCCGGTTCATCACCGCCCTGGCCCACGTCAAGCACGCCGCGGCCATGGCCAATGCCTCCCTGGGGCTGCTCGACGAGCGCAAGAGCCGGGCCATCGGACGCGCCTGCGAGGAGATGGTCTCGGGCCTGCTGCACGACCAGTTCGTGGTGGACGTGGTGCAGGGCGGGGCCGGCACCTCGGCCAACATGAACGCCAACGAGGTCATCTGCAACCGCGCCCTGGAGCTGCTGGGCCACGAGCGCGGTCAGTACGAGTTCCTGCATCCGCTCAACGACGTGAACATGTCCCAGTCCACCAACGACGTGTATCCCTCGGCCCTCAACATCGCCCTGATCTTTGACCTGCGCGAGCTGATCGAGGCCATGGAGCATCTGCGCAAGGCGTTTCGGCGCAAGGGCGAGGAATTCGCGGACGTGATCAAGATGGGGCGCACCCAGCTTCAGGACGCGGTGCCCATGACTCTGGGCCAGGAGTTCACGGCCTGGTCGGTGACCATCGGCGAGGACGTGCAGCGCGTGGACGAGGCCGAGGACCTGGTCTACGAGATCAACATGGGGGCCACGGCCATCGGCACCAGCCTCAACGCCCATCCCGACTACACCCGCACCGTGACCGAGAAGCTGGTGGAGATCACCACCCTCAAGCTCGTCTCGTCGCCCGATCTGGTGGAGGCCACCCAGGACACCGGAGTCTATGTCCAGCTCTCGGGCGTGCTCAAGCGGGTGGCGGTCAAGCTCTCCAAGATATGCAACGACCTGCGCCTGCTCTCCAGCGGCCCCAGGTGCGGGCTGAACGAGATCAACCTGCCGGCCATGCAGCCCGGCTCGTCCATCATGCCGGGCAAGGTCAACCCGGTCATTCCGGAGGTGGTCAATCAGGTGGCATTTGCGGTCATCGGCCATGATGTCACGGTGTCCATGGCCAGCGAGGCCGGACAGCTCGAACTCAACGTCATGGAGCCGGTCATCGCCTTTTCCCTGTTCCAGACCATCAACATGCTCAGGCGCGCCTGTCTGACCCTGGCCGACAAATGCGTGTCCGGCATCACGGCCAACCGCGAGCGGTGCCGGGAGCTGGTGGAGAATTCCATCGGGCTGGTCACGGCCCTCAACCCGCACATCGGCTACGAGAAATCAGCCGAGATCGCCAAGGAGGCCATGCGCACTGGCGGCTCGGTCTACGACATCGTGCTCCAGAAGGGGTATCTGAGCCGGGACGAGCTTGAGGACATCCTCAAGCCGGAGAACATGGTCAGGCCCAGGTACATGCCCCGCAAGTGACCCTTGACCCCTGCCAGGAGCTGTGTCCCTTTGCTGGGTATCAGTGCCCACTGTTGCGGCCCTTCAAATGGAGAGCATGGAACGAGTCAATCAGGCTCGAAACGCCGTGGCTCTTTGGCCCGCTTGCATTCCGGCCCGATCTGGCGTAATGCTCTAGACATTGTCGAGACTGTTTCCGGGCATCTCGCCCGGAATTTTCATCTGTGGAGGAGACATGCGCTGCATCAGAGCACTGTCGGTCGGTCTGGTTCTGCTGGCCGTGGCCGGGTGTGCCTCGCTCAACCCTTTCCCAAGCCACATCTATTCCACGCCGCCGAGCAGCCGCGACACGCCGGGACCAGTCACCCACGATCCCAAGACGAACCCCTATACGGTCCTTGGGCAGACCTATTACCCGCTGACATCGGCCCAGGGCTACGACGAGGTGGGCGACGCCTCATGGTACGGCGAGGATTTTCACGGCAAGAAGACCGCCAACGGACAGATATATAACATGCACGGCATCTCGGCTGCGCACAAGACGTTGCCCCTTGGCACCAGGGTGCGCGTGACCAATCTTGAGAACGGGCGCAACGTGACCCTGGTCATCAATGACCGTGGGCCGTTCGTGCGCGGGCGGATCATCGATCTTTCCCACGGGGCGGCGCGGCAGGTAGGCTCGGTGGAGCGCGGCGTGGTCCGGGTGCGCGTCACGGCCCTGGATTCGCCGCCGGTCGAGCCGACGCGCTATGCCACTTCGGCCATCAAGTACTACCATGTGCGCGTGGGTGCCTTTGCCATCCGCTCCAACGCGGTCCGTGTCTACGACCAGCTGGTGGCCAGTGGCTACGGCGAGGCGCGGGTGAGTACGGTGGAGAGCAACGGCATGACCCTGCATGTGGTCCAGGCCGGGAGCTTTGTCAGCCGCGACAAGGCCGAGCAGGTGCTGGCCCGGCTCAAGCCGAGCTTTCCGGCCAGCTACATTGCCAGTTGAGCCTGACTGAGGCCGATGGACCGTCAGGTACGAAGAACCCCGCGCACGAGCCATCGTGCGCGGGGTTATTTCACGTTGCGAACCGGTTGGCCGCTGCGGGTGGGCTACTGCTTGAGGTGCCAGACGCCCTTGTCGTCCCGCCAGGCCTTGGCCATGATGGACTCGCCGGTCTTTTCGTCCTTGATGACCACATCGCGGTAGACGCGGTTCTCGGCCATGTAAGGCTCCTTGGGCGTGGCCGAGTAGGTGCTGCCGGTGTCAGGGTTGGTCCAGCTGGAGGGCTGGCCGCTCCTGTTGGTTTCCAGGGTCCGCTGGACCTGGGCCTCGTCGTGCTTGTCCCACTCGTTGCCGACGATGTAGCCCATCAGGGTGCCGACGCCCGCGCCGACAGCCGCGCCGAGCAGCTTGTCCTTGAAGGTCAGGGCGCCGATGGTGGCACCGGCGAGGCCACCGACCGTGGCTCCCTGCTGGGCCTTGTTGGCGCAGCCGAAGCCGGCGACCAGAAAGCAGACGAGAAGGGTGATGACAGCGGTATGTTTCATTGGGTACCTTCCTTTGTTTTGGGTTGGTCTTATGATAGCCACATTCGGTACTCTTTGTACAGAATGGGGTGGGCCGTTTTTTGGGAGGCTATCACGGGCGCATGCTCTTGTCATGCCTCTGCGCAGATTTCAGGCCCGCCTTTTGCAGGACGCGAACCGGCCCGCGCCGATGCGCCCGTCGGACACTGACGCCGAAATCAGGATTGAGGAAAAACGATGCTAAAAGCTCGATATATAATATTTTTTCTCTTTGCCATCTTCTGCCTGACGCCCGCTGCGGGGCAGGCCGAGATGGCCAAGAAGAACGTCCTCTATCTCAATTCGTACCACCGGGGCTACAAGTGGTCGGACGACATTTTCGATGGCGTGCGCTCTGTGCTTGAGGCCGGGCCGTACAAGATCGACCTTCAGATCGAATACATGGACATCAAGAAGTACCGGTACGAGGATGTCACCGGCATGCTCCTGCATTTGTACATGGAGAAATTCCGGGGCGAGCGGTTTGATGTGGTGCTGGTCTCGGACAACGATGCCTTCAATTTCGCGACCTATTACCGCGAAGAGCTTTTTCCCGGCGTCCCCCTGGTCTTCTGCGGGGTCAACGCGCTGACCCCCCGCGACCTCGAAGTGGGCAACCTGACCGGCGTGGTGGAGAATTTCGACCTCTCCCTGACCCTGGACGTGGCCCGCAGGCTCCACCCGGACAAGAGACACATGGTCGTGGTGGGCGATGCGTCCACAGCCGGGCTCGCCATCAAGCGTCAGATCGAGGACGCCGTGCCCCGGTACGAGCCACAGCTGGTGGTGGACTACTGGACCCACCTCTCGCTGCCCGACGTGCTCGAAAGGGTCAGGCGGCTTCCGCCCGACACCTTCCTCTTCTTCATCCCCTACTATCAGACCATGGGGAATAATTTCTACACAGCCGAGGAGGTGATGGCGGCCATCTACGCCAATTCGAGCGTGCCCATCTACACGGCGTGGGAATTTCTCATCGGCCACGGCGCGGTGGGAGGGCGCGTCCTTTCGGGCTATCAGCACGGCCAGGCAGCGGCGGGCATGGTCCTTGAAATCCTCGGCGGCAAGTCTGTCGACGACATTCCCGTTGATCACGAATATGCCGGAGACTTTGTCTTTGATTACAACGTAATGGACCGGCTGAACCTGACCGAGGACATGCTTCCGGAGGGCAGCCGCATCATCAATGCGCCCAAGGCCTTCTACGAACTGCCCAAGGAGCTGTTCTGGACCATCATGGTCAGCTTCGCGCTGCTGCTGGTGGTGACGGTGTTCCTGATCTTCGCCATGCTCGCGCGGCGCAAGGTGGAGCGCAAGATCAAGGACCAGCTCGCCTTCCAGGAAACGCTCATGGACACCGTGCCGCAGTTGCTCGCGTGGAAGGACATGAACGGGCGGTATCTCGGCGTCAACCGGGCCTTTGCCGAATTCTTCGGGTACAAGGATTCCGCGTTCGTCGTCTCCAAGACCACCCGCGAGGTCATCGTCGATAGCGAGTACGCCACGTGGGCCTTCAATGCGGACCAGCAGGCCATGCGCGACCCCGAGGCCGTGCGCAAGGTACGCCGCAAGCTCGAAGACGGGGCGGGCAACCAGGGGTGGCTTGAGATCAGCAAGGTGCCCATCCGCGACCAGTCGGGCCGGGTGGTGGGCCTGCTCAGCACGGCGGAGAACATCACCAAGGAGCACAACCTCGAAAAACAGCTCCTGCAATCGCAGAAAATGGAGGCCATCGGCACCCTGGCTGGCGGCATTGCGCATGATTTCAACAATATCCTGACTTCCATTATCAATTCTACCGAGTTGGCCCTGGGCGATGTGGAGCCCGATTCCGTGACCCGGCGCGACCTGGAGCGCGTGCTCAAGGCCGCCCGGCGGGGAGGTCGCGTGGTCAAGCAGATCCTCGCCTTCAGCCGCCCCTCCACCGAGGGGTTTCGGTCCACGGACGTTGGCGCGGTGGTGTCCGAGGCCTTGGGATTTCTGGAGGCGTCCATGCCCAGCAACATCGCGGTCCGCTCGCTTGTGGCCCCGTCTCTTTCCTGCGTGCTGGCCGACCCCACCCAGCTGCATCAGGTGGCCATGAACCTGTTCACCAACGCCTTCCACGCCCTGCGCGAGCAGGGCGGGGTCATTGAGGCGCGGGTGGAGCAGGTGCTTCTCGACGAGGACGAGGCTGGCGTCATCGGTCTGAACCACGGCTGGCATGTGCGTCTGACCATTGAGGACAACGGACCGGGCATCCCGCCGGAGATCGTGGACAAGATATTCGACCCGTTCTTCTCCACCAAGGACAAGACCGAAGGCACCGGGCTCGGACTGGCCGTGGTCCATGGCATCGTCAGGAGCCACAAGGGCGGGCTGCAGGTTTCGCCCAGAATCGGCGGCGGCACGGTCTTTGAGGTCTATCTGCCCAGAGCCGACGAGGCCGATGCCGAATGCCAGGCCCCGGCCAGCGACCGGGCGCGGCAGGGCGGCCACATCCTTTTTGTGGAGGATGACGAGGACCAACTCGATGCCACCCCGCGCCTGCTTGAGGTCATGGGCTACCAGGTGACGCCGGTGCGCAGCCCGGAGTCGGCCCTGGCCTTGGTCAGGATGTCCCCGTGCCCCTTTGACCTGCTCATTACCGATTACGACATGCCCGGCCTGAGCGGCACCCAGCTGGCCCGGCGGGTGGGCGATCTGGTGCCGCTGCTGCCGGTGATCCTGGTTTCCGGGCGTGAAGATGCCGCCATGGCGGCCTCGGACTTGCCCAATATCCGTCAGGTGGTTATCAAGCCATACGACAAGGATGATCTGGCAACCGCCATCGCCAGTGCCCTTGCTGTGGCAGGATGATCTGAGATAGTGGAAGGGACATGACCAATATCCTGGTGATAGACGACGACATCGAGGTCTGCGAGACTCTGGAGAGCCTCATAGGCAGGCTGTCGCATGTTTGCGACACGGCCCAGACCCTGAGCCGGGGAATGGCCCTGGCCAAGGCCGGAAGCTATGACGTCGTCTTCCTCGATGTGAGCCTGCCCGATGGAAACGGACTGGACATCCTGCCCCAGCTCATGGCACTGAGCGATCCGCCAGAGGTGATCATCCTCACGGGCCGGGGCGACCCGGACGGCGCGGAGATGGCCATTGAGGGCGGCGTGTGGGATTATCTGCTCAAACCGTCGAGCGTGCGCGAGATATCCCTGACTCTGGGCCGCGCCCTCAAATACCGCGAAGAGAAGGCGGGCAAGGCCGAGAGTGATTCCCTCGACCTCAGCGAGGTGGTGGGGGGCAGCCCGACTATCAAGGCGAGCTTCAAGCTCATGGCCCAGGCCGCGCGCTCGGACACCAATGTGCTCATCACCGGCGAGACCGGCACGGGCAAGGAACTTTTCGCTTCCACCATCCATCAGAATTCCAGGAGGCACGGTGGCCAGTTCGTGGTGGTGGACTGCGCCGGGCTGACCGAGACCCTGGTGGAATCCACCCTGTTCGGCCACCGCAAGGGGGCGTTCACCGGAGCCCAGGCTGACCGCATCGGCCTGATCAAGCTGGCCGACAAGGGGACGCTTTTTCTGGACGAGGTGGGCGAGATGCCCCTGTCCATCCAGAAAGTGTTCTTGCGCGTGCTTCAGGAGCGCACCTTCCGCCCGGTGGGCGATACTCGCGAGCAGACCAGCGATTTCCGGCTCGTGGCCGCCACCAACCGCGACCTCGACGCCATGGTGGAACAGGGACAGTTCAGGGCCGATCTGCTCTTTCGCATCAAGACCATGCGCATCCATCTGCCGCCGCTCTCCCAGCGGCCCGAGGATATCCGCGCCCTGGCCCTGTTTCAGGTGATACGGCTGTGCGAGCACTACGGCATGGAGAAGAAGAATTTCGGCTCCAATTTCTTCACCACCCTGGAGAGCTACAGCTGGCCGGGAAATGTCAGGGAACTCTTCAATATCCTGGAGAGGGCCGTGATCGAGGCGGGCCAGGAAAGGACCATCTACGCCATGCACCTGCCGCGCGCCCTGCGCATCGAGGTGGCCAAGGCGCAGATCGAGCGCATGACCGGCTCCCATGTGGTCACCGTCGGTTCCGGCCTGGTGGACGGGGTGTCTGTCCGAAAAATCGGACAGGAGATTTTCGAGGACATCTTTGACCAGGCCCTGCCTTCGCTGCGCGAGTTCAAGGGTACGGCGGAAAAGGTCTATCTTGGCGAACTGATCCGTCAGAGCGCGGGAGACCTGGCGCAGATCCTGAATGTGTCGGGGCTTTCGCGGTCCCATCTCTACTCGTTGCTCAAGAAGTATGGGTTGTCCCTGTGATGCGAGCGGGCCGGGCTGCCCGCAGGTGGATGCAGGCAGGGGTCTGGGGAAAAAAGAGGCGCATTGTGCGCCATTGGCCGGAGGGAACCTCTTTTATGCCGGGTTATCCGCACTATTTTTTGCGGGCGGGCGTTTTTGGGCTTCCTTTCATTTCGTCAAGTGTGTATGGAGGGCTAATACTTTTGCGTTCCACGCACGGTAACCATTTTCATCAAATAGGAGAGACACAGATGACCAAAGCAGAACTTGTTGCCAAAATCGCTGAGAAGAACGGCACCTCCAAGGCCCAGGCCGAGGCGTCCATGAATGCCATCCTCGATGTCATTCAGGGCGAGCTGGCCGCTGGAAACAAACTGACCCTGACGGGCTTCGGCACCTTCAGCGTCAGCGAGAGGAAGGCCCGCACCGGTCGCAACCCGCGCACCGGCAAGGAAATCAAGATTCCGGCCTGCAAGGTCGCTCAGTTCAAGCCCGGCAAGGTTCTGAAGGAAGCTGTGAAGTAGTTTTGTCACGCTGCTGATGAAGGAGCCCCCCTGCACGCGCAGGGGGGCTCTTTCTGTTTCCTGGCCTTGCAGTCAAGGGCGTGGTAGCCCTGCAGCATTGGAAATCAACGCAAACACCAGGAATAGTCATGAACCGCATCAGCGAGATTCTCGAAAAGATTGGCACGCTGGAAAACGAACTTTCCACCGAACTGGAGCGAAGGCACGACGAGCTGCGCGGCGTCATCAAGGAAAAAAAAGCGTGGTTCAGCGACGAGGTGGACCGGCGGCACAGGGAACTCGCCACACGGTTTCTGGATTACGTCTACGACTCCGGTTTCCTGAAGATACTGACCATTCCCGTCATCTGGGCCGCGCTGATCCCGGCGGTGTTTCTGGATATGGTGGTCTGCGTCTACCAGTTGGTCTGCTTTCCGGTGTACGGCATCCCGCGCGTCAGGCGTGGCCGGTATTTGGTCATTGACCGGTATGCCCTGGGCTACCTCAACTGGCTTGAGAAATGCAACTGCGTCTATTGCGGCTACTTCAACGGGTTGATGAGTTTTATACGCGAGGTGGCGGCCAGGACCGAGCAGTACTGGTGCCCGATACGCCACGCAAGGCCGGTGGTGCCCCACAGCCGCTACAAGCATTTCTTCGACTTCGGCGATGCCGGGGCCTACCGCGACGGGTTGGCCGAGGTCCGCAAAAAGTTTGATGACGTGGAGTCATACCGCAACTGACCCGGCCTCGGGAACCTCTCACTGCCCGGCGTGTCCCTAAAAAAGGATGAGTCTGTTTTTTCGGATTCATCCTTTTGTTGTGTTTTTATTGCGAAGTGGTACAAGTAATGACCAGATACTCCCGTTTGGCGCGATCTTTCTTTCATCCCGGGGGTGTGGCTCCTGTCCGGTTTTCCGGACGCAGGGGCGTCCCCGCTCTGGTCCTCGCGCAGTCTTCCTATTACAACATTTCGCTATGTTTGAACAAATGGTGAATCACCCATCTTGGCATGGAAGTTGATGCAGGGAGTTTCGGATTGATCGATCCGAACGCGACCGCACCAGCGGAGCATGTCAGATAACAAAGCCTCAGAGGAGAACGATGAAATGTCCAAGATGAAGACCATGGACGGCAACACGGCTGCGGCCTGGGTGGCCTATGCCATGAGCGAGACGGCGGCCATTTATCCCATCACCCCCTCGTCCACCATGGGCGAGATCGCGGACGAGTGGGCCGCCCAGGGCCGCGAGAACATTTTCGGCCAGAAGGTGCGCATCCGTCAGTTGCAGTCCGAGGCGGGCGCGGCAGGCGCGGTGCACGGCGCCCTGGCCGGCGGCGCGCTGACCTGCACCTTCACCGCGTCACAGGGACTTTTGC